>JBOGTO010000037.1:0-29235 GCA_050695155.1 Ktedonobacteraceae bacterium
GTTCGCTTGCCTGCACTTTTTCCGCATCTCTACACATTATGCTGTTGTTTACAGCTACAAGGGCAAATTTACCTGTGCTTATCTACTCGACGGGTCGTGCTTCGTGTGTTATAACGTGGAGGACATAACAAAAAACTGCATTCCAGAGGAGGCATAAAATAATGCCTGATCCATCACAATCACAATCGCATATCCGGGCCGATATGGTCATTCGCAACATTGGGCAACTTGTCACCGTTGCGCAACAACCCGTAGCGGGAGCTTCTGGCCCCTTACAGGTGATAGATAAAGCGGCAATTGCCCTGCATGATGGGGTGATCGTCTGGCTGGGGCGTGACGACGAAAGCGAACCGATGTTCCAACACGCTGTTGGCACTTCTGTAAGTGAGATAACTACTATTGACGCACAGGGTATGGTTGTTACTCCTGGGCTGGTGGATTCGCACACCCACCTGGTTTTCGCGGGAGATCGCTCTGAAGAGTTCCACCTGCGCCGTCAGGGTGTCGGCTATGCTACCCTGCTGGCTCAGGGGCGCGGTATTTTGACGACCATGCAGGCCACACGCGGCGCGGATACGCATATACTCACTGAACTGGCAACCGGGCGGCTCAATTCGATGCGCAATCATGGCACTACGACGGTAGAGGTAAAAACCGGCTACGGGTTGGATAAAGTCACAGAACAAACTTGTCTGCGCATCATCAACAACCTGAATGCGTTGGAGACCAGCCCCGCGTATGAATACAGCCGCGTGCGCGTAGTGCCAACCTTTCTGGGGGCGCACAGCGTCCCGCCGGAGTATAGAGATAAGCGCGACGCCTATGTCGATCTGGTGATTGAAGAAATGCTGCCCTCGTTCGCGGGACTGGCGCGTTTCTGTGACGTATTTTGCGAGCGCGAGGCATTTTCGCTGGACGAAAGCCGCCGTATTCTGACGCGCGCGAAGGAACTAGGCTACCTGCTCAAAGTTCATGCCGATCAGTTGAGCGCGTCAGGCGGCGCAAGGCTAGCGGCGGAACAGGGCGCAACATCCGCCGATCATCTCGATTACACCAGCGATGCAGACCTGGACGCCATGCGCGAAGCCGGCGTAGTGGCAACACTCTTACCCGGTTGCTCCTACACACTGCGCGCGCCCTATCCACAGGCGCGGCGTCTCTTGGAGCGCGGGCTGCATGTGGCGCTGGCAACCGATTTCAATCCGGGTACTTCGTACTGTGAGAACATGCAGATGATGCTGGGTCTGGCAATGTCCGCGATGGGTATGTCACTGGAAGAAGCTCTGACGGCAGCCACCATTAACGGCGCGCGCGCCCTGGCTTTGCACGAGCAAACCGGCAGTATCGAAGTGGGCAAACGCGGCGAACTGGCCTTCTGGTCAATTGCGGACTTTCACGAAATCGGCTACCACTTCGGCGTCAACCTCGCGCATTCTGTGCTTATCGTGTCCTGATTATTTGTGATATGCCAGGAGGGAGACCTGCCCTCGCCCCAGCATATCACATAATAGAGAAAATGTATCACGTGAAACATTTTCTCTATTGAAGGATTACCCCTCATGGCTTCGGCATTATCCAACGAGAACCGGTTTGTGGTTGATCTGCTCACGACGTTACGCGACGAGAAATTTAGCCTGATGGCGTGGGTGCGTTTTCTCGCTCGCTCGTGGAAAATGTCGCGTCATACTGCTGATGCTAATCCTGCCTTGAAACGTTCATGGAGGCGTGTCAGCCTCACGCTTGGCTCATTCGCCCTTATACTACTGGTTGCCAGTTTCAGATTAGAAGGACCATCTATCGCGCTGCATCTCTTGCCAGGCTTCCTGTTTTGCGTGGCATGGCAGATCAACGATCTTTACTGGCATCTCGGATTGAATCGGCAGCCTGAGATGGGTACACTGCTGCCGTTCGCCGGCATTGCCAATTTTTGCACACAGTTGCGCGGGTTGACTGCCTCATTCTTGCTGGGTAGACTTGTGGGTGGTGTGCCAACTTCAACCGCGCTTATCTTGATTGTATTTCTGTGTGGAATTGCCACCGATATACTGGATGGGCAAATCGCGCGCCGTACACAGACACAAAGCAAACTTGGTCAGATAACCGACAGCGAAGCAGACTTTTGTCTCTACCTGGCTGTAACGGTTATGCTCATTCAAAATAGCATTTTACCTCTTTGGATAGGTATACTGATGCTGGCACGTTTTTTGCTGCCCTTGCTGGCTGCCTTAGCCAGCTATTTTATATTTGCTCATCCCGTGCGCTTCGGTTCAACCATATGGGGTAAATATGCAGGGCTGGCGCAGTGCCTTTACTTCCTGGTTTTGCTGGCCCCGCCTCAACTGACGGTAATCACGCGCGCCGTCAATCTTCCATTGTTCATCGTCACGCTGGCATTAATGATAGCCGCGCCCACAGCGCAGATTGCGGCGAATGTGCGGCAAGAAAAGAGGTCCTGATGACTCCTGTACTTACTTTACGCGACTGGCAGAATTTCTATATGCTGACAGGAGCGGCAACCGCGACCCTGATAGGGTTACTCTTTGTCGCTATCTCAATTGCGGTTGGTACAAACCTCTCTATAAAGCAGGCCAGAAACTCGCTTCGAACGTTCGTGAGTCCTATCCTGATTTACTATTCTCAGGTCTTCATCATCTCTTGCCTGGCAGTTATGCCTTTGCAAAGTATAAACATTCTTGGTAGTGTCGTAGTGATTCTGGGTGGCCTCAATATTTTTCTCGTGCTAAAGGTGTGTTGGCGTATTCTTGTCCTGCATCATGACGAGATGGAGCTTGGACACTGGATCTGGCATTTCCTGTTTCCTCTCATTGCAAGTATCCTCTTTGTTTGTACTGCCATTGGTTTTTTTAATGGTGTTCAACTGGCCGAGCCAGGATTGGCGGTAGCAGATTTGCTTTGCCTTTCTATCGGTTTGCGAAATACCTGGGTATTAACCATCTGGCTTGCGCTACACCAGAGATCGCGCAGCGATGTCACGCCCGAAAAGCTGGCAAATAGCGCTGATTCTGAATCGTTCATCGGTTGAAAAAGGTCCTTCTGTGTTTGTGCCTCCAGGTTTACGTTGCATCTCTTGATCTGCTACAATGCTTGCAAGAGGCGCTGTAGCCAGAAAGGAAACTTCGGCGATGAAGACGGAACATTCATATAAACAATCTATGCATATCAGGCTTGATGGACTTGCGCTCATGCCTGAGCAGGTAATCGCGGCGGCGCGGCATTATGCTCAGGTTGAGCTGGGTAGTGAGGCGGTGGCGCGTATCGCGGCGGCGCGTGCTGTAATCGATACGCTAGCTGAGGAAGGGCGCAAAGTTTATGGCGTGACGACTGGTTTTGGTCATTTGAGTCGCGTGCGTATCCCGCACGAGCAGTTGACGGATTTGCAGCATAACCTGTTGCGCAGCCACTCGGCGGGCCTGGGCGAACCTTTGAGCGAAGAGGTGACACGCGCTATGATGCTCTTGCTGGCGGCAAGCCTGGCGCGCGGGAATTCGGGCGTGCGCGTCGAAGTGGTGCAACAACTGATCGCCATGCTCAATGCGCGTGTCTATCCGGTGGTTCCTTCGCGTGGTTCAGTAGGATCAAGTGGCGACCTCGCCCCCCTGGCACACCTCGGCCTGACGCTGATTGGCGAGGGCGAGGCTATTGTCGAGGGGCAAAAGTATAGCGGGTCTGAAGCTCTCAAGCGCGTGGGACTCACACCCATTGCGCTTCATGCCAAAGAAGGATTAGCGCTTATCAATGGCACTCATCTTATGGAAGCTAGCGCTATACTGGCGCTACATGATGCTCAAGTCTTGCTGCGTGCCGCCGAAGTGGCCTGCGCCATGAGTATCGAAGGCTTGATGGGTAGTCATGTGCCGTTGGATGAACGTATACACAGGCGGCGCGGGCAGATCGGCCAGCAAATCAGCGCGGAGCGTTTGCGGCGATTGGTGGCGCACAGCGAGATCAATGTTAGCCATGCTGATTGTCCCAGAGTGCAAGACCCCTATACGATGCGCTGCGCTCCCCAGGTGCTGGGCGCGGTACGCGATGCACTGGAATATTGCGCTAATGTTTTCGAGCGCGAGCTGGACGCAGTTACCGATAATCCTCTGGTCTTTCCCGACGATGGAGACGTGCTAAGCGGCGGCAACTTTCACGGGCAACCGCTCGCACTCGCGCTGGACTTCCTGGCAATCGCTATGACACAACTGGCGAGTTTTTCTGAGCGGCGTATCTTCAATTTGATGGGGCCGCATGACTGGGACGAGGGCGGCGCGCCCCTTTTCTTGACTCCCAACCCCGGCTTGAACTCCGGTTTTATGATCGCGCAATACGTGGCTGCGTCGTTGGTCAATGAAATCAAGGTACTGGCGCATCCCGCCAGCATCGATTCTATCCCCACATCGGCGGGCATGGAAGACTTCAATAGCATGGGTGCGACCAGCGCGCACAAGCTGCTGCGTATTTTGGAGCAGGCGCGGCAGGTGGTAGCAATTGAATTGATGAGCGCCGCGCAGATACTTGAATTTCGTAAACCGTTGAAACCCGGCGTTGGAGCGCAACATGCCTATGAAATTGTGCGTTCTTTTGTAGCGAAACTCGAAGAAGACCGCGTACTGGCTCCCGATATTAACGCGCTGGCACAGGCCATTTATGCCGGAGCATTTGAGGAAATCGCATAACTCTCAATGTTTCATGTGAAACATTTTTATAATTGAAATCGTGAAACGTCCTGATAGGTATATGTTTCACGTGAAACATTGGTTAGATGCGCATGTTGCCCCTGGTTGCTCTGCATTTGGCATCTCACAGGAGAATGTGTTACACTGTCAGGTAGAAGCAATCAATGGAGATTGCGCGCCTCGTGAAAATTTGCGCAACGTAAGCGCAACTGGAGGGAAGATTATGGCAATTACCCGCGAACATTCTGTTGATATACCCTCGCATCTCCCACATATATCCCTTACTCAAGAGGAACAACATGCGTTGCTGCGAACGCTGCGCGAGCAGATGGTAGAACGGTACCGGCCCCTTATTATGCAGGGAGCCGGGCCAATTCGCGTCATGGCTCGCATGGTTGGCGAGTTGGAACAACAATGCCGCGATTATCATATAGATGAAGAGATCATCCAGGCTGAGATTGTCAACCGTACTATTGGCGATGTAAACCTGCGCTTGGTCAGCGAGTGTGAGGGTGCGGCTGGTGGAACGGGTGACTATCGTATGCTGGCCGACGAACTGGGTGTTGCTCTGCCCGGTGAACAATTGTCCGGTTATACGGCCAGTGGCGAAACCTATCTCTGGCTGCGCGAAGAAATGATGCAGTGCGAGCGCGCATTACTCCAACAGCGTTTTGATGTGCGCGTGTATGACATCCCCGGCGTTGGCAACCCGCTTTTGCGTTCATGGCTGGCGGGAGATATGCAACAGTGGGGCCTCTTCGTCGAAAAGGAGCAGGTGTACCTGGGCATGGGTGCCATGGATAGCACCGATAAAGTGTTACGCGCTATGCACCAGTTTTTGCGCGAGCGCAACGATGCTGCTCCCGCGATCCTGTTTCCAGAACCTGGCTTCAACGTACCTGAATGGCAGGCCCATTCGTTTGGGTATATATTGCGTCACTTCCGCACCGACGCGCGCCACATCTTTAAGCTGACGCCGGATGAGCTTGGCGCGTTGCTCGAACAATGGCCGGATATTAGCCTGATCTATCTCACTATCACCAATAATCCCACCACTTTTGCTTATACTGCTGACGAACTTCGCGCGCTCTATGCTGTGCTGCGTCCATACTGGGAAGCTGGACGCGACATTTATATACTGGCCGATCTAGCCTATATCGGCACAGCCGAACCCGCAATGGACATGCAGCGTATGGAGACTTTCGCCACTCCTGATGTTTTGCGACATAGCATTTTTATCGGCAGTTTCTCTAAATCGTATACCTTAACAGGCGAAAGATTCGGCCATGTGACCATAGGCGATCCTCAACTCGCGCCCGCGCTTGGCATTGGCTGGTCCAATAGCACGGCTTCACTGCCCGGCGAATGGCAACTACGCTATATGGCCTATTATCGCCTCATCCAGTCGCGCCCCTGGCTGATTGAAAAGCTGCGCGCCCTCTACCGTCTGCGGCGCGAACGCCTGAGCGCTCAATTGCGCCTTATCAACCAGCAGCAGAACCTGTTTAAACAAATCTACCTTGGCGATGATGCCACCGTTTACAATTGGAGCCAGTTGCGCCAGGGCGAAGACGCCTTCTCGCTCTTTGAGAAAACGGGCATCGCCGGTGTGCCGGGTTCCGGCTTTGGCTATAGCGACGACTTCATCCGCTTCTCAATCGGCGTTATTCCCGTTCCGTGCATTGAATGATCGTGGCGTGGAACGCGCTTGTTTCCCCACAAATGTGCGTGAATTGTGATACCATGCCTTGATGAAGGTTCGCTCCAGATGATACTCTGATAGCAGGCACAAAGGATACTATAACCTCGACATTTCTGAAATGTTTCACATGAAACATTTTCGCGCGCAGGCGCTAGTGTGTGAGCAGCAAAATGTATTTGTTGCATCACGTAAAAGGAGAACATACGCATATGACCACTCGTGTAGGCATCAACGGCTTCGGACGCATTGGGCGTCAATCGATGAAGGCTCTGTTGGAACGCTATCCCCGCGAAATCGAAGTCGTGGCCGTGAACGATTTGACCGATACAAAAACCAACGCCCACCTGTTGAAATATGACTCCACCTATGGCCGTTTCCCCGGCGAGGTCGAGGCCACCGCCGATACGTTGATCGTCAACAGGCATAAGATCACCGTGTTTTCGCAGCGCGACCCGGCGCTGATTCCCTGGGGCGACCTGGGCATCGAGCTGGTGATCGAGTCAACTGGACTTTTCACTGACGCCGATAAAGCCGCCGCGCATATCAAGGGCGGCGCGAAAAAAGTCATCATCTCCGCACCGGCTAAAGGTGAAGACCTGACTATCGTGTTGGGCGTCAACGACTTTATGTACGATCCGGCCAAACACAATATCATCTCCAACGCATCTTGCACCACCAACTGTCTTGCCCCCGCCGCCAAAGTCATCAACGATACCTTTGGCATCGAAAAGGGCCTGATGAATACCATCCACTCCTATACCAACGACCAGCGCATCCTGGACCAGGTGCATAAAGACCTGCGCCGCGCTCGCACAGCCGGAGCCAACATCATTCCTACCAGCACCGGAGCGGCGCGCGCGCTGGCACTGGTTATTCCCGAACTCAAGGGACGCTTCGATGGCATGTCTTTGCGCGTACCGACTGTCACCGTCTCAGTGGTGGATTTCGTGGCGACCCTGCGCCGCGAGACCAACAAGGACGAGGTCAACCAGGCATTTAAGGACGCGGCGGCAGGTCCGCTCAATGGCATTCTCGATTTCACCGATGAGCCGCTAGTCTCAACCGACTTCCGGGGCGATCCGCATTCTGCAATCATCGATGGCCTGTCCACGATGGTAATCGGCAATATGGTCAAGGTCATTGCATGGTACGACAACGAATGGGGCTACTCCTCCCGCGTGGCCGACCTGACCCATTTCATTGCGCAAAAAGGCTTTTAGGAAAATAGCATCATGGATAAGAAGACCGTTCGCGATATTGATGTCGCTGGCAAGCGCGTCTTGATGCGCGTCGACTTCAATGTGCCGCTCGACGCAGAGCGGCGCATCACCGACGATACACGCATTCGCGCCGCCCTGCCCACTATCCAGTATGTACTCGATCATGGGGCCGCGCTCATCCTCATGTCGCACCTGGGCCGTCCCGATGGCAAAGTGGTCGAGAAGTTGAGTCTTGCGCCCGTCGCTCAACGTCTGAGCGAACTGCTGGGCAGACCGATTGAGATGGCGACAGATAGTATTGGGCCGCAGGTAGAAGCGCAGGCCAGGTCGTTGCAGGCGGGTCAGGTCTTATTGCTGGAAAATCTGCGCTTTCATCCGCAAGAAGAAAAGAATGATCCCGCCTTCGCGCAACAACTGGCCGCGCTCGGTGAACTTTACATCAATGATGCTTTTGGCACCGCGCATCGCGCCCATGCCTCGACCGAGGGTGTGACGCGCTTCCTGCCTGGCGTGGCCGGTTTCCTGATGGAAAAGGAACTCAATTTCCTGGGTTCAGCGCTGGAGCATCCGCAGCGTCCCTTTGCCGCCATCGTAGGTGGCGCGAAGGTGTCAGACAAAATAAAGGTACTCGAACGCCTCATCAGCATGGTCGATATACTGCTGATTGGCGGCGGCATGGCGAACACATTCCTCAAAGCCGAGGGCTATGAAATTGGCGATTCTCTGTTCGAGGAAGGCAAAGTGGAGATGGCGCGGAACCTGCTGGCCGGAGCGCGCCGCAACAACCTGACCCTCTTATTGCCGGTTGATGTGGTGGTGGCGGATCGCTTCGCCGCCGACGCGCAACATAAAGTTGTCGCTGCTGATGCTGTACAGACGGGTTGGCGCATACTGGATATTGGTCCCGCTACCAGCGATGCTTTCCGCGCATCCCTGGCAGACGCGCATACCATCATGTGGAATGGTACGCTGGGCGTAGCCGAATGGCCCGCCTTTGCTGGCGGCACCAATGCCATTATAGACATTCTGGCGCAGCGCGCGCGGGCAGGCGCAACTACCATTATCGGCGGCGGCGATTCAGCGGCGGCAGTGGACGCGGCAGGCGCGGCAAAACATATGACACATGTTTCAACCGGCGGCGGCGCGTCGCTCGAATTCCTTGAAGGGCGCGTGTTGCCGGGTGTAGCGGCATTACAGGATAAAAAAACATGACAACACAGTCACGTACCGCCATCATCGCAGGTAACTGGAAGATGAACTATGGCCCCCGGCAAGCCGCCGCTTTCGCCGGGGAGATCGTGCCAGAACTGGCTCCGCTCATCTCAACGCACCCGCGTATCATGTCGATACTTTGTCCGCCGTCCGTCTCGCTGGCGGCTGTTCATCAAGTTCTGCAAGAACAGCAATACCCGCGCCTCGAACTGGGAGCGCAAAACATGTACTTCGAGGAAGAGGGAGCCTTTACCGGCGAATTGTCACCCTCGATGGTACGCGAACTATGCACTACCGTCATTCTTGGTCATTCCGAACGCCGCGCCTACTTTGGCGAAAGCGACGAACTGGTCAACAAGAAAACGCTGGCTGCCCTGCATCACGGTTTGCGCCCGATTGTCTGCATCGGAGAACACCCAGATCAACACGAAGCTGGACAAACACGCGAAGTCATTCAAAACCAATCACAGCATAGTCTGGGTCATTTGCCACTTGAACAGGTGAAAGAGGTGGTGATCGCCTATGAGCCAATCTGGGCTATCGGCACTGGCAAAGCCGCTACCGTAGAAGGCGCGGGTGGTGTAATTCACTATATCCGCCAGCTTTTCGGCGAAATGTACGGTGACGACGCAGCCCAATCTATTCGTATCCTCTATGGAGGCAGCGTAACCTCTGATAACATCAGTGAATTTATGGCTCATCCTGATATTGACGGCGCATTAGTAGGGGGAGCGAGCATCAAACCCGACTTTGTGGAGATTGTGCGTAAAACAATCGAAACTGTGAATAAATGACACGAGAGATGTAACAGCGAAGCTGTTACATCTCTCGTGTCA
Organism: Ktedonobacteraceae bacterium; assembly: GCA_050695155.1. Classification (GTDB taxonomy): domain Bacteria; phylum Chloroflexota; class Ktedonobacteria; order Ktedonobacterales; family Ktedonobacteraceae; genus CF-113. The sequence continues at coordinate 9,656 of JBOGTO010000037.1, forward strand.
TTTACCCCTCAATCACTTCGGTTTGCCAGACGCGCACGGCTCCGTCCTCGGCGCTGTTTGCCAGCAGGCCATCTGCGCCGAACACTACACCATAAACTTCGATACGATGGTTGATGGTTTGCAGGGCGCGACCCTGGCGCACATCCCATAATTTCAACGCACCATCTTCTGAACCTGAGACCAGCAGGCGACCATCGGCTGAGAAATCGACCGTCCAGACCGCCCCGTCATGGCCTGTCAGGATTTGCGCAAGCTGGCCGTTGGTGGTATCCCACAGGCAGATGGAGCCATCGGCGGAACAGGATGCCAGCAGGTTGCCATCGGGCGACCACGCCACGCCATAGACAATGTCGCTGTAGCGCAAGCGGCGTTGCAATGTGCCAGTGCGCATATCCCACAGGCAGATGGTTTTATCAAAAGAGCAGGAGGCGAGCAGCGTGCTATCGTAGGAGAAATCGACGCCGACCACCACGTTATGATGTCCCTGCAAAACGTGCAGCGTTTCGCCCGTCGCGGGACTCCAGATGCGCACGCTTTCATCGTTGGAGCAGGAAGCGAGCATCTGGTTATCTATCGAGAATGCCACCGTCCAGACCGCGCTATTATGCCCCTGTAATACCTGTATGGCCTCGCCGGAATGAGCATTCCACAGGCGCACCGTTTTATCCTCGGAGCATGAAGCAACCATCCTGCCATCGGGCGCGTAATCCACGCCCATGACCGCCCCTTCGTGTCCCATGATTGTGCGCAACAGCGTACCCGACGCGGTATCCCACAGGCGCACCGTCATATCCTCGCCGCAGGAGGCCAGCATAGCGCCGTCAGGTGAGAACACCACGTCATCGACATGCCCGTGATGCCCGGTGAGAATATGCAGCGGCGTCACCTCGACTCCTATCACGCGGCGTTCGCGGCCCGGCGTTTGTGGCGCGGAAGCCGTTTTCCATTCCGCCCACTCGATCAGCGTCATCGCGCCGTATTCATTGCCGAGCTTCTGCGGGTACTGCGCCTCGTCGCGTGCCATTGTTTCGTCAAGATAATCGTAGAGCGTACCCAGCGTTATACTCCCTGTGCGCGGATTGACCGCTTTTCCTTCCAGCGCGTCGAGCAAATGGGACATGAAAATACCGCGTCCCTGCTCCATCTGCGCGCGCGATATTTCGCCCCGGCGCTGCGATGTAAGTATGACGCGCCCTTTGTCGCGTGGCAAATCGCCCAGTGATTGGCCGAAAAGCAGCGCGGCATCTTCAGAAGGCTTCGTATGTTTCCACACGCTGCCCGTGTGCGCGACATCCAGGATGGTCAGGATATTGCCGGCTTTTGAATCGCACAAATAGTGATCGACCAGCGTGGGGATATGCAGACCGGTGGCGGGCCGTTCCGCCCTTGTCGCGCGCAAAGCCAGGTAGCCATCTTGCGTAGCAGGATCGAGCAGCGCGTGACCGGAGAAATAAATCAAAATCAGATCGTGCGGCTGGGCGCGCACAAGGCAAAGTTCGCGCAACTGGCTCTCGATCTCGTCGCGTGTTGCGTTCTCACCTGCTATGTATACAACGTGTTCCGCTCGCCAGCCCCCGCGCTCAGGATCGATCAGCAGTTGGTACAAACCCTCCGCGTCCGCCTGCGCAAACGGCAGCGATGCGAAGTGCGCCGCATCCTGATACTGTTCGATGCCAACAATCAGTGCATAACAATGTTCCACATCTTACCTCTGCATTAACATTTTTCGATACGTTCAAATTATACACTATCTAGCCGATTGGACATATGTCTGGCAATCCCTGCAAATGACTGCTAAACTCGTCAACTTTTATATGTTCTGGTACGTATACTATAGTGTAATCATTGTGAGAAAGGCACAGTTTATTTCGTTCGCACTTGCGGGTAGTCCGAAAACAAGTTATTATCCTTATAGAGCATCAAACACGCCGATCGGTCGTAGCGGCCTCAATCATTGCGCCCGTTCGAAATAAGAAAGCAGGTCGAAATCTATGGATGTCGGGGCCAAATATATGTACCAGCGTAATCCCAATAACAGGCCGAACAATCCCCAGCCCCCAAATCCCAATGGCGGGAATAATGGCAATGGCAACGGGGGTCCGCCGCGCACTTCGGGTTCAAAGCTGCTTGTGCGTACCTTAATCATACTCGGTCTCGTATTATTGGGATGGTACTTGATCCAGTTCTTTACGCAGGGTTCAAGCAATAGCAACCCCAATGCGATTGAAATACCATACAGCACATTTTACCAGGAGGTGACTGCCGGCAATGTCAAAGATGTGACGTTTAGCGGGCAGGACGCCAATGGCGATTTCAAAACATCTCAAACCATAACCGATGTGAGTGGGACCACTAAAACTGGCAGCAGTTTCCACTTTACGCAGCTTACCAATGGCGATCCCAATCTTACTACGCTGCTGAATGCGCATGGTGTCAGCTACCAGGCCAAGACGCCCTCTGACAATAGCGTCTTCTTGAGCATTCTGTTCAACTTGTTGCCCTGGGTGCTGGTAATTGGCGTCTTCTTCTTCATTTTCAGACGCGCCAACCAGGGGCAGCAAAACATCTTCAGCTTCGGCAAGAGCAAGGCCAAAGTCATCATGGAAGATCGCCCCAGCACCACCTTTGCGGATGTGGCGGGCGTGGACGAGGCCAAAAATGATCTTGTAGAAGTGGTTGAGTTTTTGAAAACGCCGGGCAAATTCCAGAAACTCGGCGGCAGGATCCCACGCGGTGTGCTGCTGGTTGGCCCTCCGGGAACCGGCAAGACGCTGCTGGCGCGCGCGGTAGCCGGCGAAGCAGAAGTACCGTTCTTCTCGATGAGCGGCTCAGAGTTCGTGGAAGTACTGGTCGGTGTAGGTGCCAGCCGCGTGCGCGATCTCTTCGATCAAGCCAAGAAAGCCGCGCCCAGCATCATCTTCATCGACGAAATCGACGCCGTGGGTCGCCAGCGCGGCTCCAGCATCAATAGCAACGACGAACGCGAGCAGACCCTCAACCAGTTGCTGGTGGAGATGGACGGCTTTGATACGCGGCAGGCGGTGGTCGTCATCGCTGCCACCAACCGCCCCGATGGACTTGATAAAGCTCTGCTGCGTCCGGGTCGCTTTGACAGGCGCGTCTCGGTGGAACGTCCCGACTGGAATGGCCGTCTTGCCATCCTCAAGATACACGCGAAGAATGTTCCCCTGGGACCAGATGTGGACCTTGTAGCCGTCGCGCGCAGCACTCCTGGCATGGTGGGCGCTGATCTCGCCAACCTCGTCAACGAAGCGGCGTTGCTGGCAGCGCGTCGCAACCTCGATTACGTCACGCAAAACTGCTTTGAGGAGGCTCTGGATAAAATCCTGATTGGCGCGGAACGCCCGCTCGTCTTGAGCGAAGAGGACTTGAACGTCGTCGCTTATCATGAGGGCGGACATGCATTGACCGGTCTGCTGACAGAGAACGTCGATCCAGTCACTAAAGTTACCATCGTCCCGCGCGGTCAGGCTCTCGGCGTTACACAGTACACGCCGCTGGATGATCGCTACAACTACTCGAAAGAGTTTCTGGAGTCGCAACTGGTCACGGCTCTGGGTGGGCGCGCCGCCGAGCAGGTGGCTATCGGGCGCATCACCACCGGCGCGGAAAACGACTTGCAGCGCGTGACGGCCATCGCGCGCCAGATGGTGGCGCGTTGGGGCATGAGCGACCGGATCGGCGCTATCTCCTTCAGCGAACGTGAGGACCCTTTCGCGGGTACATCGCTGGCGACCGGTTCGCGGGAATATAGCGAGAAAACGGCCACCATCATTGATGAAGAAGTCAATCGTATTGTCAAGTGGGCCTATGACAGCGCAGTAAAACTGCTGACAGTCCATCGCGCTACGCTTGATCGTATCGCTAAAGATCTGCGCCTGCACGAAACGCTCGATGCCAGACAGTTGCGCAAAATTCTGGAGGACACCGGCTCCATCGAGTCCGCGCCTCTATCGTACCGCTAATCAGGTTCCATAGGAGAAAGAAGCGGCTTGCCCACGCAGTGGACAGGCCGCTTCTTTCTATTTTGAGAATCTACTTGCCGCCGCCAGCCGCGCCGCCAGTCACTTGAGCGATGATCTCCTCATCGGTGACATCGGTCTTAATGGTGGCCTGCCCAACGAAGAAGATTACCACCGCTACTATCAGAGAAAACACTGCAATGCCTCCGATCCATAGCACCCATTGCGACTCTGCCAGCAAGGGCGTCCAGGGGCCAGTGAAGGTGGCATATACTCCATAGCCTGTGGCAATTGCGCCCACCACCGCGCACAGATAAAAGACCCAGTCGGGAGCCAATCGTATCCTGGCGAACGTTTCATGAAACTTGAAACGGATGATAATCACATCTACAAACAGGATGACCATCGAGACACACCAGATTACGGTCACGGCAGCCTGCAAGATGTCGTAAATCACCGTTGAAAGATTGGTCGGTGACAGCGCATTTGTCACCAATGGAGCCAGAATAAAGGCGATGGCTGTGAACACCGCAGAGATAATGCTCTGCACCAGTACCGCTACCCAGGGGACGCGGTTGCGATTGACCTTACTCATCACAGATGGCAAACGGCGATCCAGGCCGGAGACGAACAATAGTCGCCCGAATGAGTAGTTGTAAACAGCCGTGTTGAAGATGAAGAAGCCAATGAAGATCAGGTTGACAAGGTAGCCGAGTATCGTTCCCACGCCGCCAAACGAATTGGTGACTGCGGCAGCTACGGCAGCCGGGCTACCCTGCACGATCACGTTGGGGTTGGTCGATGATACTGGCACCGCTGCCATAACACCAAATGTGCCGAGCAGATAAGCAACCATCACAACCACTGATCCCCATAGCAGATAGCGGGTAATCGCGCGCGTATTGCGTATCTCCACGCCCATGTTCAGAGGCACTTCGATGCCCAGCAGAGCCAGGATCACCGCGCTATAAAACGTGACCGTAGCTCCGCGTGGCAACCAGTTATGCGGCGCATAATCAACGGGGGCGGCATGTCCACCCACCACTGAGATCAGGCCCGCGATGCCAACCAGCACGATTGCGCCTCCATACGCCAGGAAAATGATATTGACGAAGTTCTGCGTCACGCGGAAGCGCAGCACGGAGAGTACGAGCGAGAAGGCGATTACCAGGATAATTACCAGGCCCTGCTGCCAGGGTTGTTGCAGCCAGTTGCCGTTCAACTGCGAGATGAGCGAAACGACCGCGTCGCCGGTGGCGATCATCACCAGCACGCCAGGCCACCACGCGCAGAAACCGGCGAAAAAGCCCAGAAACGGACCGAAGGCCTTATTCGTCCAGACATAAATCGAACCCTCGCCAGGGAACATCAGGCCAAGTTGCCCTGTCACGATCGCGCCAGGGATAAGGAAAGTAATGAAGCCTAGAATCCAGTAAACGTAAGAGGATGGTCCCGCCCCTCCCGCGATCACGGAAGAATTACTGATGAACAGCACGATTGCGATGAAAATAGCTACCATGTCAAACGTATTCAGCACTTTGGGGAGAATGCCTCCCGCAATACGTTCGGAACGCAGACTGTCGCCACCGCTGCCTTCAACGGATGTTGCCATGTAGTTGTACCTCCCAGGAAACTATGTAGCTCAGGCAAATGCATAGCCTGAGGCTACAAAAACAGAACACTAGTGATTGGAACGTCAAATCACTGCAACGAGCAGGCTAAAGCTACTATCACTCCTTTCTCTATGTTGCGTCTGGTTTTCTGTGCTGGCATTGCATGGGATAGCGAACTAACGGTAATGAGGTTTCACTAGCTAAATGATAGTTGGAATGCTTGTGTAAGTCAAGTGGCTATTGGAGAAGATCAGGGTAATTGCAAAGACATGCCTTTGCAATTACCCTGATCTTCTCTCTAATGAGAGGGCGTCGTTGAACCTGGCGTTGTGGATGATTTAGGCGTTCCCGACGCATTGGGTGTCGGCGTTGCCTGCCCGTTAAGCTTGGCCTGCTCTGCCTGAATCTTTAGTTGTAAGGCGTGTAGATAGGTTTGCGCCCCATCGAGGTCGGTCTGGGTGATGGTTTGCAACTTCTTGGGCATATTTTTGGCCTGATCTGACCAACTCTGGAGAATATTGGTCAGAGCCAGCAGAGTGGCATTGTCGGCATTGATCTGCGCCAGCCATTTACGCGCCGTAATCAGCGCGTTGAGCAGTGCCAGCAGAAAATCGTCTGCGATGGTCGAGGCCAGCGTGACGATGGGCGAGATAAACACATCGTAGGCCACGCGCGTCAGCTTTGCCGCGCCGATGGCTCCTTCGAGCGAAACCCCTTCCAGCGTATCCAGGCCGTTGATGAGTTCCTTGCGTACCGCTTCTCCGCCTGCTGCTACACCACGATTAAAGGCATCCTGAATCTGGTGTTCGATGTTGGAACCGGCATTTTCCAGCGCCTGGGGAATCTTCGGCCCCAGTTCATAGGCTGCTACTGCGCCGCCGCCCACTACAATCGCGCCGACGATCAGCTTGCGCCGCGTCAAGCCCTTTTTTTTCTTTCTGGACTTTGCCTGTACTTCCTCCTCTTCATAATCCTCTTCGTAGTCATCTGCTGTTGCAATGCTGCGCCGTCTGCCACGACCGGTTGTTTCCGGCAAGTCGTCGCGCGGCGTGATGGGAAGACGCATCGAATTGGGGCGACCGACGCGATTTGCCAGTGGGTCAACTTCGTCTTCATAGAGCAGGTCGGGATCGAGTCGGCTTAATTCGTCGTCAAAGGGTAGAGGCGGTTCCACCCCGTCGTCTTCGATGCGCGCGGGACGGCGGGGCTGGATGGGATAAAGGGGGCGATGACTGAAATGGCGTGTGGTCTCGCGGGGCCGCGCGTATGTGACCTCCTCTTCGTCGTCAAGCTCCAAATCCGTGTTAATGTCGGGGTCCATATGGCCGGTGTCTTCGGAGGTACCTGTTTTGGATTTTGTCGCTAGTATCTGCTGGCGCAGCAGTTGCCGCGTGCGACGTGGATCAGGACGAGGCGAGAGCGGACCTGTCGTGGCTGGACCTCCACCCATATTACCCGTATCCTTCCCCGTCAACGGCTCGCTGCGGGGCGAAGAGGTACCTGATAATCGTCCAGACGGTGTGCTACCATTTGCGGCAGGTGGCGTACTGCGCAACGGATCATAATCGTAGCCGTACTGCCTACCAGGACTCCTACGATAAATCCTTCTTTCCGAACGATCATCATTCATTGCAAAATCCTTCTAATAAATCGAACATTATGCCTTTCCTGCTTATTTTACTCTATTACTGAGTACTTTTCAACCATAGCTCAGACAGCCTCAGTAGCGACATCCTCTGGATGCCACGTTTTCACAGTGCCATGTTCAAACTCATGCTTGTTTCTTCTCATGGCTAATGTTATGATTAGAAAACAGTTTTCTGGCACATAACGTTATCGGCAAAGCCATCCCCCAAACAGGAGGAAAGTATTATGGCTCAAACAGGCGAGAGGGGCGCGCGGGTGCGTATGCCAGCCTGGGTGCGCAACCTCGGCGACGCGCTTGGCCGTCCTGCACTGGCAGTCGCGCTAGCCATTATCGCGGGCGCAATCGTTATTTTAATCACCTGGCCCAATAAGCAGCTTGACCCATTCTCTAACGTCTTCTCTGCTTATGGCGCGCTCTTGAATGGCTCTTTCGGTACCCCCGTCAGTATCTCAAACACGCTGGTCAGGGTATCCCCTTTGATCTTCGCCACTTTGTCAGTAGCCATCGCCTTCCGCGCCGGGTTATTCAACATCGGCGCGGGCGGGCAGATGACCGCTGGAGCTATGGCGGCGGACATCATCGGCCTTACCTACATCCACTGGCCCGGTTGGCTGTTGATACCAACTATGGTTATCGCCAGCATCCTGGCGGGCGCACTGTGGGGCGGTATTGTCGGTTTCCTGAAAGCGTGGCGCGGCGCGCATGAGGTCGTCACCACCATCATGCTCAACTGGATCGCGTTCTGGGGAACCGATTACATCATTGATGGTCCTCCGTTTACCGCGCCGCTCGGCGTGAACCAGACCAACCCTTTGCCTACTCAAGGCACTATACCCTCAATAGCAGCGTTCTGGAACAGTACGCTCGGCTCCTTCCTACCCAAACTCGATACCTTCTCGTATACAGCCGATGTCAGCATCTTTATCGCCATCATTTGTATTGTCATCTACTGGTTTATTACTTCCCGCACCACCTTCGGCTACGAAGTGCGCGTGATCGGCCAGAATCCAAAGGCGGCAACATATGCAGGTATTCCCATTAAACGTAATATCCTGCTGGTAATGGTGATCGCGGGCGCGTTCGCCGGTCTTGGTGGCGCGCTCCATCTGATGGGGCAGTTCAGCTACCAGATGACCGCGACCGCCGCCGCCGCCGATCCCACCGGTTTTGACGCCATAGCGGCCGCATTGCTGGGTCGCACGACTCCCGTCGGCATACTGCTCTCCTCGTTGCTCTTCGGTGGATTGCGTTCCGGCAGCACGATTATGCAATCTAATGCACACGTTGACCCTAATCTTGTCCTGATCCTCGAGGGGTTAATTATCTACTTTATGGCCGCCGATTTCATTCCGATATTCCGGCGTCTCTTGCCTCCCTGGCTGCGGCCCCGCCATAAGCCTGCTCTGGTAGCGCCACCTGCTGCGCCCGTAGCTTCAGCAGCCATCGTTGAAAGACAGGAGGAGGTCTGACCATGTTTTTTCAAGTACTCTACCATGCGCTCATTTCGAGCAATACCTGGCAGACAACGCTAGAGTTTGCCGCTCTGCTCCTTCTCCCGGCCCTGGGTGGGGTGGTCTCGGAACGCAGCGGCGTCGTCAATATCGCAATGGAAGGTATGATGCTGGCGGGCGCGTTCGCCAGTGTCATGGTGACGCTGGGCGCTGACCATCTTGGCCTGCCCAGCGCCGTGAGCGTCCTCTGTGGCTTGCTGGCCGCCATCATCGCGGGCGGGTTGATGGCCCTGCTGCATGCCTATTTCTCCATTCAATTTCCGACCAACCAGATTGTAAGCGGCGTGGCGATTAATATTATTGCGCTGGGTCTGACCAGCTATTTGCTCTTCGAGATCGTGCCGGTTGGCGTTCCCTCGCTGCCTGATCGCTTGCGCCTGCCCGTTCCTCCTCTGGGGCCGCTGGCGAATATTCCTTTTCTGGGGCCGGTACTCTTCCAGCAAAACGTGATCTTCTACGTTGCTGTGGCGCTGTTGTTCATTGTGCAATTCCTGCTTTTCCGCACCAATATCGGTCTGCGCATACGCGCGGTTGGCGAACATCCCCAGGCTGCCGATACCGCCGGGGTCAATGTTCGCCTGTTGCGCTATGTATGCGTGATAAGTAGTGGATTGCTCTCCGGCCTGGGCGGTGCCTACCTGGCATTAGGCGTAGCTGGCGTTTTTAATCCGAACATGACCAATGGGCGTGGTTTCATTGCTCTGGCTGCTGTCGTCTTCGGCAAATATATACCGCTGGGCGCGGCTGGCGCGTGCCTCATCTTCGGACTGGGCATCGCCCTTAGCTATGCATTACAGGGTCTGGGTTCCGCCAACATCTCGAATTTGCTGAATACGCTGCCCTATATTCTTACGCTGGTTGCCCTGGTTGGCGTAGTTGGTCGCACCACACCACCCGCCGCCGATGGCATTCCATACGAACCAGGATCGGAGTAAGTTCGCATCGGGTGATATATACAGGGTCATTAAGGAGCAATAGAATGCAGGAAAGTACAAAGCTGGCTACAACCGAAGAAAGCTCGCTACCCCTGGCAGTGGAGATGCGTGAAATCACGAAAACCTGGCCGGGAGTTGTGGCAAACGATCACGTCAATCTCAAGGTGCGCAAGGGTGAGATTCACGCGCTGGTTGGCGAAAACGGCGCGGGCAAGACGACTCTCATGAATATTCTTTACGGGCTGATTCGCTCCGCTAGTGGAGAGATCTATATCAATGGCGAGCTGACGCAGATTCACGGCCCCCGCGACGCCATTCGCCAGCGTATCGGCATGGTTCACCAGCACTTCATGTTGATCCCACCGTTGACGGTAGCGGAGAACATTGTGCTGGGGCATGAACCAGGCGGCGTCAACGCGCTTTATAACGTGCGACAGGCGCGCGAAGTTATCCAGGATTTGAGCAAACAGTATGGCTTGCCCATTGATCCCGATGCGAAAATTGAAAAAATCTCGGTCGGTCTACAGCAGCGCGTCGAGATACTCAAAACGCTCTATCGCGCCGCCGATATTTTGATTATGGACGAGCCGACCGGCGTACTCACGCCGCAGGAAACCAATGAGTTGTTCAAAGTGCTACGCGGACTGGTGGAGCAGGGCAAAACCATCATCTTTATTACGCATAAACTACGCGAGGTGCTTGAACTGACTGACAGTATTACGGTGCTGCGGCGTGGCAAAAACGCGGGCGAACTCGTCACGAGCCAGACCAACCAGGCCGAGATCGCGCGCCTGATGGTTGGCCGCGAAGTCTTGCTGCGTGTCAACAAGACGCCTGCCAACCCAGGCCCGGTAGTGCTGCACATCGAAGATGTCCATGCACTCTCTGATCGCGGTCTGGAGGCCCTGCACGGCGTTAGCTTCGATGTACACGCTGGCGAAATCCTGGGGATCGCGGGTGTCGAGGGCAACGGCCAATCGGAACTGGTCGAAGCTCTCACCGGTATGCGTAAGATTACCGAGGGCAAGATCACTATTACCCAGGTAAAAGACGGAGAGGTTGGCAAAACGAGCGATCTGACCACGTTGAATGCGCGTCAAGAACGCCTGGTGGGTCTGGCGCACATTCCTGAGGACCGGCGCGGCAGCGGGTTGGTTCTGAATGACACCATAGAGGATAACATGATCCTGGGGCGGCAGCGCTGGCCGCAATTCTCGTGGAAAAAGATCGTTTTGCTCTTGCGCAATATCGCCAGGTGGGCGAAGCGGCTCATCACAGAATTTGATGTGCGCACATCCTCTGCTATGGCTCCAGCGCGTTCACTGTCAGGTGGCAACCAGCAAAAAATCATCATCGCGCGCGAATTTTCCGCCGACCCTATGGCCCTGATTGCCTCACAGCCAACGCGCGGCGTCGATATTGGCGCGATTGAGTTTATTCACCGCCGCATCATCGAACAACGCGACGCTGGCAAAGCCGTTCTGCTCATCTCAGCCGAACTGGACGAAATTCGTTCACTTTCCGACCGTATCGCCGTCATGTACGAAGGGAAAATTGTCGATATCGTCTCCCCCGACGCCAGCGAGGAACAGCTAGGTATCCTCATGACCGGCGGCCATATCGAAAGCCAGTAACGATGCCTCTGGCCGACTGTCGCTACTGGTAGCCCTGATGCACATTGCCAATCAGAGGCGGTAATGTTCATCAGGCCGATTTCCTGACAATGTCGGAGATATAGTGTTGCAACAAAGGGCATTGGGCTAAACGCTGATACGCGCAGTGCAGCAATGACGAATGACGCCGTTTTTCAACCTCATCCGTAGGCGCATAATTGCGGTAATCTATGAGCTGTATTCCTACGCTCTGATAGGCGCACAGCAGTGGCGTTGGATTGATCATATAACTCATGCGTCTGGCGTGATCCCGCAGCATGGCTTCCCTCTGCTTATGCGGAAATGTGACGACCTCTCGCGCCATGAGTTTGAAAAATTGCTCGAAGTATACCGTGTTCAGAGGCGCGTCTTCCATATCCGCCAGGATAAGCCCGATAACAGCCTCTTCTTCGTAGTCAGCAGCGATCTGCGAGAAGCGTACTTTCTTTTTATCTTTACGCCACTGGTCAATGAAACAGCGGTGAGCAATCTGTCTGGCATAAAGATGGAGGTTGCGAATTGGATCAGCAGTTCCCGCGTTAGCTTCTATGAGACGTTCGATAAGGTGTCTCAGGCTTTCACTCACAATATCGTCGGTTATCTCATCCTCTTGTCCCAGCCAATCGGGGATGTGGCTGTCATAGACCTGGCTACGCACTTGAAACGTGAGCTGGGAGCGGAGTTCCGACCAGTAGGAATCTTCGTCATATGCAAAAGCAGGATGCGTGGCAGTAGTCATATTTTTCTCCTTTAACCTTGCCGGTACCAGACCAGTAATGCGACATAATTTGGATGCCTACAGAAAACAGCTCCGCTCTCGCTCTACCAGGGCAATTCAGGAAACTTTATCAGGCAACAAATTCACAAGTACTGAACCAGTAATGGTTATGTTAAAGAAGCGACTTCTCATGATGTCACTATATTTTCTCTTCCAATAGAAATATACCCATAGTTTTTCTAATTGTCAAGAGCTTAAACGGTGAAAAATATTAGAAATATTGAATCACCCTGCTAATTCTCATTTTGTTACATAAGAATAACTAGTACAGAAGTAACGTTCGTTGACAATTTTCACTATGGTAAGTTACAATGGCCCTTAGAAAAGACGCCTTTTCAGAGTATTTCTCAATAAACTTAACTGTTTCATCGTGTTTCATAACGTATTACCGTGTTTCATCTGCTACAATGATATTAAATGGTTAATGCGGGTCGCGGGCGTTGTCATCTAAACTAAACAAGCCGGGAGAAAAAGGTGAGCAGGCAAATTGCATTAAACTCTAGTGATGAGAACATAAATCGCATTCGATCACACTTGCAACAACGCGGCGCGCAGGAACGCATTCAGAAATATATGCAAGACGCGCGTGACAGAGCAACTGTGACAACCAGCCGCGCTGCCCGCCTGTTTAATTTTGGAGAGCAGCAACTGCGTGATTGGGAGAAGCGCCAGCTAATTTCCACGCGGAGGGTTTCGACAGGCTCGTCCGGAGATGGGAAACAGACGCCTGGACACCGTCAATTCGACCTCGATGAGCTTGATAAACTGGCAATTATCAAGGAGTTGCTTAGTGGCGGCGGCTTTTCAATCGGCGAAATACCTGCGATGGTTGATGTGATCTGGCGCGAGGTTATGGCAACAGAGGAACGGCAAGCGCCACTTCTTTTCCAGCAAGGGGAAGCGGTTCCTGAGGAAGAATTGCCTATTGACCGGCATCACAAAAATGCGCGCGCGAAACTCGGTTGGCGATTTTACATCTCACATGCGCTGCGCCTTTCATTGATGTTGCTCGGCGAAGATATGCCGCGCGAAACTATCGGCTTATTATTGCCGCTGCAACCCGATGAAACGCATCTTCCCATGACACACATCGATAATATACGCCTGCTGGGCGAATCGCTCGTGGGATGGCTCGGCCATAGCCGCTCTACGCATACCATGCTCACGCGCAGCCCCCATTTTTCCTACAACACCGATTATCGCATCCATCCCTTGCGAGCTATGGAGAACAGCAGGCCCATAGAGATAGCGGATTCTTCACATGACCGTACACATATCATCATGCCGCGCGAGGCCAGGGAATTGACAGTGGAGCTTGAAGTTGTGGAAATAGTCCGCGCTCTCCTCAAGCCACTTTATGACGATAGAGAGCAGGTGCGAGCCTGTTTTGGTCAGGATATGTTCGACGTGATTGAATCATCTCCCGACCTGGACAGTACCTCCATGTACCCAGATATTATTCTGGATAAACTGGCCGAGATAATTGTCAGCCTGGGGGACAGCGAGCAGGGGAAGCAGCGCTGGCGATTCTGCTGTATTTTGTTGACCAGAGACCCGTCTCGCCCATTGCAGCAGCGCACGCTGGTGGTGCGCGCGCAGAGTTCTGCTTCGCCGCACAAGGTGGGGGTTGCCAGTGTGTCTCCGACCGTCGAAATGAGCAGCCTCAGCCTGCGGGCCTACCAGAGCGGGCAGATATGCTACCGCGACACGGTTTCTCCTGAAGACTCAGTGATTGCTTTCCATGATGTCGAGCATAACATACAATCCGCCATTGCTATTCCTGTGGGCGCGGAATATGGCGAACCCGTAGCAGTCATCTATGTCGCTTCAGAATTTGAAAGAGCCTTTTCCGCATTACAGGACCGACGCCTCTTACGCCTTCTGGGAAGAATGGTTGGAGAGGCTATTAAAAGCTACCAGGTGCGCAGGCAAGAGGTGGAGCAGTTAGGATTTATCCTTGACCATCCCGATATTGTTGATAACGTGGTGGGTACCTTTTTTTCCGAGAACAGATTTATTCGTGATCTGGAAAAAGATCTGCATAGTTTCGAGGCACAACGCCAGCAAGTAGCGCAACCTGACACGGAGGCGATAGCTTCTGATGAACCCCTGGTCGCAGTTCAACCGGAGAAGTATGTCCTCTCGTTCATTGGCGTTGATGTCGATCATGCTTCCAGTTACGCCGCCAGATACGGCAACAATGCCATGCGCAATTTGTACCGTGAGATTGCTCAGCGCATCAAATCAGAACTGGCCTCGACGTTCGGAATGTATCCCGAAAGCAAGTTTTACCACAGTTATGCTGATCGCTTCGTTGTCGTATTGAAGAATATTACCCAGGAACAGCTCATCAGTAAGGCTCGCCTGCTAAAGAAAAGCCTCGATCTCGCCTACAAGGTCGGCCTGCTCAGCACGCAGCAACCGCCGATCCACCTGGAGGAACTCAAAACCACTGTACGATTAGCGGTTAGCGGGTATACCATCGATACGCTTGAGCGGCTTTTTGATGAGTATAAAGGACAGAACAGCATCAACAAAGTCCGCGAGGCCATTGAGCGTTCACTGGCAACCGAACTCAAAAAGGGCATGTCCGACGGAGGCGACCAGATTCGAGCATGGAATCCCGAAATTCGTTTATACGAGGAATTAGAGGGGAACTAATTTTGGCATTAGACCATGTTACTGTGCATGGCTGATTAGGGGAGTGTTTTGTATGATTGTATTTATTTTAGGTCGTACTGGTAGTGGTAAGTCTACTACAGCGCGTTTTCTGGGAGAAGTCGCGCGGCACTTAGGATGGTCGGTTCAATCTTTTAACGACTACTTTTTCCTACGGAACATGTATTTGGCCGATACTGCACAACGTTTTCGATCCACAGAAAATGATGGGTTTGAAGTTTTGGACCTATCTGTCTATGAAACGGCTATAAAATTACTGGCACGACAAGTTCGAAGTTACTATTATGAAAACAAACAGACGTTCATTACAGTCGAGTTCACCAGCAATAATTATCGCGATACTCTACAGTTCTTTGGTAATGAGTTGTTGCAGGACGCACGTATCCTTTTCCTCAATGCTGATCTATACACTTGCCTGGAGCGAACCCGCAAACGAATATTTCATCGGACCACAGCAGATGATTACTATGTCAAAGATACTGTTCTGCTCAGGCATTATCCCTGTCCGTATATGCCGCTTTGTATTGGTGAGAGAAAGTCCCGATATATTGAAAATATGGGATCATTAGATAATCTATATTGTACCTTACAGGTTCTGGTTTCTACGATGTTAGAGCAGCAAGACAGGAGTAAAAACACATCCTTGCAGGAAGCTCACTCAGCTTTATTAGTATAAGCGTCTTGAATCATTCTTCGGAGGTAAATACATTATGTCATCGAACGAATAGAAAAATGACTTCAAGGATTATTAAACTTGTCCATCCTATAATGATGCCAACAACAATTATTTTTATTAGTGATGTTACGGAAATCCCAGGATATTTAGGGAACACTTGCTCAAGCCTTTGAAGCCTTTCCTTGTCATCATCGCTTATTATCGTTAATCCCTGACTTTTTAGTATTTTTATGAGGGTTAAATGTTCGAGATAGCGATTCTTCCACAATCCTAACTCTTGCTCGATTTCTCGTAAACGAAAGAAAACGACCCGCTTAGAGGCATCCCAACGCTGAATTATTGCAAACCATCCTAACAGTACGAGAATGGAACTCAGGCCCAGAATAAACACTATGGCGGGCTTATATGGGGAGGAATCTGGAGTTTGAGTAATAACTATAAAACCTGCCAGGGATGCAGAAAGAAAAATTGCAGCGGTTTGCCAGGTAGCATTATCCCACTTCCAGACATTCTGCTGAGCTATTTCATATTCAGCTAAAAGCGCACTTTGGTGTTGCGATGTCGTTTCTATTGTTCCAGTAAAAGTTTGCTTCGAGTGTTGGCTATTATTTTCTTGATGCCCGTCAGTTGTTTTCATGCGATACCAACCTCAAATGGATAATCAATCTGTATCTTTTTCTATACTCATTCAGCAGTACCGCAAACAGAAATTTCCTCAAGATAGTAGACGAAAATCTTGATGAGAAATAAAATGCACCCTGGCAGAATTTATTCCTGCAAAGCTTTCGCGTGATACTCCCGCCATTTTTGACGTAATGCTGTATAGTCTGCAATACTTTTCTTGCCATTGCGTCCCATATTGTGAGCGAAAGAAAACAAGCCGGTGCGGGGACACGAATCTATGGAGATGGGGAGCGATATGGGGGTACCGCTAGCGGGTACCCGGCTCTCGCTATGGCCTCTGCCTGTCAAACAAGAAAAAGAACATGCTGCCCACACGCAGGTCAAGCCGGTTGGTAAGCAAGAACTGGCCTTCGACGACCTGTATGGGCAGTACTATGCCCGCGTCTATGCCTACCTGCGCTTTCGCGTTGGCTCAACGGAGGTAGCGGAAGACCTGGTTTCGCAGGTCTTTGAACGGGCATTAACGCATCTATCAGATTTACAATCAACGGCTGCCGCCGGAGCGTGGCTCTTTCGCATCGCGCGCAACTGCGCAACCGACTATTTCCGGCGTTTGCGCCCCGCCACTTCGCTCGATACGCTAATCGATTCCTGTCATCCCAGGGAGTGTTCGCCAGAAGAATTGATTGTAGCACGGGAAGAACGCGCGCGCCTGCTTGTCCTGCTCAAACGGCTGCCTGAGCGCGAGCGAGAAGTGATTGGACTGAAATTTGTGGCGTGTTTGCAGAACCGCGAGATCGCGCGCGTGCTGAATATGCCGGAGGGAACGGTGGGGTCTGTACTTCATCGGACGCTTGCTCGCCTGCGAGACGCGCTCCATGACGAAGGAGGTGGGGATACAACATGAATGAGAAGCATGAAGAAGTCGATGGCGCATGGCTAGATTGTCTTGACGAAATTGTGGACGGTGTTGATGAACCCGCGCCCGACGACGACGAATTGCTGCAACTCGCCCGCCAAATGCATGTTGCGCTCGCCCCTTTTCGAGAGCTAGATGCTCCGGCGCGCGCCCATCGCCAACGCCTGAAAGGACGATTGCACGCGCAACTTGCGCGTAGACGCTCCTGGAAAAGGTGGGTCTTTCGACCTTTGATGGTCGCGGCGGCGCTCCTGCTCTTCATCCTGCTTGGCCCCGGCCTGGTCTTTGAATTGAACCCCGCTGGGCAAAACAACCACATCACCAGCAATGTGCAGGGCTGGTACATGCCAGACCTGCCCTCTACGGAGTCGTATCAGGTGCTTTCCCTGCTCGATATACCGCAGGGCCAGAAGCTGTTGATGCCTACCAACCTTTTACCCAATGCATATCTGCTGGCTATCAACACCAATACCTACGGGGCAGACATATCCGCGCAGAGCTACCTGGTCTATGAGCAGAACGCCCTTATTTACGAATCCCCTTCGCCTCCCCTGCCGGCTTTCGTCTACTCGCACCCTTCTTATCAGACCCTCTACATAGGAAATACGCCCATCTTTGTGACGCATACCAGCGATGGAAGCAACCGCCTCGAATGGTACCAGGACGGCCTGCTCTGCGACTTTGTGAGCAACCAACCTCTCACGCAATTGCTGGAAATGGTGCGGCAGCTTCAACCTGTTACCTATTAACTAAGATCGGGGATCGGGTTAAGGGATTGACAGATGTGCTACAATACGCCTATGGCGGTGTAGCTCAGGAGGTTAGAGCGCACGCTTCATAAGCGTGTTGTCGTTGGTTCGAGTCCAACCACCGCTACTAAATTTCATAATCCTTTGCCCACTTTATCCCCTTTTCCTGATTATTTTTCGATGGAGCAAGACACATACAGCTACTTCTCTCTCGGAAAGTCCTTTTCTTACAGTACGGTGGTTCCAATTCTGTACCAATAGTATCAATGGCGTTCAGGTTGACAACTCGCAAAGTCTGTTGTATGATATACAAGCCGACGCGGGGTGGAGCAGTGGTTAGCTCGTTGGGCTCATAACCCAAAGGTCGGAGGTTCGAATCCTCCCCCCGCTACCAGTTCACACCTGGGAAGGCGCACAATCGACGCGGGATAGAGCAGTGGTTAGCTCGTCGGGCTCATAACCCGGAGGTCGCAGGTTCGAATCCTGTTCCCGCTATCCTCAAAATTTGAGAGACGTCCGAAAGCCAGCAGAAAAGCGGCTTTCGGACGTTTTTTCTCATAAAGAAACGTCAGTATGCGCTATATGATTCCCCTCGCTGTTTTTCCCTGGCTCTTGCCAGAGACATAGCAGGGGAAGGGAGGTTTGCCTACTTGTAGGGATGCCCCTGGTGGGCATCCGGCCCTCGCTATCCATGTGATATACTCAGTCGTTACCTTGAACTTCAGCCAATTGAAAACGGAGGAGTATATCACATGGGACGACTTGAAGGGCGCGTCGCCTTTGTTACCGGAGCGGGACGCGGTATTGGAGCAGCCACCGCGCTGCGTATGGCGGAAGAGGGCGCGCGTGTGGCGCTTGCCGATGTTGATACCGAAGGGTGTACGCAGGTTGCCGCCGAACTGAGCAAAGTTGGCAGCGAAGGGCTGGTTTTGCACTGCAATGTTGCCGATAGCGCGATGGTGCAGGAGGCGGTTGATAAAGCGGCCAACCACTTTGGACGCCTCGATATTTTAGTCAATAACGCCGGGGTGCTGCGCGATAACCTGCTTTTCAAAATGTCCGAAGAGGACTGGGATACCGTCATGAACGTGCATTTGAAAGGCGCGTTCCTGTGCAGCCGCGCCGCGCAAAAGTACATGGTGCAGCAGAAGTACGGGCGCATCGTCTCGCTCTCCTCAACATCCGCGCTGGGCAATCGCGGCCAGTCCAACTATTCCACCGCCAAAGCCGGTTTGCAGGGCTTAACGCGCACGCTCTCCATCGAACTGGGACCCTTTGGCATCACCGCCAACGCCGTCGCGCCCGGCTTCATCGATACCGAAATGACGCGCTCAACCGCTCGTCGTCAGGGCTTTGACCCTGATGCCGTAATCGAGCAGGCGATTAAAACTATTCCGGTGCGTCGTGTCGGGCAGCCGCGCGACATCGCCAACGTCATCGCTTTCCTCGCCTCCGAGGATGCCGGTTTCTTGAGCGGGCAGGTTATTTACGTCGCGGGCGGCCCGCGTAGTTAGTAGTGAGAGAAAAGATCATGCAGAGCCAGCAACGCCGCCAGGCCATTATCGTGCTTGACTTTGGCTCGCAGTACAGCCGCCTCATCACGCGCCGTGTGCGTGAATTGCATGTGTACAGCGAACTTGTGCCTGCCACCACTACGCTGGCGCAGTTGCAACAGCAGGAGCGGCTGGATATTCGCGGCTTCATCCTGTCAGGGGGCCCGTCCAGCGTCTATGATGAGGGCGCGCCGCTGTGCGATCCAGCTATTCTGCACTGTGGCCTGCCCGTTCTGGGGATTTGCTATGGTATGCAACTG
>JBOGTO010000038.1:0-1802 GCA_050695155.1 Ktedonobacteraceae bacterium
GTAGCATCTGAAACCAACGCCGCATTCTTCGTGATTAACGGCCCCGAAATCATGAACAAGTTTTATGGCGAAAGCGAATCGCGCCTGCGCTCGGTCTGCCAGGAGGCGCAATTACGCGCTCCCAGCATCATCTTTATCGACGAACTTGACGCGCTCGCCCCCAAACTCGCCGAAACGGGCGGCGAAGTCGAGCGGCGCATCGTGGGGCAACTGCTGGCTCTCATGGATGGCATGGCCTCACGCGGCCAGGTCGTGCTGATTGGCGCGACCAACCAGCCCAACGCGCTCGATCCTGCCATGCGTCGTCCGGGTCGCTTTGACCGCGAAATTTCGCTGCGCGTACCCGATGTGCGCGGGCGTACCGAGATACTCCAGATTCACAGCAAAGACGCGGCGCTGGCCGGTGATGTCGATTTCGCGCGCGTAGCCCAGCTTACCCCTGGCTTCGTGGGCGCTGACCTGGAGGCGCTGTGCCGCGAAGCGGCGATGGTGGCGCTGCGGCGCGTACTGCCGCATATCGATTACGAAAAGGGCTATATTCCCTATCAAACGCTGGTCAACCTGAACATTACGATGGCCGATTTCCAGGTAGCCCTGCGCGAAGTTGAGCCATCTACTACCCGCGAAGTCTACGTCGAGGTCAGCGAAACGTCGTGGGATGATGTTGGCGGGCTTGCTAAGGTCAAGGCGCTGCTTACCGAGGGCGTCGAGTGGCCGCTGCGCTACCCCGAAATTTACGCGCACGCGAAGGTCGAACCGCCGCGTGGCGTGTTGCTCTCTGGCCCACCGGGATCGGGCAAGACGCTGATGGCGCGCGCGCTGGCGCACCAGTGCGAAGCCAGTTTCATATCAATCAAAGGCCCCGAACTGCTCTCAAAATGGGTCGGGGAATCTGAAAAAGGGGTGCGCGAAGTCTTCCGGCGCGCGAAACAGGCCGCGCCATGTATCGTCTTCTTCGACGAAATCGACGCCCTGGCCCCGCGTCGTGGCGGCGAGATCGACGGGCATGTGGGAGATCGCGTCATCGCGCAATTGCTGACCGAAATGGACGGCGTGGAGGGGCGCGAAGGCGTGATTGTGGTCGCGGCCACCAACCGGCCAGAACTGATCGATACGGCGCTCTTGCGTCCGGGCCGCTTCGACCTGGTGGTAGAACTTGACTACCCCAATGAAGAGGAACGCAGCGTCATCTTCTCAATCCATACCAAAGGGCGTCCGCTCGCTCCCGACATCACCATGCAAGAATTAGCCAGGCTGACTGTTGGGCGCAGTGGTGCGGACATCGAGGCCATTTGTCGCCGCGCCGCCCTGCTCGCGCTGCGCGAATGGATCGCGCCCAGGTTGGCTGCCAATCGCGTGCAGGTTACAGAAGAATTTGAGCATGATGAAAATGAGCCTGCCTCTACGTCCCCTGTATCATCGACACACGCGCAACTTGTGGTGCCGTCGAATCCTTTTGTCATACGCCCTGAGCAATTCGCTGTTGCCATAGGGGAGCAGCGCGAGCGGTATGCCGTGCAAGAAGTGGCAGAAGCGGCAATAATGCGCAAAGAAGCCGGGCGACAACGTTTACTTGATATGGCAGGAGATTTAGATCAGAAAGGCAAAAAGCCCCTGCGGGGCTTCCGCCTCTGGCTGGCGCGTTTGTTCGGCCTGGTTTAGTAGAGACAGCCGCAAGGGCCACCCCCCGGATGCCCACGAGGGGCATCCCTACATGTTTAGATGCCCTCCTGCCCGCACCGCATGTGTGGGAGTGCCAGGGATGGGTCGTCATATATGTAGGGATGCCCCTCGTGGGCATC
>JBOGTO010000039.1:0-13579 GCA_050695155.1 Ktedonobacteraceae bacterium
GCGCTCAGGATGACAAGGTGAAGCGAAGGATGACTGGCAAAGAGGCATCAGGTATTTAGACGGATTTTCCAGAATAGGCTGCTGCAAGCAGGCATCACAAAATGATCTCGCCTTGATACTTCCTAAAAAAATGGCACAAATTTGGCGTTTCGGCCTGTCACAGGGGTAGACAATCGGGGGCGCATATGGTATAATCTAGCCATTCAGACACAGAGATTCGGGACGATGATTTAAGTCACGAGGTAATTGTCTATGGATGCAGTTTCGTTCATATCACGGGTTGCAACGCTGTCAAGGACAGTGGCGACGCAGAGTGATTGGTAAAGATATACACTAGGGATAGTTTGCCCTGGTGTTTTTTTTTCACATTTTTCTTTTTTATACGCGCATGGTTGCCGGGCTCATCGATTTTTCTTCATTCTGTGGGCCAACTTCATGGATGTTCGTGGGAAACGAGCATATCTTATCTGCGAAAGGAGGAACGAAGAAGTCCCTTACGAGCTAACGGCGCGTACTTACGTAGGCCTGAAAAACAGAGTGAGGCTGCGTAGTTGATTTGCGTATAGAGTTTAACGAGAAGTGGTGCGGTGTGGTTTGCTAGATTTGAAGGAGATGACCGACAGTGAATTCAAGTATGATCAGTAAAATCGCTAAAGCCAAGCGTTACGCGGAAGAACCCGAAAGAATCCAGTTCAATCGCTTTGAAGCGACTTTCCGGGGCGAGAATGATGTTCATACCACGAACTATGATAACGGTGAGTGGCATTGCACCTGTCGTTTCTTCCATGACTGGGGGGATTGCAGTCACACGATGGCGATGCAGCGAGTTTTGGGCGTGACTATTCCAGCAGCGCACCGGCACGGTATCCCTGCAGGTATAGGCACTGGCCCACTCATGCACTAAACTAACCAGCAACTCGCATACCTGGCGCAAGGACAGAAAGCCCTGGCGTCAGCCACCGAAAACATAAAGAAGCGCTGAAACCGATGGGTTCGCTCAGCGCTTTTTCATTATTTACTACAAAGAGAGAAGGTAGGCGCGGGCTGCTCGCCAACGGCAACCAACCCGCGCCTACCTTCTCTCTTTGTTAGCCGCCGATGGCGGGGATGAAGTGCATGACAATAATTGCCGAAAACATGATGACGGCCAGGATCAGGATATAGATCAGGTCCCGTTTGACATAGGCATAGTGTTCAGAGGTAATCAGACTCGTGTTACGCTGCACCTGCTGTTTCAGGACGTTCTGGCGACGGGCCGCCAGACGAGCTGCCGCGCTGCCTTTGTTGGCGACGGATGTATCAATATCATCATTCGCTTTCGGCGCGGGTTCGCTTTCCACTTCGGATTTTTTCTCAGATTTTTTAGTGGTGGCAACCTCCGCTTTGGAGACGGTAGCCGTGCTGGCAACGGTGGACTTAGATGTGGGGGTCGCGCGCGAAGTCTCTTCCTCGCTGCTCTCGTCCTGTCTATCATTATCGTTTACAGCCGGAGTTGTGTCTGCATTTGGGCGTACCAGTTGAATATTTTTCTGTGGCTTTGGCTTATTGCGTGACGCACCGCCGCGCGTGCTTGCTGTTTTCTTTGGCATCGTTTCACTCTCCCTGGCCCACCTACCGCGAAAGATATACCGGGCATCGTGGGCAAATTATTGCTGGCTGACTCTCTATTGTACTGCCCCTCTACGGTTTCTAACGTCCATAAAATAATGAAAGTATCGTTTCAACGCCTGTCAACGACACATTGAGATGCAGCATTATTTTCTTTCAGGGCTATTATACACGAAAGCATGTTGCGCGTCGAGAGTTTGGGGATTTTATAGCCCTTCCCATAAACTCACCAGCACACGCGCTTCAATCCCCTCTAAACGAGCGATCTCATCTTGCCCATCCATGCTGGAGACTTTTACATGCACCTGCTCAAGATCGAGACCCAGTCCCTCAGCAATTTGATGCTGCATCTCCGGCAAGCGCTTTTTCATGCGTGGCTGCTCCCCACACAGAATCGTGACATCCACCGTACCAATCAGTAAATGTTCCGGCTCGATCAGACGTTGGCGCAAACTGGAAAGGTAGTCAATTGATCTGACATCCACTTCCCCGGTATCGGGAAACCAATCATCAATATCCCCTTTATTCACACAAGCAACCAACGCCATCACAATCGCATGAGCCACCACATCCCCATCGCTGCGCCGTGTATCCGGTCCCTTTGGGAAGCTTTCAAAAGGCACACCTGCCAGGACAAGCGGCCTTCCCTCAGCAAAAGCATGAAAATCAGAAGCAAAAGCCAGCCGTTGTTTGTGTAGCACAAGCTGTGCGATCTCGCGTACTAATGCGGTGCGCGTTGTTTCGTCGAGTGTCATGATCTACTCGCTAGCCATTGCTTTGTGTACGTCCGAAGCAATAGCTTCAAAGATATCCGCATCCGTCTCTTGTTGCCAGGTTGGAAGTCGTTCCCAATCGGCAATATAACTTTCTTTCGGCTCAGGGAAGTGCCTGAAAATCTGCCCGATCCAGCACAGACACACAAAGCGTCCTTTCTGGGTACGGCTGAGCTGGCTGGCCTGCCCATCGGTTAGCAGCATAAACTGGCTCACTTGCTCGTAGACCGCGATGGCGCTCTGTTGTTCCCAGCCTTGCATCTCCTCCCACGGAGCAACATAGCCTGATTTGGGTGTTCCCGGATAGTAGGTAGTGACGCCTGTAATCCAGGCAGACCTGAAAAAACGTCCTGCCTGTTCCTGCTCTTTATGCAAAGTAATACTCCTTTTTTTCTCTATCGTGTTAGACGAGCAAGCGCATACGTTGATCGAGTTCGTTTACTGAGGCTAGCCGGATAAATGGTTCTAGTTGAGTACTGAGCTTCCGCACTCCATCACACAGAAAACGAGATGAGATGAGTACTCCAATATCGATTACCTGATTGGCGTACATACAGGCTTGTTCGATTTCCTTTCGCTGAATGCATGTCGCGGCCAGGTCGATGAGTACTAATCCACGTTTACGGCGGGGTTGCGCAAAATGGTGGAGCGCTTCTTGTAGTGCGGGTATTGCTATCTCGAACTGTCCAAGCCGTACAAAGCACGCGCCACGTAATGCTGGCAAGCGGGACCCCTCAAAACGTAACCATGCTGGACTCGGTTCATTGATTTCAAGCACTCCCTGCGCCTTGTCTAATGCCCCCTGGCAAGCACTCACATTGCCCAGACCCGATTGTGCCTCAGCCTCTACAGCAGACGCCCAGAAGCGCGTACCCAATGAGGTATCTCCGTTTTGCGCTAGCTGTTGCGCCTCTTGTAAGAGTGGGAGTGCTTCCTGATAATGCTTCTCATAGAGTGGGAGAAATGCATACCGTGTCAAGGCACAAGCCCATAGATCGTATGCTTGAGCCTCTTTGGCTGCTGTCGTGGCAAACGTGTAACACATACTAGCCGTCGTATGGTCATGGAGATCGAAGTATATTTCTCCGGCCAGTTGAGCAAGGTCGCTTACGAGCGCACAAAGAGGTGTATATATTTGAGTAGGATGAGGATGTTTGAGATAGTGCGTAATCGTCTTGAGTTGCCCTAGCACACCATCTAAAATCAGCGACTTCGAGGATGCCTTTATATATAAATGCCAGTACTGTCCATTGATTGCTACAAGGTCCTTTATCGCCTCTTCATCAAGATAAGAAGGATGGACCAATGATAAACTGATACGTTGCCAATCTATATCAAGAGGCAGAACAAACACCGTTCCAACAGTACTCAGCAAACGTAACAGCTCACGCCGCTGCTTATTCATGATGCCACTTTCTTGTTTAGACTCCAAAAAAAGCGGATTATGGGCTACTGAGAGAGCAACATCTGCCGGAGAACTTTTTTGCAAAGCAGTGTTCACCTGCAAACGCACCTGCCCTACTTGTATCGCGTCTATCACTTCCTGAAGATTTAACCCCATCAGTTGAGCAAGTCGTGCCAGTTCATGATGAGCGGGAAAACGCCTTCCCTGCTCCCACGAGCTAATCGTCTCTTTGGAATAGCCAAACCGTGCCGCAATCTCGGCACGCGTACAATGATACTTATAGGATTTCCGATAACGCCTGAGAAGTTCGCCAAAGCTGGTCTCCTGTTCCATTATTCCTCTCCTGCTCATTGCGCTGTACAACAACTACTACTACCTGTTGTACGTGCGCATGTACTCATCTGCACTTTCTTTGCGTGTGTGCCTGTGGCACACTCTGGGTAGCAGGATACATGCGGTCAACCAGGAGGGATAGAGAGCCGTGTACGCTCTCCATTTCCTCTTTGGTCCAGAAGACACTGAGACGCGCCCTTATAGTCTGAGTGTAGCATGTATCCTGATTAAAGACAATGGGACAGACGTGTGAGAGCAGCATATCGGCAGAAAGGAATCTTTTGATGGGGACCCCACAAACACGGCTGGAAGCTTTGGCAGAGAAAGCTGCCATCCTGGGAATCGTGGAGGAGCAGGGCTATGATGCGCCGTTCGGGACCTTCACCTGGGAGCAGTGGCAGGAGATGCAGGCGCGCATGATGCAACGCTTCACTCGTTTTCAGCGAGCTATCCACTCTAAGCAGGCTAAAGTTGCGGTATTGATCGCGCAAGAGGTCATCGCAACCGGCATGGATTTGCTCGATGAAGCTAATGGCTGGATTGGCATTCCAGAGGATTTGTAGTTATCGTTTCAGTGGTGGAAAGGGAAAGATCATGCAGTATCATCCTCCGCACAGAGCTTTGAATGGTCAACAGACGAGTTTTCTCAATGAACACATTACCAGCACAACGCGCTTCCATCGTCTTCCCAAAAAAGTCCAGAGCGAGGCTATCGAGCAACTGGATGAGCGGCGCGAGCGGCAGGTGTATTTATTGACCAATGGGCAGCGCACCATCGGCCAGATCGCCAGCTTGCTGGGAATGCATCCTGTGGAGGTGGCGCACATGATGAAACAGTTGCTTGCACTGGGCTATGTCGAACTGCTTCCCTCCCTTGATGCCTCTTAGAATCTACGTAGCGAGTAATAATTCACTTGTCCGGTCTGACCCGTATAGTATGCTCATCCCGTTCCATGCTGTGTCGATAGATCAGCGTTTGCTGGTCGCGCTGCATTTCGTAGGTTCCGTCGCTCACTTCGACGCTATAGCCGTGCGGGTATTGGAAATGGGGGATGAAGATTTCGGTGGGCGCGGTTATGTGGGAGTCGTGACGAAAGGTGAACTCGAAGATGCGCTGTTTGACGTTGAATGATAGGCGCAAGGGTTCACCTGCCGTAGCGCGAGGATAGGGACGCACGGCGGCTTCTAGCGCGCGCCCGCCAGAGTTTATGTCGGTCGGGTCTGTTTGCTGGTCGCGGCTGAAGATGGAAAGGTCCTCGTCGTTCCACAGGTCGCCGCGCTTGTTGGTGTTATCGGACGTGTAGTTCCAGAGCGTGCAGCTTAGCAGGTTGGCTTCAATGGCCTGGAAGCTGCGATCTAATGCCCTGATCTGTACGCGAAAATCTCCAGTGCGGTACGCCTGCTTCTCTTTGAGGTCGAACGGGACGCCAAACTCACCGAGCAATGTAGGAGCGTCGCCCAGTTGTTCATTCGCGCCGCGTTTGAGGGACGCCAGTTGCTCCGTGAACGATTGGCGAATGGCAGCCGGTCCAACAATGAGCTTTGTGTTGTGGGAATCGATGGCAAGGAAAGGGTTATAATCCTTCTTGAATAAGACAATGGCGTCGTACCAGTGCGGGGCATAGACGATGTTCGGAGCATCATCCGCGCCCCATTGTGGCGGCAATTTGCCTGATTCGGTCTCGATAAATATCAACGCCTTTGCATCGATGGCATGAATGGCTCCGGCGAAACGATTGGCGAATGGGCGATAGTAGTCTTGCGCGAAATCGACTGTGCGGCCATTAACCTGCGTGAAGTAATCGGGGCGCAGCAAATGAGGCACACCAGCCGTGTCAAAATCCCACACGCCATGCTGACGCCAGACGCAATCGCGGCCTTCGCTCCACGCGCGCTGCTTCTCGCTATTCAGTATGCGCGCGCCATCTCGTTTGACGCTGGCAATGCCCAGTTTCCAACACGCGACTTCCTGTGGCAGACCCGCACCCAGCAGCATTGATTGATAGGGGGTAGGGCTGGCACCTAGAGAGATCAGGCCGCCCGCCGAGTTTATATCGCTCCAGCCGATGTAGCCGCGCAACGGCTCATTCATGGTGTCGTAGCCAATCACATTGGGCAAGCCTTTTAGACGCAGCGCAACTTGCTGGACAGCGTTGATGTAATGCCGCTGCAAATATGCCTGTATAGATTCGCCATTCACTTTCATATCGGGCGCGAAATCGTCTCCCCCGAAGAAGAGGGTGAACATGGTCGCGGCGGCAAGTTTGCTGCTATTGGTGGGCCAGATCATCTTGGGGAAAGGGTCGCCATGCGTGGCGTGTACAATGGCCGCGCCGGTTGCGCTGAAATGCGCCATGTCGAACCCCGCCGCTTCGAGCGTCCAACCTGGCGCGCCATCGCCACCTGAGAAACGGCTCCACATGTCCTGGTGTGGGTCGATGAAGAGCAACATGCCATACTCTCCGGCTTTTTTGACGACCTGGTAGACATAATCAAGATATGCTTCGTCATAGATACCCGGTCCGGCATGTTCGATGGCTTCCCATGTGACGAGGAAACGCAGGAAGGTCAGGCCCCACGAGCGTAGGCGCGTGAAATGCTCATCAGCCTCTGCGAGAGGGAAAGGCCGTCCCACAAACGAGACGTGCCGGTGATCGAAAAAGCCATCGCGGATATAGGTTGCGCCGTCAGGCGTACATGGAACCTTGCTGCTGCCGCCCAGGTTGACCCCACGCAACATAAGCGTTCTTCCATGTTCGTCTTTGAAATGCGAGCCATCGGCGTGAATCATTGTCAGCCTCCCACATACAATGCAGAAGCATTCTCATTGGCTGCTTGTCTACAGCATTTGTATTTTCGCACACCCATCAAGTTTGAGGTATATTTTGTACAATCATACTATCATGCTGGTTGGAATTACCTCAAATATATGGTATGGTGTAATTGAACATATCTAAAGGAAGCAAGATAATGGAGGGAATTATGGCAATCGAAGTACGAGTGAAAACCAAAGTTTTGCCAGGGGGCAAAATAGAAATTAGCGCGCCAGAGCTTATTGCTGGACAAGAGGCTACAATCGTTGTTACTGTCGAAGATAGTAAGTCGAGTGAGCGCCATGTTATTGATGTATTGAAGAATTTACCGGGGCATCAACTTTTTCATACTGCTGATGAAGTTGATGCCCATATACGTGAGGAACGCGAATCTTGGGATCGTTAAAGTTGCCTACCTCGGGTCACATTTATCTGGATACGAATTGTTTCATTTATAGTGTGGAACGTATTGATCCCTATCGCGCAGTCCTGGATATCCTATGGCAAGCCGTCAGTGGCGGACAGCTTCTGGTTGTTACCAGCGAATTAACATTGCTCGAAGTGCTGGTTAAGCCGCTAAAAATGGATGACGTAACCACTGCTACCATTTTTCGTATAGTGTTGCGTCACTCTCCCGACGTTAGAATGTCTCCTATCTCGCAAGCAGTACTGGAAGAGTCAGCCAGACTCAGGGCAACTCTTGGGCTCAAGACTCCCGATGCTATTCATGCAGCCACAGCAGTCTTGGATGACTGCGCTCTTTTTTTGACCAATGATCCCGCCTTTCGTCGTGTACCTGACTTGAATGTAGTCGTACTTAGTGAAGTTGTTGAGTAAACAGAGGAGTCTGCAGCCTACTTAGTGTACACAATACACATAAAAATTGCATAAAGATGCGAGAAATTAGATAAATTAATGAAGAAAGCACTTGAAATTCAGAAAAAGATCGTGTATGCTAGCATCCGGTATCCGATCTCGGTCTGGCATACAGCGTCCGTCCAGCAACTAGACGCCCGCGCTGCTTGGGGTGACAACAAACTGGTGACTCTGCAAGGATATGGACCCGGAAGAATACCACATATCACAAGGAGGTCCCTGGTTTGAATTTCGATGACAAAACCCTGAAGTGTCGCGAATGCGGAAATGATTTCGTATTCACCGCTGGAGAACAAGAGTTTTACCAGCAAAAAGGCTTGATGAATCAGCCTGGTCGTTGTCCCTCATGCCGAGCAGCGCGTCGCAATACGTCTGGCGGGATGGGTGGCCGGTCTGAGCGCGGCCCGCGCGAAATGCACACGGTTATTTGCGCCGAGTGCGGAGTGGAGACGCAGGTGCCATTCTTGCCCAAGAATGATCGCCCCGTCTATTGCAGTCCCTGCTACGATAAGGTGCGTGTAGCGCGCGGCTAAGGCCACGCTACAAAGGGTCAGCAAGCCTTTAAGATTGCTAGAGATAAGGCCAAGGCAGGTTCGCGGTCTTGTCTCTTTTTACTTTCCCTATTCCTCCTCGTCTATCATACCAGGGAATGTTATACAGGGATTTTCTGTTATCAATGATAGACGGATATTACCGGGGCAAAGCTTGCTTTCACGTCCTCGTATCTTGCAATTCTCCATTACAGGATTAGCTTCTGAACAATTCCGCTCTATGTTTTCATATTTGTAACGCAGTGTATGCTTGATTCGTTGCAAATGCAACGTACATAGTCATTGCATTGCACGCGTTTGTGTTCTAAACTATACTAAAGCAATAATTTATGCCGCACAGGGGTACTGTACATGATGACCGTTAATCCAGACGAATCGGTTGCGATTTCGCGCCTGACGCTTGAAGATTTGCTGGCTGAAACAAGCCAGTACTTATCTCCGTCTGACCTGGAGACGATTCGCCGCGCCTACGAGGTGGCGGAAGAAGCGCACCAGGGCATCATGCGCCGCT
The DNA here is from genome assembly GCA_050695155.1 of Ktedonobacteraceae bacterium. GTDB lineage: Bacteria > Chloroflexota > Ktedonobacteria > Ktedonobacterales > Ktedonobacteraceae > CF-113. Next base: position 8,871 of record JBOGTO010000039.1, read on the forward strand.
CTGGAGAACCCTACATCTCGCATCCCCTGGAAGTCGCGCTGCTGCTGGCGGACATGCGCATCGACGCGGACGGCATCGTAGCGGCTCTGCTGCACGATGTGGTGGAAGATACCGCTTTCACGCTGGACGATTTACGTGCGCGTTTTGGTGCGGCGATTGCTGATATTGTGGATGGCGTCACCAAGTTTGATACGCTGGCGGGCAAAAATGGCGCGACCCCTTTTATAGCCTCCGCCCAGCCCGGTCAGGATGTAGGGACGCGCTTCATTACGTCCTCCGTTGCGTCAGAAACACCTGAGCAGGTTGAGCAACGGCAATCCCAGGCGCGCGAGCAGAAACGCCGCGATCGTTCCGAAACCGTGCGCAAAATGCTGCTGGCGATGGCGGAAGACCCGCGCGTAGTGGTGCTGAAACTGGCCGACCGCCTGCACAATATGCGCACATTGAGCGTGATGAACCAGGCGCAACAGCAGAACAAAGCGCGCGAAACGCGCGAAATATACGCGCCACTCGCCCGCCGCCTGGGCATGTCGCTGGTGCAGGCGGAACTTGAAGACCTGGCGTTCAGCTACCTGGAGCCAGAGAAATTCACGCGCCTGGCAAGCGCGGTAGAAGCAGAGAGACGCAAACGCCAGCCCATTATCGATCAGATTTGCCGCTCCCTCGAGGAGGAGATGGATAAGGCAGGCATTCACGCCGAGGTGCGCGCGTGGCCCAAGCACCTGTCGAGCATCAATCGCAAGCTGGAACAGGGCGGCACCGAACTGAGCCAGATACACGATCTGGTGGCCTATCGCATTCTGGTAGACACCGTACATGATTGCTACCTGGCGCTGGGTCATATCCACGCCCTGTGGCGGCCCAAAGATGGACGTATCAAGGATTTCATTGCTACACCAAAGGTCAACGGCTACCAGTCGCTGCATACAACCGTCTTCTGCCTGGATAATCAACTGGCCGAGGTGCAAATTCGCACGCATGAGATGGAGCGCATCGCCGATTACGGTATCGCCAGCTACTGGTATCTCAAAGAGCGGGGAGGCGCGCGCCTTTCCACGGGCGAGATGATTACCTGGATCGAGCAATTGCGCGAATGGCAACGCGAACTGCCGCAAAATGCCGACGAATTTGTGGAGGCGGTCAAAGGGGACATTTTCCAGGAGCAGATCTTTGTGTTTACGCCCAAAGGTGAGGTGAAAGATTTGCCGCGCGGCTCAACCCCGCTTGACCTGGCCTATCGTATTCACTCCGACATTGGCGATCATTGCGCGGGCGCGCGCATCATCACCAACCTGGAAGATAGCGGACGCCTGATAACGCGCATTGTGCCACTCGATTACGAACTTAAAGGCGGCGAGATCGTAGATATTATGGTCAGCCCCGATGCGCGCCCGACGCGCGAATGGCTTTCTTTCGCGCGCACCACATCAGCGCGCACCAAGATTCGCCGTTACCTGAAAACGTATGAGCGCGATGTGAACCTGCACCTGGGGCGCGAACGGCTTGACCTGGCATTGAAAGCGGCGGGCGCATCCGGTTTACGCGCTGTCTCGTATGACGACCTGCTGGTTGCCAATGCCAACAAGAAGTACAGCGCGCCCGATGACCTGTTTATAGCTCTGGGGCGCGATGACCTGGCCGTCGGCAAAGTTATGGAGTACCTGGCGCCGCTTTTGCAGCAGCGCGGTGAGATCAAGCCTGAAGCGGATTTGCCTAAGAATGGGCATCATCAAAACGGCAGCGCGGCTGATAGCGAACTGTCACAGGTGGTTATCAAACTGGCGCATTGCTGCTGTCCATTGCCGGGCGACCCCATTGTCGGGCTGCTCAACCCTAACAAGGGCATTATCGTGCATCGCGCCGATTGTCGCACATTGCGCCGCTATCGCGGCCACGACTCCGAACGCCTGTTGGACATCAACTGGCTGGTGATTGAGCCGCAGCGCTATCGCGCGCCGATCATTATCGTGGCGCATGACCGCGCCGGATTATTGCGCGATGTGGCGGCGGTGGTGGCCGATGCTGGCATAAACATGACTTCTGTCGCATCCACCACGAATGCTTCATTGCAAAAGGCTGTGATTACTGCTACATTGGAGATAGAAGCTATTGACCAGATTGAACCCATTTTTGAACGCTTGCAGCAGATAAAAAATGTGGTGAGCGTAAGACGGGATCTTGGTCGAGGCGTCCATTCCTGATACTAGACTCTTACGGAAACGTCCATGATAGATATGTCTACAAGCCATTCCATTCCTACACAGGGATTTGCGAACAAACAGGCACAACAATTACTGAATATCGTCCAGCAATATATGTCAGCTACCGAGGCCGGGCAGGTCGCGCAAGCTTTCGAGCTTGCCTGGAATGTCTGTGGTGAATTACCCGGTGAAAAAGGGCTGACGCTGATTGAACACGCCCTGGCAATAGCAACTATCCTGACAGAGATGCATATTGATGCTGTTGGCGTGGCCTCCGGCCTGATCTTCGAAGCAGTTGACGCTGATCTCATATCACTTGAGCGCGTAGAAACCACGTTGAGCGCCGCCGTCGCGCGCGTGGTGGGCAGCATGTTGCGCCTGAACATCCTGGAACGCAAAAAGCGCGCCGGAGCGCAGTTCATTGCGCCCGATAGAGCCGGTGGGGCAAACTATACCGCGAGCGATGGCGACACTAACCGCGAGCAGAAAAAACAACGCATCCGCGATGCGTTGCGCCGCCAGCAAGCCGAAACCGTGCGCAAAATGTTCTTCGCCATGTCGGAGGACCCGCGCGTCGTGCTGCTCAAACTGGCATACCGGCTGCACGCTATGCGCCTGATTATCCGCAATGCCTATCCTGTCGATCAACAAGAAATCCTGACGATGGCGCAGGAAACACGCGAAATTTATGCGCCGCTGGCCGGACGCCTGGGCGTTTCGCGCGTCGAAAGCGAACTGGATGACCTGGCTTTCCAAGTGCTGGAACCTGATAAGTACGCCTGGGTGCGCGACCAGGTTGAGGCGGAGCGCAAGCAGTGGAGCGCCTATGTCGAGCGTGTGTGTAACGTGCTGCGCGAAGAAATGGATAATCTGGGTCTGCACGCCGAAGTTTCCGGGCGCGTCAAGCACCTGTATAGTTTCTTTAAGAAGCTGCGCCACAATGCCGGTGATGTAGACAGGCTGGAAGATCTCAAGAAGACGGCTGATTTTAGCCAGATTCATGACCTGGTGGCTTTCCGTATTCTGGTTGACTCTACCCCCGACTGCTATGTCGCGCTGGGTCATGTGCATAGCCTGTGGAAGCCCAAAGATGGGCGTTTCAAGGATTTCATCGCCAACCCCAAGCCCAACGGCTATCAGGCATTGCACACGACGGTCTTCTGCCTTGAAGACCAGCTAGTAGAGATTCAAATTCGCACCTTCGACATGCATATGATCGCCGAGTACGGTGTCGCTATGCACTGGCATTATAAGGATGTGGGCGACCGCGCCTCGGCCTCGGCCAAAGAACTGCTCTCCTGGCTACGCAAGCTGGCCGACTGGCAACGCGAAATGCGCACCGCCACCAGCACCGATAGCGAATTTGTCGAGGCGGTACGCGACGAGATTTTTGAAGAGCAGATCTTTGTCTTCACGCCCAAAGGCGAGGTCAAGGACCTGCCTGTCGGCTCGACGCCGCTCGATTTCGCCTACCGCATCCACTCCAAAATCGGAGACAAGTGCGCGGGCGCGCGCATCATTTCTGAAAGCGGCAGCGGCGATAACGAACGCCTGGTAACGCGCCTGGTGCCGCTGGATTACGAACTGAGAAGCGGCGAGATCGTCGATATAGTCACTAATCGTTCCGCGCACCCCACACGCGACTGGCTCAACTTCGCGCGCACGGCAGCCGCGCGCAGCAAAATTCGTCGCTACCTGAAAATTCACGAGCGCGACATCAACATTCAGATCGGGCGCGAACGCCTGGACCGCGAACTCAAGATCACGGGACTGCGCGGCATCGAGATACTGAACGAGGACGCGCAAAACTGGCTGCTGAGCGAATTTCGCAAAGAATCGTTTGAAGACCTGCTGGCCTCTATTGGGGGCGACGACATTCGCCAACATGCCGTCGCCGTCAAACTGGCAGAGTACTTGCAACAACGCGAGGGGCGCGACGGCAAAGAGCCAAAAGAGGAAGACGATATACTCGCGCTGCCCACCACAAGCAAAGCTGCACCATCGGCTCATTTGCAGGTAGCGGGAGTTAGTGGCCTGCTCACCAGCCTGGCGAATTGCTGCAATCCGCTGCCGGGCGACGAAATCGTCGGCTTTATCAGTCGCGGCAAGGGCGCGATCATCCACCGCGCCAATTGCAAAAATATCGAACGCTACCGCGAACGCGAGCGCGAGCGCCTGGTAGACGTAAGCTGGACCAGCATGGGCTACCAGCGCTACCTGGCTCCGGTAATCATCCGAGCGAATGACCGTCCCGGCCTCATACGCGACATCGCCACCATCGTCTCCGAAGCAGGCGTCAATATGACCTCGGTAAGCTCAAACGTGAGTACGGGCAAACACGAAGCGATCATCAACGCCACACTCGAAATCGATGGTCTGGAACAAATGCAGAAGGTTTTCACACGGCTGGAGCGGGTGAAAGGCGTGATTGGCGTAGAGAGAGACCTGGGGAGAAATAGGAAGAAATAAGAGATCAGATGAAAAATCCCCAACCGGACGGTTGGGGAT
>JBOGTO010000040.1:0-10496 GCA_050695155.1 Ktedonobacteraceae bacterium
ACAATACCCCGTCTACGGCTTCGCGCAACACAAAGGCTACGGCACCGAAGCCCACCTGGCCGCTCTGCGCGCGCACGGAGCCTCGCCCATCCATCGCCAGAGCTTCGCGCCAGTACGCGAGTTGTACAGTTTGTTTGCGGACGCGCCTTAGCAATGGTCTACGGTTATCCAGCTTGCATCAAGATACGCTGTGCAATGTTCTGCTCATAGGCGCTGGCAAGAGGAAGACCGGGCCAGGAACGATGCGCCACATCATCAAGCGCCAGGACGACGCCGAAACGATACAGACAACGTGCCAGAGGTTTAGCAGTCGCTGGAGATGAGGTCCCTGTGGTATTGGTGACAGGAAAAGCTTCGGCCAGACAACCAGCCGCCGAATTGGAAGCGGAGACATATTTCCAGGAAAGTGGTTGAGAAGACCCGGCAATCGAGCTAAATGTAGAGTCTTGCCCAATGATATACTGCGCCGCATCACAGGCCGGATTCGCAATGGCAGTGTTCGCAAGTTCCCTGGGATGAGCGAGGGTGACATGCCACTGCGAACCATCCCAGCTAATACCTAATGCCACCAGGAAGTCAGTCCACGTTCCATTCCCACCCATGGGGTCTGGCTGGAATTGCACGACCATTTGCCCATTGGCTGCCACATAGTTCCACGATGGAATCATCGTGACCAGGACCTCCCACTGCTTGAGCGAAGCCTTTGCTTCTGATGCGCTGAATGGACAGAATAGATAGCAGTTTTGTCCATTACTCATACAGGTATCCGGTTGATCGATGATGCCCCCTGCTACACATGGCCCAGATGGGCCAGAAGAGGGATTCAATTGAAAGCTCAGGGTGGCGTGTAATACGCTGGTTGCCGTATCCAGAGCAGTCTTCTCATGTGCATCCACCATCTGTGTATGCATAAAGTATTCGCCCACTTGAACGATTTCGGTTCCCTGCAAGGTATCGAGAGCCACCTGCGCGGCCTGGATCAGGGCATTGAATTGATCGGGAGAAAGATCTGCCAGCGAAGCAGAAAAGGTAATTAAATAGGCAGACAGCTGGCTTGAATTGGAACCGTGATAGATGGGAGTAGCATTATTGGCAAAACAACTGTCCCCAGTATAACGAGTGGGGATATAAATGGCGCAGCGTTGTGACGGGAAGGGGTCAGCGTGCCACACCACCAGGTGAACGCCTGGCGAAAGCTGGAGAGGGGAGAGACCTGATGCCTGGGTTGGCACAACAGCAAGCATCCGTCCATCAATAGAGAGCGTCCCCCACGAGGGCGTTTCCGCAAAGAAAAAACGATCACTGCCAGGGGTGATAGTCGGGACAGGAGTCGCACTCCCAACACTTCCTCCTGCCCCTAGATGCATGGCAAAAACACTCCCAGCAACAACGAGGACGACCAGAGTAAGTATGCCGATGAGTACAAGGGGCCTCAACGGACGCCGTGGAGGAGGAAAATCGTTCTCGGCCTCCTCTTGTATAAGCTTGTTTCCATCCTCGCTCATCGACAACTCCTCCTCTTTCGTTTTCTTGCGAGTATACCATCTCTTGCTAGTTTAGCAACTGCAATTGATCGAACATCTGGACCCCTGAAGCCAGGTGCAATCAGGCTGACAGCCAGAATTATACATGTAGGTGATGAAATAGCTGCCCTGACCACTGTGAACGCAGTAATTACTGAAGACGCAGTTGGTAACTTTACACCCGGTACAAAAATGAAGACAATTCGGTTGAGTGGACTCGGCATGGGCAGGCTTTGTCAGGCGAAGGCCAACACCCGCCAGGGTAATTCCAGCAGTTACCTGTCCGATCCACCTGAACACGTTTCGCCGCGAACGCACTTGCTCTAGTGCCTGTCTGGCATCATCGGGCTTCGGTATCATGGGTCTCTCCTTTCTTCAAGTCGCAGATTTCATCCTGACTGTATCGTAGCAACATTAATCTCAATCAGATATTACGCTCGGCTCAAATGCCGTGGTCACTAATACCTGCAACTGCTCCTTCTGATTGACTGTCCCTTTTGCGCGGATCACCCCGCCAGCATCAAGCACAAAGACAAATGGGACGCCCGGTAGACGATACACCTCCATCGCAAGAGAGAGTGGTGCCGTCCAAATCGGCATCTGAGCCTGATGCTCACGCGCATACCTTTCATTCTTTTGGACATCTGAACCGCCAACGACCAGTACAGCCAGATCACGTTCTTCTTGCTGCACACGATGGATAGCCTCGATAGTTCCGGCACAGGCCGAACAATCAGGTGAGACAAAGGCGAGAATGCATCGACGCCCACGAAAGCTCTCAAGTCGGACCGCGTCGCCGTTGTCACGGCTCGCCACAAAAGAGGGAGCCTGGACACCTACCTCAAGACCTGTCAGTTGCGAAACGTCATGAGGTGAGAACGCGCTTCCCTGCTTCAACTCTCCTAATGCTCGCAGCAAGAGGACGAGTAGCGTGGTTTCAATCAACACCAGCACCCATAGTGCAATAATACTGATCATCCAAAGAGTTGGTATGGCCTGTCCCTCCTTCTATAAAGAGTACTCCATACAGTTTCCTCTTGCATACGATTGCCCGATGCTACAAGAACATTAGGAACGCCACAGCACTCGCGCAGAATTGATGAGTGCAACAACAGCAACCATCGCGCCCACAAGGAGTACGACGGGAAGTACGAGACTCCACAAGCTACCGCTTAACACAGTTGACTGGTGAACCAATGTATCGACTGTGAACAAGTCTGGCGGAGTAAAGAGCAAGGTGAGCAGGCCCACCATGAAAAAGGCATTCCGCCCGATGAGCCACCACGAGATATGATGATCTCCTATTATTCCACCACAATGGCAGGAAAGATCAACACGTCCTCGGATGAGGTTGATGAGGATAGCCCCACTAAATAGAACAAAAAGGCAGAGCGTTACCATAAGAGCAGGCACTAATAGTAGCCCACTGAGTAAACCCAGACCAGCTAGAAGCTCAACCACTGGAATAGCAAATGAGAAAGCGGTCGAGAGTGCTAATCTGGATTCCAAGAGGGGAGGCAAGAGTTGATAGTCCTGGATGCCTTGCTGGAAGCGACGAGGATGGGCAAGTTTGCTCATTCCCACACTGAGGAGGATCAGTCCCAGCAGGAAGCGCAGAAATAACCGGACGGTAATAAGAGCAATAGGAAGTTCCATTCTCTAATACTCCAGGCGATCCATGTTTGACATTTATCTAGGAGTACAAATCGCTTCTCTACAGAAGACGCACAAAGAAACACATCACTTCTTTGCCGGAGTGTTTATCTTCATTCGAAACAACTGTATCATTACTTCTATCAATTGTCAAGGGTAAATATCCTAAATATCGTGTTCTTCAATTTATTAAATATGCCTCATCAATTAAGATGTGCAGGCAAGAAAAAGAGAGCAAGGATTTGAAATAACTTGACAATTCCCCACGCTCATGTTATAAAATGAATGACGTTCATTCACAGGGTAGAGAGATGATGACAGACGCAGCACAGGAAGGCATACAATCGAAAAAACAGGCGATCATTGAGGCAGCCACCGACATTTTTGCGAAACAGGGGTACGAGGATACCACTATCGCGCAAATCGCCGCCGCCGCAGGGGTAGCCGTTGGCACCGTTTACCTGTACTTTCACAATAAACGCGAAATATATACCCAGTCCTCCGTCAACTGGACAGAGCGCCTGGCGCTGGCCCTACAAGACCCACGCATCTTATCATTGCCGGTTGAGCAGGTCCCACGCGCCATGATTGAAACCGTGTTTCGCCTGTGCCATGAAAATAGCAACATGATGTCGGTTTTCCAGGTAGATATTCAATCCGCCGAGGAATTGAAGCAGCATAAAGAGGCAGACGGAGCCATTACGGACGCGGTAGGCTCATTTCTGCGCTCGGCTATCGAAAATGGGCAACTGGCTCCATTCGACACAACGACGTATGCGAAGGTGCTTTTCGGCATGGTACATTCCGCGCTCTTTGAATGCTTCTGTGTTCAAGAGGGGCGTCATGAAGACGCGATCCGCGAAAGCACCATTGAGATCGTAGAACGGCTATTCTTTGGCCCGCCGCTCTCATACGTCCAAAGAGAAGCATCTGAACGCGAAGAGAAAGGCACAATTTAGCCCTTTTTCTTGCGCACTCATGAATGAACTTCACTCAGTACAACTTTTTGACAGAGTGTAACGTATTAGATGAGATGAATGAACTTCACTCAGTTTTCAAAGGAAAGGAGCAGTCAATGATAACGCAAGCTCAACCGCTCATTGTTTTGAAAAGTGCCAGGTACATCAACCTGATAACCTTTCGCAAGTCTGGCGCGGCTGTAGCTACGCCGCTCTGGTTCGCGGAACATCAAGGCATCTTGTACACGCAAACCTTCCCAACGGCGGGCAAACTGAAACGCATCAGGCATACCGCGCGCGTGAAGGTAGCGTCCTGTACCATCAATGGCAAGACGTTAGGGCCGGAGATCGCAGGTCAGGCACGTATCGTCACCAGCGAGCAGGAAATCTTGCTCGCGGAAGTGGCGCTGGCAAAAAAATATGGCCTGACAAGGAGTATCTATTTCAGCGCAATGGGCGCATTCACTAAACTACGGCGGCAAACGCCATCCAGGCGAACGTATATCGCCATCGAGCCTGCCACTTCAGTACCGCATTCCACGTATTCACAAGACCTCTCGCTTCCAAAAAACGTATCGGCGAATCACATATCCGTTGTTCCACTGTTTTTAAACTGGTAATGAATGAACTTCATTCAGAAAGATCGATTCATGTTATCCAAACTTGGCTCAGCGTTCTATCGAGCGCGCTGGATCATTCTCGTCATCTCCCTTTTCGTCGTTGTAGGCATGGCATTATATGGCCTCGGCGTGTTCGGCTCCCTGAAAAGTGGAGGCTTCACCGATCCGGCCAGCGAATCTACCCGCGCGGATACCCTGCTTACCAGCAAGCTGGGCGGCGCGGCACCCGATGTAATCGTCTTGATGAGCAGCAATACGCTCAAAGCAACCGATCCAGCCTTCGCCAATGCCGCACAGGCCATGTTGACAACCTTACAGGCGCGTCCCGAAGTCAAATCCATCAACTCCTATTACTCGACGCATAGCTCGCAACTGCTCTCGCGTGATGGGCATGAAACCTTCGCGATCGTGCAACTGGCATCACAGGACGAATCTATCAAAGAGCAGGATTTCAAGACCATTCAGCCGTTAATCACTTCTCCTACGCTGGATGTGACGACGGGTGGCAATGTCGCCGTCAACGTCGCCATGAATAAGCAGGTCGGATTAGACCTGGAGCGCGCCGAAACGATTACCTTCCCCATCGTCGCCCTGTTGCTACTCATCGTCTTTGGTGGACTGGTAGCGGCGAGCCTGCCTCTGCTCATCGGCGGCATAGCCATTGTGGGAGCTTTCGCCATCCTGCGCGTGCTGGCAAGCATTACAGACGTGTCCGTCTTCGCTGTGAACGTAGTAACGATACTGGGGCTAGGACTGGCTATCGACTACTCGCTCTTCGTGATTACGCGCTTCCGCGAAGAACTGATCTCTAATGCGGGCGATGTACGCGCCGCTTTGGAGCGCACCATGTCAACCGCCGGTCGCACCATCCTTTTCTCCGGCCTGACGGTCAGCACCAGCCTGCTCGGTCTGCTACTCTTCCCGCAAGTTTTCCTGCACAGCATGGGTATGGGAGCCATTGCCGCCACGCTGGTTGCGCTGCTCACTTCGCTGATTGTTCTGCCCACCATGCTCGCTATACTTGGTACGCGCATCAACGCGCTTTCCGTGCAGCGCCTCTTCCGTCGCAACAGAAAAGCCAGGCGCGAGCGTCGCGCGGGCGAGGCGAGCGGTTTCTGGTATCGTCTCTCAGAAATCGTTATGCGCAGACCTATCGTTATCGCGCTGGCAGTGCTGGTGATTCTGGTAACTCTTGGTCTACCATTCCTGCGCGTCTCATTCTCTACTCCCGATGTCAAGCTTTTACCGGCCAGATCAGACGCGCGTATTGTGTCCGAGCAACTTACGCAAAATTTCGCGCAACAGGGCAACGCGCAACTGGTGATCGCCATCACCACGCATGGCGAAGCGCTTTCCTCCGCCAATCTCGCGTACCTGGATAGCTACACCCGCTCCATCAAGCAGATTCCCGGAGTCACCAACGTTGAAAGCCTCGTGAACGTCAGTCCAACGCTGACCCTGGCCGACTATCAACACACCTACGCCCACCTGGACGCCAATCCACAGTTCGCGGCTCTCGCGCAGCAACTCGCCAATGGCAATGTTACGAAGGTAGTGGTTGCGCTCCAACCCGCCGATCACACAGGCGCGGCTGAGAACATTGTGCGGCAAGTACGCGCAATCCATGCTCCCGGCGGGATGATCGCGCAGGTTGACGGCATTACCGCGTACCAGATGGATCTGCTGGCGAGCCTGGGAGCAAGCCTGCCCAGGGCGCTGCTTGTTATCGCTATAGCTGTCTTCGTACTACTTTTTTTGATGACTGGCTCGCTCGTTATGCCACTCAAGGCGATTGCGCTAAACATCCTCTCACTTTCAGCCACATTTGGTGGCCTGGTCTGGATATTCCAGGACGGGCATCTACACACCCTGCTGAACTTCCAATCGAGCGGCAGCATTGATGCCACGCAGCCCATATTGATCTTCGCCATCGCCTTTGGCCTGTCGATGGACTACGAAGTCTTCCTGCTGAGCCGCATCAAAGAGCGCTTTGACGAACTTGGCGACAATCGCGCCGCCATCTCGTCAGGCTTGCAGCGCACCGGCTGGCTCATCACCAGCGCCGCTATGCTGCTGGCAGTCGTGGTGGGAGCCTTTGGCAGCGCGCAAATCATCTTCATCCAGGAAATCGGCATCGGGCTTGCCATCGCCGTGATTATCGACGCCACGCTGGTGCGCATGTTACTCGTTCCCGCCACTATGCGCCTGCTGGGCAAGTGGAACTGGTGGGCTCCCGCCCCCCTACAAGCCCTCTGGCGGCGCATCGGATTGAGCGAAAGCACGAATAACACGCAGCATTCTGTTGATACGGCGGTGGTTGTGCCTGAACAAGAAGCCGCCAGTGTCTGACATGATGTTGTAAAATGTTGACAGATTGAGGTAATGAGATGCAATCTTCGCTTCTATCCTGATGAATTTTACCGACCAAGATCGGTAGTGATCTGTCATTCTGAGCGCAGCGAAGAATCTCCGTGTGGCAAGCGAGATTCTTCAAGACCTCCCCAGGCGGTCGCCAGCAAGGAATGACATTTCCGATTTTGATTGGTAATGTTCCTACATTTGGTTGGCAGAAATCGTCAGGACGGGGGCGAACGGTTTGTACAATTCCCGATCTGGTTCGTTAAAATTCATCAGGACGCCAGGCCGTAAGCGTCCCTCATTAAGCTAGAAAGGCGAACAGCATACCATGAGTTTCTGGCAAATTGCAGGTTTTAGCCTGGCTGACTTGCTGGCGCTGCTGCTCGTCTTCTTAGTTTTCACCAGCATCTACCAGGTTATTTGCATCTCCAAAGATGAACGCAAATATCCCCCGGCTGGCAAGCTGGTCGATGTTGGCGGCTATCGTCTCCACGTCACCATACAGGGGGAAGGCAACCCCACCGTCGTTATGGACGCCGGGCTGGCCCACGTCTCAACGGTCTGGAGCTTTGTACAGCCGGAAGTAACCAGCTTCGCGCGCGTTTGTACCGTCGATCGAGCGGGTCATGCCTGGAGCGATGCCGGTCCCTTGCCGCGCACCAGTCGCCAGATTTGCGAGGAGTTACACGCGCTTCTCACGAATGCGAGTATCGAGGGACCATACGTGCTGGTAGGTCACTCTTTTGGCGGACTCAACATGTATCTCTATGCCAGCCTGTATCCTGATGAAGTGGCGGGTCTCGTCTTGCTCGATGCGCTCTCCAGGGACATCGACCTGTACACGCCGCGCGAATTTCGTCTGTTTATCATTGCCAATCGCCTGAAATATCGTGTATACTCGCCTTTGACACGCCTGGGCATCACGCGCCTCTATTTGCAATTAAAAGGCGTTGATGCCGCGCAAGATTTTATTGTGCATTTGCCGCTTGAACTGCGCTATTCTACTATTGCGGGCTATTTGCGCAGAACGTTTGTTGCTGCTGCCAGGGAGTGCGCGTCCTTGCGCGCCAGCGTCGAACAGGCCAGGCTTGCCCAACCACTGCGCGATATTCCACTCATGGTTATCGCGCATGGCCTGCCAGAAATGTTCGCGGGTCACATGTCACCAGAGCAAGCGGCACAGGCAGAGCAGCGCTGGCAAAAGATGCAGGCGCAACTCGCCCAACTCTCTCCATCCGGCAAATACATGATCGCCGAAAAGAGCGGCCATAAAATCCATATCGACCAGCCTGAACTGGTGGTAGATGCCATCCGGCAAGTAGTGGAAGTGGCGCGGATAAAAATTGTAGAAAGTTGATTTGAAATTCATGCCTGATTATGTCTGGGGGCGAAACCCCGTGCTGGAAACGTTGCGCTCAAATCGCCAGGTGAAGCGTTTGCTGCTGGCGGAGGGACAGCGCGACGCGCCAGCCATAGCGGCTATCCTGCAAGAAGCCCGGCGGCGGCAGATTCCCGTTGATACGGTACCACGCCAGCGCCTCGACCAACTCAGCCAGGGCGCAGTACATCAGGGCTGCCTGATAGTAGTCGAAGCCCGTAAATATGCCACTCTTGAGCAGATTCTGAGCCATGCCAGCCGGAAAAATGAAGACCCGTTTCTCTTGATCCTCGATGCCATTCAAGATGTCAATAACCTCGGCTCCCTGCTACGCAGCGCGGAGGCCGCCGGTGCGCATGGAGTCGTTATACCATTGCACGAGGCAGCCGAAATCAACGCCACCGTCATTAAAACCTCGGCAGGCGCAACGGAACATCTGCTGATCGCCCAGGAAAACAATATCACGCACACCATCGACTTTCTCAAGAAACAAAATATCTGGGTAATTGGGCTGGCAGGCGAAGCCACGACCGATTATGACAAAGCCGATCTAACCGGTCCGCTCGCGCTGGTCGTAGGCAACGAGGGCAAAGGCATCAGCCGCTTAGTGCGCGAACACTGCGACCTGCTCATCAAACTCCCTATGTATGGCGCGATTAACTCCCTCAATGCGGCAGTATCGGGCAGTATCGCTTTATACGAAGCATTACGACAGAGAAACAACAAAAAAGCATAGCATTACGCGAACGGTTGTGTTAGAATGAGCGTTACACAATAGGGAGAATAAATAACTTACCAGCCCTGGTATAGGGTAAGAAGTGAATTATATAGGAAATGGGCGATAACGGTAAGGGGATACGCCAACTGAATACATGGCCGCGAGCATTGCTCAAGCTGCCGCTTGCCATCCGTCTGGCTATCGTCGGGGGAACGATCTGTTTTGCGTTGCTCTTCTATATGCTAACCTTTTCCACCATCCATAACGGCTACATTCTGGCTATCCCCGTCATATTAGCCACCTGGACTTTCAAAAGAAAGGGGCTATTCAGCTTCATCGCCATAATAATCGGCGTGCTGGGAACCTATCAACTCATACATCAGGGTAGGAAATTTTTGCCCCCGCTCCTCATACTTTACTTCATTAGCGGTCTCGTTCTGCTCACCATCTTCGGCCTCCTCATCGTAGCGCTACGGAATTCGTTCGATACCGGGGAAGATGCGCGGCTGACAGCCCAGCACGCCGAACAGCAAATCGCCATTGCCTACAAACAACAACGCCAGTTGAACGAGCTAAAAAACCAGTTCATCCTCAACGTCAATCACGAACTGCGTTCCCCCTTAACCGTCGTTTCCGGCTACCTCTCACTCTTACTCGATAAACAAAAGCACATTGACCAGCAGGCACAGGAAGCCTATCTAAAAAGCGCGATGCGCAGTTGCGTAGAACTCGAGACGTTGACTAATGATGTGCTGGATTCTCTCATGCTAAGCAATGATGAAGAACCTTTGCGCATGGAAGATATTCCCATTGCCAGCGTTGCACGCGAGGTAGTAGAACATTTTGCGTCCATTGGGTATCAGAAACATCGCTTCCATCTGGACATCCCGGAACATGTCATCGCCAGGGGCAACGCGCGGTGTGTTCGTCATGTACTGCGCAACTTGCTCTCAAACGCCTGTAAATACTCGCCGCAGGATAAGCCCGTCACCATCAGCGCAACGTCTGACGCATCTTCCGCTTCACAGCTATGTATCAGCATCCAGGACGAGGGGCCAGGCATTCCACCTGAGCAAATACCCCTGCTCTTCGCTCAATTCGTGCGCCTGAAACGCGACCTGGCAGGCACGGTGCGCGGCTCCGGCCTGGGACTCTACATCAGCAAAAACCTCGTCGAAGCGATGGACGGTCATATCTGGGTAGAAAGCGCGGGTATCGCAGGCGAAGGCAGTCGCTTCTGCTTCACGCTCCCCCTCAAAATCTAAAATCTTCATGTGAGTACAAAAG
>JBOGTO010000041.1:0-3823 GCA_050695155.1 Ktedonobacteraceae bacterium
TCTGCGTATATGGGCAGGTCGTCCAGATGGGCATGTTCGCCGCAGGCCGGGCAGTTGGGATCGCGGTACAGCCGCAATTCGCTAAATTCGCCCACCAGCGCGTCATAGGTCATCATGCGGCCAACCAGAGGATCACCAATGCCCAGCAAGAGTTTGATGGTCTCGGTCGCCTGGAGCAGCCCGATGATGCCGGGCAAGACGCCCAGCACACCCGCTTCCGCGCAGCTTGGAGCCAGCGCGGCGGGGGGCGGCTCTGGATAGAGACAGCGATAGCACGGTCCATCGTATGGTTTGAAGACGGTCAACTGCCCCTCGAAGCGGAAGACGCTGCCATGCACAACCGGAATATTGGCGCGTAAAGCGGCATCGTTCAACAGGTAACGAGTAGGGAAGTTATCGGTGCCATCGAGGATTACATCGTAGTCTGCAATGATACGCGCCACGTTGGTCTCGTCCAGTATATCGATATAGGTCACGACCTTCACGTCGGGATTGAGCGCTTCGATAGTTTCGCGTGCCGAGTCGGCTTTATACTGGCCGATGCGTTTAGTGTTATGGATAATCTGCCGCTGCAAGTTGCTCTCGTCTACCACATCGGCATCAATGATACCGATGGTGCCGACGCCTGCTGCTGCCAGGTAGTACGCCGCCGGGGAGCCAAGCCCGCCTGCGCCAATCAACAACACCTTTGAGTCGAGCAATTTGAACTGGCCTTGCTCGCCTACTTCTGGTATCAACAAATGGCGGCTGTAGCGTTTATTTTGCGCCTCGGTCATGGTGCGTGGCTGCACAAAGGGCAAACCACTGCCTTTCCACTGACCATAACCACCCGACATGGAGATAGGGTTCGAGTAGCCCATCTGCTTGAGGGTATTACCGGCCATCAGCGACCGCACACCGCCCGCGCAATATAGCACCACTGTCTTAGATTTATCGGGAACAG
The DNA here is from genome assembly GCA_050695155.1 of Ktedonobacteraceae bacterium. GTDB lineage: Bacteria > Chloroflexota > Ktedonobacteria > Ktedonobacterales > Ktedonobacteraceae > CF-113. The sequence goes on from JBOGTO010000041.1 coordinate 944, forward strand.
CCTCTTCTATTTGCAATTCGAGGAAACCGCGCGGCACATGGATCGCGCCTGGGATATACCCCTCGTTCCACTCGTTTTTCTCTCGCACATCTACTAAGACAATATCTTGCTTATCGCTGCCAGCTTCATGCTGTTCAGCCAGGGCTTCATGCACATGGGTAGGCGTCCACTCTTCTACCTGTTTGCGTGCCTGCCGCATGATTTCGCGCGATGCTTCACCCATTTTTGTCACCTCTAATGCTTGTTGCTTGAAAACACCCTTATACAAGGAATTACGCCTATGTAAGTTACTCAGAAAATATTGATGCCTGGAGGAGCTACGACATTGGAGCTTACCTTTTATTAGCACACATCTTATAACGCCAGTCTCAGCTTATTTATTCCCACCATGCATCCTTGCAATTTCTACGGTGGACTGATACTCTGATAGGACGTAGTAGTTTGTCACTCTTCTAGAAACCACTTCGGCTGTCATTCTGAGCGCAGCGAAGAATCTCTCGCCGACGGAGATTCTTCGCTGCGCTCAGAATGACAGCCGACGGCTCCTCTACCACCATGAGAGGATAGGAGCGCGTAATCATGACTGAACAGGCCGATATTGTTATCATTGGCGGCGGCGTCATGGGCGCAAGCATCGCCTACCATCTTGCGCAGCAGGGAAGTAGCAAGATCGTCTTGTTCGAGAGGCAGGCGCTATGCAACGGCACGACGGGACGTTCGGGAGCTATCGTCAGGCAGCACTACTCCAATGAATTTACGGTGCGCATGGCGAAGGAGAGCCTGGCCGTTTTTCAACAGTTTACTGATCGCGTGGGCGGCGATTGCGGCTTCGCCACGACGGGTATGGTGGTAATGATCGATGAAGCAGGCGTCGATGCTTTACGAGCGAATGTGCGGATGCAACAGGAACAGGGTGTGGCTACGCGCATTATCAGCGCGGACGAGATCGGCGAGGCCGCGCCGGGGTACAATAGCGAAGGCGTCGCGCTGGCCTGCTACGAACCAGATACAGGCGTGGCGGACCCGATGGCAACTACACATTGCTTCGCGCAACGAGCGCGCGATTACGGTACGATCATCCGCGAAGGTGTGGCTATCGAACGCATTTTGACGGCGGGCGAGCGCGTTGCAGGCGTACAAACTTCGCAGGGAGACGTGCAAGCGCCGGTTGTGGTGCTGGCGACCAATGTATGGAGCGTTGCGCTGACACAGCCGCTCGGTATCGCGCTGCCGATTATGGCGACTCGTCACCCGATGCTCGCGCTGCGCCGTCCCAATGACTTCGGCGGACGCCAGGGATTGCACGCCGTCGGGCTTGACCTGACGCGCCAGATTTACCTGCGCCCCGATATTGGTGGCATCACGCTGGTCGGCTCGGCGGAAAACGTCTTCACGGCCAGCGATCCCGATAACTACCCCCAGGGATTGACCGAAGCAGAGATTGCTCACTACCGCGCCCTGGGCGGAGGCAGTATTCCCGCGCTGGCTCGCGCCGTCCCACGCGGCAGTTGGGCCGGCATCTACGACGACACGCCCGATTTCCACCCTATCCTTGACCGCTTAGCAGCTTACGAAGGGCTATACTGCGCGGCTGGCTTCAGCGGGCATGGCTTCAAGCTGTCTCCTCTGGTTGGGCAATGGATGGCGCAACTCGTCCTGACCGGCACGAAGCCAGAGGATATGCAACACTTCGCCTTTGATCGATTTACGACGGGGAAAGAAATACGACCGCGCTACACGTCGGGAGTGCTTGGCTAATCCAACAAGCCCAAAATAGTTCCTATCACTTTCATTGAAAGCTTCCGAGCCGAGGTGCTATGCGTATTGTCTCCTGGAATTGCAATATGGGGTTTGAAAAAAAGCGTGACCTGGTGATGAGCTTACAGCCAGACATTCTGGTGTTGCAAGAATGTTCAGCGAAGGATATCGCCAATACAGATGCCCCCTTTAAGCACTGGATAGGATCGAATCCACAGAAAGGGATGGCGATCATCGGCTTTGCCAACTATGAGTATAGCATTGATAGTTCCTACACCCAGGACTTGCCCTGGTTTCTTCCTATCCGTGTGGAGGGTGTGCCTCTGCATATTCTGGGGCTGTGGGCCTGTGTGAAAAATCACCGTCTCCGCTATGTCCGTGTCACTCATCAAGCGATCAATCATTATGCCCGGTTTTTATCCGCGCCATACATGATCGCCATTGGAGATTTTAACAGTAACACGATCTGGGATAGCCATTACCGCGAACACTCGCACAGCCAGCTTGTTGCAAAGCTGGGGAATTTAGGACTCGTGAGTGCTTACCATACCCTGCGTGGCGAACTTCACGGACAAGAACTCACACCGACACAGTTCATGTATCGCCATCTCGCCAGGTCCTATCATCTCGACTATGCCTTTGTTTCACAAACACTCAGCAGGTCGTGTGAATTACTCATCGGGGAACCAGGCGAATGGCTTCACAAGAGTGATCATATGCCGCTTGTTCTCACTCTTGCCATTTAATCTTGTTTCAAACAGCAAGAAGAGTATTATGAAAGATACCAGGCTCGACAACTCTTGAAAGGGATTACCTTTCTAACAGTGTGAACGGCTTCAAACTCCCGCCGCTCATCGGCCACTGGGAGGATACGTAGCATTTCGCCTTCGATCGTTTCCCCAACGGGAAAGAAATCTGACCGAGTTACACATCGGGAGTATTATGATAAACAGTAGCGGCGCTTCTTGCGGATGTCCCATCCTGTCTACTAAATTCGTGCTATAGTTAAAGAGTAACACCGAACACCCGATAAACTTTGACAACCAAACGAAATAATAAGGGGTGGGGCATCGCATCCTGTAGGGACAAGGGGGGTGGAAGGGTGGATGTGGGGGCCTTGTG
>JBOGTO010000042.1:0-3000 GCA_050695155.1 Ktedonobacteraceae bacterium
CCCCTACATATCATGCATGTGATCCGACCGAGGGCGACGCAAGCACCCCTACATATCGTCGTTTCGGCTAGCGCAGCATCTTGCCCATAAAAATCGCCACTTCGTGTTCCTCCGGGCCGGGCGGATAATGATGCTGACTGATGCTCCATACTTCCAGGCCATTGCGCAGGTAAAAGCGGATGGCGGGATAGTTGATGTTTTGCGTTTCTAGCAGAATGGCGCGACATCCGCGATTACGCGCCCAATCGGCGGCACAGTTGAGTAGCAGCGAGCCGATACCATAGCGCCGGAACAACCGTCCTACGATAATATCCTCGATACGCGCCACCGAGCGCCACTCCTCGACATTGAGCAATACCACGCCTGCAACCTGCCCATCAGCCAGCGCTACGTAGCCTCCTTGAGCGTTGGCTAGCCTGGCTTCGACGGCAGCGAGCGTGCGCTGATAGGCGCGTAAGTCCTTGTAAAGAGGTAGATCAACAGGTGTTTCGCATAGTTCAAAGGCAAGGGCTGGTTGACTGGCAACCTGTGTCTGCCCATCGCCCTGCTCAAAGTAGCCACGCACTTGTAGCATGTAGATGCGGTCCGTCTCGAAACTATAATCCAGCGCGTGTAGCGCGGGCGCATCCGTCATTTCGACTGCGCGTACCTCAACCTGCGCACCGATCTGCGCATCTGCTCCATCCATGATCTTCTCAATATCCCTACCCATTAGGGAACGTATAGCCTGCTTTCAACGCTCCCATACAGGCCGCGCCCACTACGCCGGAAAAGTCTCCCAGTTTGGCGCGCATGATTTTAGTATCGCGGGCCGGATTGGAAAGGGCCGTGATACGCGCGCGGTGGACAGCCTGCTCAAAAAGCAGGTCGATAGCCTCGATGACGCCCCCGCCCAGGATGATACATTCAGGGTTAAAAAGGTTCATGACCGATGCCAGACCATAACCGAGATAATCGGCGGCTTCCGTCACACACTCAATTACCAGGGCATCCTTCTGACCAATGGCATTGGCAAGTGTGCCGGAGCGGATGATGGTCTCACCCTCTTTTAGCTGGTGTTCCGCGTCGTCGGCCAGAATGGATGAGCGGCCATGATGGATCTCCGACATGATAGCGCGTGTAATGGCCGTGCGCGAGGCGTAGGCTTCGAGGCAACCGCGACTGCCACAGGGACACAGGCGACCGCCCGCGTCAATGGTCATATGACCGACCTCGCCGGCAGTACCGCTCAGGCCGGTATACATGCGCCCGTTCTGCACAATGCCGCCGCCAATGCCTGTGCCAACAAATACACACATGAAGGTCTTATAACCCTGTCCCGACCCATACAGAAACTCGCCCATCGCCGCCACCTCTACATCGTTGCCAACGGCCACTGGCTTGCCAAATTGCTTGTTGAGCAGATCACCCAGAGCCATATCTTTCACGCCCAGGTTGGGTGCATCAATAACAACGCCTGCCTTGCGGTCGATCTGACCCGCCGCGCCCACGCCCACCGCGACGATTCCGGCATCGTCTGGCAATTTCGCATCCTCAATCGCCTGCGCTGACAGAGTGAGAATGCGCTGTGAGACAAACTCCTGCCCTTTCTCCGCGCGCGTGCGCTTGCGAGCCGACACTACGACCTCGCCAGTGGTAATATCTACCACCGCCGCCAGGGTCTTAGTTCCTCCCAGGTCGATACCCAGGGCATACGTTTTCTGTTTAGCCATACAACCTCCAGACGCGCTACAACATTCAAATACAATACGCTAGATCACGCTTTTACAAAGCCGTACAGGGTACGGGCGAGGCTTGCCCTCGCCCGGGATGATGCGTTCTCTATCACGCTTTGACAAAGGGCAGACTCAAGCCCGGATCAACGTCCAGGTCAAGGCCATGCTGCTCACCTCTCAATAGATGGAAGAAAGCGGCGCTGCCGATCATGGCGGCGTTGTCGGTGCAAAAGGCAACCGGCGGGTAACTGAGGCGAATGCGCAGTGGCCGCAATTCCTGTTCCAGGCGCCCCCGCAGGCTGGCATTAGCTGCCACTCCCCCGGCCAGCAAAACCTGTTTCACATGATATTCCTGGGCCGCGAGGCGCGTTTTGACCGCCAGCACATCCACGACGGCTTCTTGAAAGCTGGACGCCAGCAATCCTACATTCGCGCCGCCCTTTTGCGTGGCCGCCTGCGCCCCCATGCGCGTGTACTGGCTAACCTGTGAATGCGACTTCTCACCACTTGCCGCACTCGCATGTTGCTCAGACGCGCCTTCTGCCAGGTGCAAGACCGCCGTTTTGAGGCCGCTAAAACTAAAATCGTAGGTGCCACGCAGCCAGGCTCGTGGCAAACGATAGACGCTGCGAGCTACCGTTACCGATTTGCCCTGCTGCGTAAGTTCGTCTTCGACACGCTGTGCCGCCTGCTGAATAGCGGGTCCACCGGGATAGCCCAGGCCCAGGATACGCGCCACCTTGTCAAAAGCTTCTCCAGAGGCATCGTCGCGCGTACGCCCCAACAGCTCGTATTGACCATGATCGCGCACCAGCACCAGTTCACTGTGCGCGCCTGAGATAACCAGGCACATTAAAGGGAAGGTAGGATCGCCCTCCTGATACTCCCAGTCGGCGTCGTCCACTTCCTGCGTGTGCCGCGTATAGGTCTGCTTGCGCAGCCAGTTGGCGTAGATATGTGCTTCCAGGTGGTTGACGCCCAGAAAAGGCAGTTGATGCGCCAGGGCGATGGCTTTGCCCGCCGTTAAACCAACCAGCAGCGAACCGGCCAGGCCGGGGCCATAGGTGGCCGCCACCGCGTCGATATGCTCCCAGCCGCACTGTGCCTGCTCCATCGCCGTTTCAATCACCGGAATGATGGTAGCCAGTTGCTGGCGCGATGCGACTTCCGGCACCACGCCGCCATAGCGATTATGGATTTCAATTTGCGATGCGACCACATTCGAGAGCAGATAACGCCCATCCTTGACAATGGCCGCCCCCGTTTCGTCGCATGAACTTTCGAT
>JBOGTO010000043.1:0-3105 GCA_050695155.1 Ktedonobacteraceae bacterium
CGCCAGCACTTATCCATCTACAAAGACTACTGTTAAAGTCAGCAAGTCTATCAATCATTAAACCTAAATATGTGGCGATAACGGCTGCAATATCTGGTTTTAGTCCTTCCTCAAGCATTGCAGCATGGGCTTGATAAATCTCGGAAATGAGTGTAAGCAAAGCCAAGAGTTGACGTTTTGTAAAGATATCTCTCCATTTGAGAATACCGTATGCTTGGATTCTAAATCCGAGAGTTCCTTGTATTGGTAAAGGTTCATCAGGACTAGTGAGACCATGTTTAGTGCATATCTCGATAATTTTTTCTGTGATTTCATCATCATTTGGGATACAAGACATTATTTCATTGGGCGCTAGATAAACTTTACCGCTTGCTTCAGATTTTGTAGCTATCATTGCCATGATTTGATAGTTTATTTGCTTTTTTTGTCCCTGCTCCTTAATGTAATCTACCGAAGCTATCGCCCCACATAAGAGACATGTTGCATTTCCTCTTTTACTTCCTTCTTCAGGATCAAATCCCAACCCTTGCAATGTTGGAGATTGCACTTTCTCGAAGCGCACCTTTTTAGTAGTATGGTCAGGCGTCATTTTCAGCGCGATGTAGTTTCCCTCTTTTTTGCGTAGCCATGTCTGTCGTGCAAGTGGCACAGTTGCGCCACAAGTAGGATTAGGGCAAGGAACCGTGCGCGTCCACAAGTAGGCAATGGGTGTCAGCTTGCCGTGTGATTGTGCGCGTTGCTCATCACCTGAAAATGTTGATTGCACGACGGTTTTGCTGGCAGGCTGATCTATTTGGGGAGAAGGATAAAATTCTGCTAGTTGCGTTTTGGCGCGTTCGATGACCCATGCGCCCCATTTTTTCACGTCGTCTACCAGCGATGGGCCGTACTTCTGTGGATAGACCAGCGTGCAGAGTTCGATGATGTGCGCGACTGGATTGAGATCGATGGCGTAGGCTTCGCAGCCCAGGCGCAGGGCTTCGAGCGGGATGGAGCCGCCGCCCGCGAACATGTCGAGTACCTTTGGGGGCTGACCGCCGTTTGCCTCAAGGATGTCTTTACGCGCATCTTCCAACACGCCGGAAGGAATGTCCCAGCTACACAGCTTTCTCATACGCTCCATGTACCTGTCGCGTTCTTTGGCACCGGCAGGCGCGGGAACGAGCGCGCCATAGACGGCGGCGCGCGCGGCTACGATGGGACGCCTTGCCCACCACAGGTGCAGCGTAGAGATGTTGCCGTGGCGCAGGCTTTTTTCGCGCGAGGCTTCGGCGCTGATCTCGCGGATGGGGATCAGGTCTTCGATGAGGCGGCGGTCGTTGTTGGGCATGGGTAGTGTGTCCTTTTTACTGGCTATTATTGAAATGGAGTATATTGTAAAGTAAACAGGTTTTCAAGTCCATACAGATGTATAGATGGCGCTGGAATTAGGGGTCGCAGCTTACGTTCCATTGTTTTAATATCATCAAAAGTAACGATGCCGACATGCGCGCGGTAATCCCACATCTGGGCTACTTCAGCCAGGCGTGAAAGATTGGTGCAGTCATGGGATTCAATGCCAACTACTTTGATTTTGCATTCGTAACCCTCTAGCTGAAAGATGGAGCGCGCGAGGACGGCCACGTCTACCTGGTCAGTGACAGTTCTACCGTTGCCATCCTGAAAACGCTGGTTGCTTAAACATTCTCCAGGCTTATATCGTGGACTGATAAGTTTGAGAGTGAGCAATTCAACAATCGCCCCGCGCAGAAAGCGAATGTCTTCATCGTTTTGCTGGTATATATTATGAATAGCTGCGACCAGGCTGGAAATATGTTCTGGAACTACCAGTCCTGCTGCTGCTGAGCGACGCTGGCTGAGCTTCACATTCTCAAGCTCACTCTCAAGACCGGCTTCTGCCCTGCGTGTATAGGACTGTAATATATCAGCAACTAAAGCGAAGAGATCTGGGTTCTCTATGAGAATCCCAACGATGGTTCGAACATAGGGATTAGCTAAAGCTCTGCCTATACGTCCATCACCACCAGCGCCAATAAGTCTCATCCCGGCCTCGACTTCCTTATCAATCAAAAGTTTTTTTATTGTTGGGCTGTATCCCCTGCTTGAGTATCGGTTGGAGGAGGAGCAAGCAGTATTAGGGGCAATGCAATCATCGGCATCTGCAATCGATTGCAGATGCTTAATAGCAACTCGCGAGCAAATGGTAGCATGACGCTCAAGCTGCCAGATCGCAGAAATTGGATTACCTGTTCCTCTCCATAGTTTGCATTGTAGGTAAATCCGCCTGCCAGTTTGAGCGAGATTTCGAAAAGTGGAGGTATATCAGTGGATAAAACCTGTAGGTTCATAAGTACCTGTGCCTGCCGGAATTCACTTTTGAGGACAGGTTCTTCCAGGTTGATGTGTACAGCAGGAGGGCTAATTTGTGTGTCAGGAGATAAGGTAATACTGTTCTTATCGCCAGGAAACCGTCGCGCCAAAATATCTATGGGTACGACGTTTTGAAGCTGTACAGCAAAGAACGGGAGCGCATATGGCTGAATGCCCGGCTGAACGGATTGTTCAGAGGATGTAATCCCTTCTATCCCCTGTTCCCTCGAATAGTCAGATGACATAAAAATCCCTCGAACTATATATTTTTTATGCAGCCAGCTCTGTTGCCGGTCTGACAACGTTGGGGTTAGTAATTGCTGGATTGTTTGTAGCTGTAAGATGGGATTCAGGCAAGTTCCACGAGAGAGTTGCCTGACCCGTTACCATGAATTGAGGCTGTTGCGTTACAGATGATCTGATTTCCGCCTGAACAGATAGAGTTATTTGCCCTTGAGGACTGGTAATCAAATGCTCCTGGGCTAATTGATCGTGATACAACCTGGGCAATCTATATAGCCAACGCCGCGCTCGTTCAGCGCTATTGACCTGGCTTAGACCATAGAGGCCAAAGGTAATATTGCTAAGATTAATCAGATCATCGAGCGAATGGATAGCGATGTTCCTGTTGAGTCGCATCAGAGTTGGATACAACTCTGCCATGATGTCCTGGAGAGCGCCTTCACGCTCTTCCGTATCAATGCCCTCTTCCTCTGCTTTCTGTCGGAAGGTAGT
>JBOGTO010000044.1:0-5367 GCA_050695155.1 Ktedonobacteraceae bacterium
CCTCTACTAAGACCACGAGGCGCATTGGCAAGACCGTTCATAGTAGAGGCGACCCTTGCGGTCGCCTTGCCGCTTTCACTCGACTTGTACATAGCCCTGACTCACCCATTTTGCTTATTGCCAGCGACGGAACACTACAGTATAATTTGCTCAATATTGATGGCTATGCAGCGAGGAGCAAAAAATATGGACGTGGTAAACAGGTCTCAGGATTTGAGTTCGATCAGTTTTATTACTGGCTCGATGGCGGGGCGCACCTTCCCGATCAGCAAGTCAATCATCACGATTGGGCGCGAGCCTAAAAACGATATTGTGCTTTCAGATCAGACCGTTTCGCGCGAACATGCCCGGCTGGTGAATAATAACGGGCAATGGAGTATCGAAAAACTCGCGCCAACCAACACTATCACCGTCAATAAGCGCGAGGTGCAGAGCAGCCCTATTCATGATCGCGATGAGATTAGCCTGGGCGGTGTAATTACTTTCCTTTTCCATGCTGCATCTTCGTCTGATGTGCCGGGTGTGGTCGCAGCTCCACCATCCTATAATCAACCTGTGGTGCCGCAGCAGTCCTTCGCGCAGCCATCTTTCCCACCGAGACCACAATCGCAGGCATTGCCGCCGCAACAATCATTCGCGCAGGCTCCTTTTCCACCACAGCAGCCATTTGCGCAGTCTTACGCAGAACCGGCACAACCGCAGGTATCGCCCTATGCCTCGTCTCCGTCCTACCCGACTGTGGGAGCGCAGATGCCAGGCGGGGGTATGCAGCCGTCGCTCAACGCACCCTATTACACGGAGCCAGTGCCGCCTGGGGCTGCCGCCGGTAAGGCTTCGATTGAGGTCGTGTCAAACGTCCATTCCAATAAACTTGCACTGCCACTGACCAAAGATGTCATCAACATTGGGCGCGACCCATCCAACGATGTCGTTATCACTGAGCAGGTGGTTTCCGGCTTCCACGCGCAGATTGTGCGCGAGGGCAATCAATACGTCTTTATTCACCCACATCCCCAGGCGCGCCAGGGACGTACCTTGAACGGCATCATCTATCAGGGCCGTCATATCAAGGGCGACGAGACTTTTAGAAAACCGCTGGCGCGTGGCGATTTCTTCCGTATCGGCGATGAACATGGCACGCTGGTCACAATTTCGTATAACGACGGCAGCGGCGCATCACAAGATTTCGTGCCGGAGATACGCCCTATCCCGCTGGGCGCGCCCGTCATCACGATTGGACGTATGACCGACAATATGGTCGTTCTCAATCATCCGCAGGTATCCGGTCGCCATGCCCATCTCGAACAGGTACAGGGCGGCTATCGTATCGTCGATACGGGCAGCACCAACCATGTCTACGTCAATGGACAACGCGCCAACAATCAGATGTTGAAGCCGGGCGATGAAATTCGCATCGGCCCGTTCAACCTGACCTATACCGGCACGCAGCTTACACAGCGCGATGAAAGCGGCGGTATCCGCATCGACGCTTTGAGCCTGATCAAAGAGGGCAACAAGAGAACCGTCCTCATCAACGATATTTCGCTTACCATCCCGCCGCGCAAGTTTGTGGCGCTGGTCGGTGGCTCCGGCGCTGGCAAATCGACCCTCATGGACGCGCTGAACGGTCTGCGACCGGCGCAGAAAGGCGCGGTTTTCTACAACGGCAAGGACTACTACCATCACCTGGCCGCTTTCAGCACGCAACTTGGCTATGTGCCACAGGATGACATCATCCACCGCGACCTCACCGTTGAACGCGCCCTCTACTATACCGCTCGTATGCGCCTGCCCGAAGACTTCACTGAAGAGCAGGTGCGGCAGCGTATCGATGAAGTGCTGGACGATGTAGAGATGAAGCACAGGCGCAAATTGCTGGTCAGCAAGCTCTCAGGCGGGCAGCGCAAGCGCGTCTCTATCGCACTCGAACTGCTGGCGAACCCCAGCGTCTTCTTTCTGGACGAGCCAACGTCTGGCCTCGATCCCGGCCTGGATCGCAAGATGATGTTCCTGTTGCGTAAACTGGCCGATAAGGGTCATACCATCATCCTGGTAACGCACGCCACCAATAACATCAACGCTTGCGACTATATCTGTTTCCTGGCACAGGGAGGTCGCCTGGTTTTCTTCGGGCCACCCAACGAGGCCAAAGCTTATTTCGGCAAGACCGACTTCGCCGAAATTTATAGCGCTCTGGAGCCGACCGACGAGAATCCCAATATTCCAGCCGAGGCGGAGGCGCGTTTCAAAGCTTCCCCACTTTTCCAGCAATTCGTGGTCGCGCCTTTACAGAGCAGCCCGGCAACTCAAGCCAATCGCCAGTTGCAAACCACCGAGGTCGTCCAACCCAAACGTGGCAATCCCTGGCGGCAGTTCTCGCTGCTCTCGCGGCGCTATATCGAACTGCTCAAGAACGACTCGGTCAACCTGATGATCCTGCTCTTGCAGGCCCCGATCATCGCGCTGATCCTGTTTTTCATGCTCTCGAATAAGGGTTCCGGCACATTTAATTCTTATAACGTGGTGGGTTGCATCCTGAACCCGCCCGGATCGGGCATTAATGTCCCGGTGGTGGTACAGCCCCCCAATATCCACGATTGCGCAAACGTGGTGGCTTTCCTGAACAGTGATCCACGCGGTATCGCGTTCGCCGCGCAAAAAGGCGGGGTCAACCAGGCCTTGCCATCTTTCTTCAAGCCGCTCTCCGGCAATGATGCGCAGAAGTACCTGTTTATCATGGCTTTCGCGGCCACCATGTTTGGCTGTATCAATGGCGCGCGCGAAATCGTCAAAGAGGCTCCCATCTACCGCCGCGAGCGTACCGTCAACCTGGGCATCGCCCCCTACATGTTCTCGAAGATCGCAGTACTCGGCGTGCTGTGCCTCATCCAAAGCGCTGTGCTGGTGCTGGTTGTCAATGCTGTCGCGCCCATCCAACAGGGTATTATCCTACCGGCCACGCTAGAGGTGTACATCACGATGGCGCTCACATCGCTGGCCGGCCTGATGATTGGCCTGACGCTTTCAGCCCTCGCTCCCAATAACGACCGGGCGGTGAGCTTTATCCCTATCATCCTGATCCCGCAGGTGATCTTCTCCGGCATCCTTTTCCAGATCAACGGACCGTTCTTACAGGTATTCAGTTCATTTTTCGCGGTGCGCTGGGGTATGGCTGCCGCAGGTTCCTCGGTCGGTATTCATGGCGACTTGCTGGGTGGCGACTCCTGGAGCTACCAGGGAACGCTCTTCTCGACGCACACCCAGACCGAAGCCAGCCTGCACCTGCTGCTCTGCTGGTCCGCCCTGCTCATCATGATCGTCGGCCTGGGCATCCTGACCGCCGTCTTCCTCAAACGAAAGGATGTAAGGGCATAGCTGGTACTTCCTGGTAATTTCTTGTTAAATTGTGTCATTCTATGCTATTGTTGCAATATCCTTGAATCACAAGGTGTGATTGAAGAGGGCGAGCAGGCAAGCAGTGTTACTCAATAGACGTGTACTCGTCGGTATATGTGGCGGCATCGCATCCTATAAAGCAGTGGAGCTGGTCAGCCGCCTGCAACAAGCGGGCGCGCTGGTCGATGTGATTATGTCGGAGCGGGCCGAAGAATTTGTTCGCCCGTTAACGTTCTCGACGATGAGCCATCGACCGGTTTACACCGACCTGTGGGAACCGTCGGGACGCGCGGCAGAAACGCATATCGCCCTGGGAGAGGAAGCAGAGGCGCTGATCGTCCTACCGGCGACAGCCAATACGCTTGCCAAGCTAGCACACGGCATCGCCGACAATATGCTGACCGCTGTTGCGCTGGCGACGAAAGCGCCGCTCGTACTGGCCCCGGCGATGCATCACGCGATGTATACGCATCCCGCGACCCAGGCCAACCTGGCAACGCTGCGGGAGCGTGGGGCCTTCATTATTGAGCCGGAAGTTGGACGGCTGGCATCCGGGGAAGTAGGCATCGGCAGGCTTCCTGATACAAGCGTACTACTCGGAGCCATACACGTCGTGTTGGGACGCAATGGGAACCTGGCGGGTCGGCGCGTTGTCGTGACTGCTGGCGGCACGCAGGAACCAATCGACCCGGTACGCTTCGTGGGCAATCGCTCATCTGGCAAGATGGGCTATGCCCTGGCAACGGAAGCGCGCGATCGCGGCGCGGATGTCATCTTGATCTCCGGCCCTGTCGCGTTAGATGCGCCCTATGGGGTGGAAATGAGGCGAGTCGAGACCGCGCTGCAAATGCGCGACGCGGTATTTGACGCGGTGCAAGAGGCCGATGTGCTGGTGATGAGCGCGGCTGTGGCGGATTATCGCCCGGCTGAAGCGGCGGCACAAAAGTTGAAGAAGGAGGGGACGGGAGCGCAAGAGGTGGATTCAGAGGGTGGTTTTACTTTGCGCCTTGCGCGCAACCCGGATATCCTGGGCGAACTCGCGGCTGCATTTCGACAGTCTGAGGATGCACAAGGTGTTCCGGGAAGTCAGAGGCATCAGCGGCGATTAGTGCGTATAGGGTTTGCCGCTGAGACAAGCAACGTGGTAGCCTATGCGCGCGGCAAGTTAGCTGCCAAACGCCTGGATTTACTCATTGCAAACGATATAAGTCGCTCGGATAGCGGCTTTGGATCAGAGACCAACAAGGTCTATATCTTTCATGCCGGTGGGGCGATGGAAGATTTGCCAGTAATGCCCAAAACAGGCGTTGCGGCGGCCATTTGGGATCGCGTCGTACATCTTTTAAGTTGAGTACGTGAGCAATTGGGAGGGCGTGGCGCAGTGTTGGGAGATTTTGTTTTAGAATTAATGGGTACACCATATTCGCAGGAGGAATCCATGATGGATCGTGCTGCAAGCGCAGGTTTTGAAGGCATCGCACAGATGCTGCTTGAGCAAAAAAAATTGATGGACGCTTTAGAGGCTGAGAACCGTGAACTTCGCCGCCAGATCGCTGATTTGCGGCGCGGCATCGGCATGGCAGTCGTTATCGATGGCAAGACAATTCAGCTTGCAACCGATTCCGCCGGGGGCATGTCGCCCAGCGCGCAATCGCAGGCCACTCTGCAAAGCTTGCAGAACCTGCAAAACACGCAGAGCGGCAGCAGCTACGTGTCCCGTCAGACGGGCGGACAGCAGGCCGTCGGGGGCATGGGCGATAAGCAGAATGGCGCTAACCGCAGCCCGCTGGCCGATAGCTTTGTCCTTTAAGTCATCTTACATCACATACATCTAACCCGCTATGCATGTTCTCTTGCCCCGACGCTTCTTCGTAGGGGCGGGAGAGGTGCGGATGAGGGGAGGGGACGCTCGGCGTCGCCCGCGTCCCGTTCGATCTCAGTTATCTGGCATTGAACGAGTTCGTACTATTC
>JBOGTO010000045.1:0-1960 GCA_050695155.1 Ktedonobacteraceae bacterium
GGCGGTCAGCTTGATGAAGATTGCGAACGATATTCGCTGGCTGGGATCGGGGCCGCGCGCCGGTATCGGCGAGATCGATGTGCCTGCCGTGCAGCCCGGCAGTTCGATTATGCCGGGCAAGGTCAACCCGGTGATTGCGGAGTCAGTGTGCATGGTGTGCGCCCAGGTAATGGGCAACCATACCACGATTACTGTTGCGGGACAAGCGGGCAACTTCGAGATCAATGTGATGATGCCTGTCGCGGCTTACAACTTGCTGCAATCGATCAGTTTGCTGGCGGCTGCCGCGAGCAATTTTGCGGAACAGTGTATTAAGGGCATCCAGGCTACCAGCAAGGGGCCGGAGATGGTCGAGCGCGGGCTGGCGATTTGCACCGCCCTGGCTCCCGTGATCGGCTATGACGCGGCGGCTAACCTCTCGAAAGAGGCGTATAAGACAGGCAAGACTATCCGCGAAGTGGCACGCGAACGCACCAATCTTTCGGAAGAGGAACTTGACCGCATTCTCGATCCCGCTGCCATGACGAAACCGGGGTTGGAGGGTGGCCCGGCTGGAGGATAAGGGACGAGGGCGGCGCAAGCGCCCCCACCCATCATCACCCAACCCCCGCCCCTACAGCATATCCATGCAATCAGGTAGGGGCGGGAGAGGTTGGGAAGGGTGGTGGGGGCGCTCGCGCCGCCCTCGTCCTTTCTAATCAAGAAACGTCGGGCAAGAAGGGTATGTCAGGCGGCAAATCCCCATAGTTGTTTACTGCTTCCATTATCAGGCTGGAACGTTTGCAGGTGATAACTAAAAGGAATATTGTTTCCATCACCATGAATCCAGGTTATGTAGACTAAACCGTTGACGATCGATAGAGTATTGACGACCTGGGATTGTATCATGCTATCCAGAAGCTCTCCATCGGTGGCGCGCAGCAGATAGAGGTCAGTGGGGTGTTGCGTGTCCAGTCCCTGGATGGAGATAGTGCCTGTTGCGCCATCGATGTTGACGGTAGTCCAGGTCAGGTCTGATTGGTCTTGCTGGAAGCTCCAAAGCTGCTTGCCGGTGTTGGCTTGTAGCGCGTACAGGCGGTTAAAAGCAACGTGCGTATCCTGGTTGACGACAGATGATTGCAGATAGACAATGTTGTTCAACAAACCCCAGAAAACGGGAGTGCTAAAGGTCTCGAAGGTCTGCGATGCTGCGTTAGAGGAAAATCCCATATTCCAGGCCGGTTGTCCATCGCTCAATAGACGCGCGTTCAGTATCCCGTTGTCCAGCAGGTAGACGTAGCCGTTGCCGGGCGTCCACGCCTGCGTCTGGTGCAGACTTGTACCAGGCGCGTCGCGCCATAGCAACTTACCAGTGCTAGCATCTAATACATAGAGGTCGGCCAGTGCGGAAGACCCCTGGGTTATGTGAAGGCATACTACGCCGTTTGTTACCGAGATTTGCCCGCTCAGATTGGATTGCCAGAGTATGCTGCCGTCGCTGGCGCGCAAGGCGATGGTTCGCCCTGTGCCATTGTTGCATGATGCGCTGGCATAAATGGCGTCCATTGCCCGCGTCATGGATGCTACAGTGCAGGACTGCCCGGCGACAGAGGCGTTATACGTCCAGAGTATTTTGCCATCCAGGGCGCGCCGCGCGTAGATAGTAGAATTGGTGTTGTTCGCATCATGAACAGCGTAGTATGCGACACCGTTGTTTATGCTCAGCGTGTTTATGTCTATCACATTCGACGCATCACCGGTACTCCAGGCCCGTAAACCTTTATCAGCAATCAGTACATCTAGCACCTGACCATCATATACATAGAGCCTGTCGCCAACGGTCTGCACAATCTGAATATTGCCTGGTTGAGCAGTATCGCCCTCATCGGAAGGAAAGTAACGCCAGAGCGACATACCATCACTGCCACTCAGCGCGGTAATTTCGCGGAAGCCAGTCTCATAGACCACGCCATTCGCTACA
>JBOGTO010000046.1:0-2868 GCA_050695155.1 Ktedonobacteraceae bacterium
AATTTCGTCCCTGCCTCTGCGGGCGCAACCAGTTCCGTCGCGCGTTTCTGCCCATAAATGTCGGCGATGATCTCTTCCATCGGTGGATCGGCGATGGTCATATCGACAATGTGGCAACGCTGCATGACGGCGGCGATCACCGGTTCCAGCGGGATGCGCGCGGTATCAATCTCCAGTTTCAGCCCATGACCTTTGGCCTTTAGGACGCGCACGCCGCTGGTATCCAGCAATTCTTCGTGGATAGAGGTGGCGGATTGCACGCTCAGGCGTTGCTCCCCGCTTGCGCTATCGGCTTTCAACAACTGCTCAGCCACTTCTTCCAATAGCAGATCAACCGTTTTCACGCGCAGGTATTCGCGCTTCAGACGGGCGACGGGCGTATCGAGGATCACCTCGCCATGATTGATGACGATGGCGCGGCGGCACACCTGCTCTATATCACCGGCATCGTGCGAAGTCAGAAAAACGGTGACGTTCTCTTCTCGATTCAACTGGCCGATCAGGTCGCGGATACGCTGTTTGGCGATTACATCCAGTCCGATGGTTGGTTCGTCCAGGAAGATGACCGACGGTTTATGCAGCAGAGCCGCCGCCAGTTCGCAGCGCATCCGCTCCCCCAGGCTCAGCTTGCGCACCGGCGTGCGCATATACTCCGCGATGTCAAAAGCGTCTATCAGGAAAGCGCGGCGTTTGTTATACTCTCTCCTATCCAGTTCGTAAATCTGGGCCAGCAGGTTGAACGTATCCTGCGGCGGCAGGTGGTACCACAACTGCGATTTCTGCCCATAGATACTGGCTATATGAAATGCCAGTTGGCGACGCTGCCGCCAGGGCGTATAACCAAGCACCTGCGCGTTGCCAGAGGACGGATGCAAGATACCCGTCAACATTTTGATAGTCGTGGACTTGCCTGCCCCGTTCGGACCAATGAAGGCCAGCACCTCACCCTTCTCGAGCGCAAAGCACACGGGTTTAACGGCTTCTCGCTCGCGGTACTGCGGCGCAACGAACGAACGCAGGCTGCCCGCCAACCCGGCAGCGCGTTCGCGCGTCCTGAACGTCTTGGTTAAGCCGTTCACTTCAATGATGGTCATTGCATTGTCTCCTCTTTTCAGTTCTGCTGTCATCCTTCGCCTCACAGTGTTATTCTTTGTCTCACAGTGTCATTCTGAGCGCAGCGAAGAATCTCTCGTCGGTAGACAAAGATTCTTCGCTGCGCTCAGAATGACAGGCCGGGCAGACCGGGCTGATCCAAATCTCTTCTCTTGATAGACAGAACAGAATAATAAAATGGGGCGTAAGCCTGTCGCTTACGCCCCTGTTTTGCTTGCTTTGCTGGTATAGCGGTGTTCAAGTGATGCACGTTTGCGATTGCGTAGAGGGCAGCGACCAACAGGCGGGCGCTTCAATAAGCGTCCGGCGCGTAACCATAAAGGTACAGGTAATAGTGGTCTGCTGCATATGCTTGCGCATTTCTCTCCGCGAACTTTGGTTAAGGACTTTCGTCCCGCAATGCCGTCTATTACTCTATTAGACGGTTAGACCAGCGTTTTATAAAATAGTGAACTGGTATGGATGTAATATCCACTTTGTAATGAATATACCTGCAACCTACCGACCTGTCAAGACGTATATATCTTAGCGAATTGTAGAACGGTGATCGTAATTGTAATAGTCTCTCTTTTACCGACTTTTTCGATAAAACTGCCACTATTAAACTATTTTCATCGTTTTATGTATACATAGTAATATGCAAATCATAACAATCTCCTGGCAATGGCACGCTGTGCTGAATCTTCTTATATGGAAGTAAGAAGAGGAAAAGAGAGCATTTTATGGATGAGAAACCCTCGTTACTCCAGCGCGTCTACTCAGCTATCTTCTACCTGGGAGCCGGCTTATTGCTGGCCGAAAGTTCGCGCGCGCTCCTTTCATGGTTACAATCCCATCTGTGGCCTCGGAAACAGGGGTACAAGCCAGCACAGACAGCCAACCCGGCTTCTGTTGCATTTTTAGTCGATGGTGAAAACATCTCGTCGCCCCAGATGGAACGCCTGGTAGAGCGCGCGCTGGACGAGGCTAAAAAGCTGGGGGAAGTGCATGTCAGGCGCGTCTATGGCAGTTGCGCTCTGTTCAATACGCGCTGGAATGAAACCAGCCTGCACCTCGAGTTGGAGCAAATTCACCTTGCCAGACCCACCGCTAATAAAAACACTGCCGACATTGCGCTGGCCGTCAATGCGATTGAACTGGCTAAAGATGGCGTCTGCAATCGCTTCTGCATTGTCACCAGCGATAGCGATTTCACGCCGCTTGTGCGCCGACTGCGCCAACTGAAATGCCAGGTGCTTGGTGTAGGCGAGAGGAAGACGCCGAATACGCTGACCAA
Organism: Ktedonobacteraceae bacterium; assembly: GCA_050695155.1. Taxonomy (GTDB): domain Bacteria; phylum Chloroflexota; class Ktedonobacteria; order Ktedonobacterales; family Ktedonobacteraceae; genus CF-113. The sequence continues at coordinate 2,390 of JBOGTO010000046.1, forward strand.
AGCTTGCAACTGGTTCGTATTTACCGACCAGCTAGTGGATGTCACCTCTTCTACACTTCCGCCACATAATCCACCTCCGCCGCGCAATTTCGGCTCTCAAACGTTTGCTCATCCTTCAGCCGGAGACTCGCCCAATGGAAATCAACCGGCTCCGCTCCCACCCGCGCAAAAGCCAGTCGCTACGCCTGCCGCGCAACCAGCCGAGAAATCTGGGCCGACCGTGATTACGGTGCTTACCGAGGCGTATCGTGACGCGGTTCATGGGAGAATAGGCGAATGGGTCTTACTTTCAAGATTGGGCTTATCGTTGAGGCAGCTCTACCCCAATTTCAAAGCCATCGATTATGCTGAGGATCTGTCCGACTTGATCCAGCAATATTACACTGTTTTCGAGTTTGGCAAGAGACCTAATGGACACCCTCAAATGCGCCTGAGATAATAGCATTTCCACGAGCCAGGGCGGGGGCAAGCCCCCGCCC
>JBOGTO010000047.1:0-7835 GCA_050695155.1 Ktedonobacteraceae bacterium
TGCCTGCACTTTTTCCGCATCTCTTATTATGCCCTTGCTCAATATGTGTGGATTTGATACACTGTTGGCAACAGTGAGAGGATGCGACGAATCGCGTCTTCTCATAGAGATCAGAGTTGTTAAGCAAATCGATGAAGGAAAACGCCGATGCGAGCAATTGATAATAGCCAACCAAAATTCGCGGCGGTCGTGCGCGAATTGCTGATCTGGAAGCAATTGCCTGAAAGCGATATGGCGCGCCTGGTTCCTCGCTATTTTCTGGTGACGGATGATTTTCGTGAAATGGAAGATCAGGGTTTACTGACGATGGCTTTTTCCGGCGACGAATATGTCTTGAGCTTGACTACCTATGGTCGCCTGTGGCTGGAACAATATGATGCAGAGCAGAAGGAGAACAATAATGCCTGATTATGATGAGGAAGAGGCATTTCCATACAAAACTATTGGCACCGATGAAGCCAAACAGATGATCGAAGCAGGCACGCGCGTTATCGATGTGCGACAAGCGGACGAATGGAATCGCGGGCATATAGCCGAAGCCACGCTGGTGCCAATCGAGGGTATTTATTCATTTGGCAAAGCTCTTAAAGAACTGAATCTTCCCGCCGATGAAGCGGTGATCTTCGTATGCGCCAGCGGGCAGCGCAGCGCGTCCGCCTCCGAAATCGCCCTGGTGGCGGGCCTGAGCAACGTCTATAACCTGGCGAACGGAATGAACGGTTGGATGATGAGGCGTTACCCGGTAGAGCGGTGAAACTAAGCTTCCCTATGTCGTACAATAGATAGAGCAATATGCTGAGAGGAGTAGTTCATCATGGCCCTGCTTGAAGGAAAAAAAGTGCTGATTGCCGGCATAGCCAATCACCGTTCCATTGGCTGGGCAATCGCGCAAGCTTTCGCCCGCGAAGGCGCGCAACTCGCCTTTACCTACCAGGAACGCATGGAAAAATATGTAAAGGAACTGGCCGAGAAGATTCCCAACACTCCCACCATTCTCTGTGATGTGCAGAGCGACGAGCAGATCGACTCCGCCTTTGAGAAAGTCGGAGAACTCTTCGGCGGCAAACTCGACACCTTTATCCACTCGGTCGCCTTTGCTCCCCCCCAGGAACTGGAGAATCCATTCTACCAGACCACGCGCGCCGGTTTTCAGACCGCCCTGGATATCAGCGCCTATTCGCTGGTGGCAATGGCACGACGAGCCGTACCGCTCATGCAGGCCAATGGCGGCGGCAACATGCTGACGTTGACCTATATGGCGAGCGAGCGCGTGATGCCCAAATACAATGTCATGGCTGTGGCGAAGGCCGCGCTAGAGTGCAGCGTGCGCTACCTGGCCTTTGAACTGGGCGAGTTCAACATCCGCGTCAACGCTATTTCAGCCGGGCCGCTCAATACGCTGGCCGCGCGCGGTGTCTCCGGCTTCACCATCTTTCGCGGCCATGTTGAAACGGCGGCTCCCCTGCGCCGCAATATTGAGCAGGGCGATGTTGGCAATGCCGCGCTCTTCCTGAGCAGCGACCTGGCGCGTTCCATCACCGGCGAAATCATGTTTGTGGATGCCGGCTATAACATCATGGGCGCGTAAGGAAAACCATTTACATCCGGGTGCGTTCCGGTCGAAAGGCCGGCATACACAGCGACCAGTAAATACAGGGGTGGTCCGCAGAAGCATTGCTGTAGATCACCCTTGTTCCACGTCCTACCATGCATGACTCGCCCTCATTCACCTCGACACGCTCGCCGTCGGCCTCAACCGCAAGCGAACCTTTGACCACCATCAATACTTCGTCGAAATCGGCAACTTGCGCCGCTTCGCGCCACGCGGGCGGCGCGGTCATATGGGCAAGGCTAAAAGAGTCCTGCTGTGTATGCAGGACTCCGAAATGCTCGTCGATGATCTTGCCATCTTCGCGCGGGAAGATGGTTCCACGTGAAACCTTTTTTATCATATACTCTCTTTCCTATTGTTCATAGCGCCGTATGGGCGGATTCGGGCGCGCTGGCTCGCCGCATTTGCTGCAAAAACGGGCGGTCGGGAGATTCATGTGACCGCAGGGCCAGGCTACCATTATCTGTGTGCGATCTCCTGCTGCATCCGATGTGCCGGAAGAATATGCGCCCGGCGGCCTGGATGCTGGCGGTTGTGATGGTTGAGGCGGGGCGGGCCATACAGGAGGCGCTTGCGAGACAGGTGGTGCGCCAAAGGGCATCGAAGAGTTGCGTGGCGGCTGGTATGCCTGTGGCGTTTGTGGTTGAGATGGAGCGGGAGAAGGTCCCTGGTTTACAGGCGACGTATATGGATAGGTTCCATTGGCTGGTATTCCATAGTTCTGCCCGCCTGCAGCTTGAGCAGGTTTCTTGCCCCTGCGCCGCCCAATTACCACTCCGAATAGTAAAATCGCCAGCACAATTGCCACAATGCCTGCCAGCAAAGGCCAGTTAGCAGACAGGAACGAGGACAGCGATGAAGAAGATGTTGTGGACGTAGGCGTTGCAGTAGGTGTTGCCACTACTTTCTCGGTTTTGGCCTGCTGCTGCGCATATGCCAGGTAGGGACTGACGCCCTTAAATTGCGGATAAGCTGTAGCAAGCTGCTGCAACTCTTGCGCGGCTTTGTGCCAGTGGCCGGAACCCGTAACGCTGTAATCGTTAAAAGCCTGGCTCCATGACTTCTGAAACGCCCCCGGTGCGGTATTCAGGTTCAGTTGTTGCACCAGTTGCTGAGCGCTATTGCTGGCTTGCAGGAAACTGGTGCTGCCCTGTGTGCCGATGCCGAAACTGACAATACCAACCACTTTTCCGGTCGAATCCAGCGCCGGACCGCCGCTATCGCCATGCTCGACATTGCCGCCCACTTGAATGAGGGGCGCGCCTGTATCCGTCGTCTTGATCGAACTGACGTTGACAGTATTCACCGACGAGGTAAGCAAATTGGTGGGTGTCGTGCTGACATCGCCATTGCCGGGGAAACCAACGATGGTGAGCTGATCCTGTACCTGAACACCGGAAGAGTCTCCCAGTTGCACCATCGGCATATCATCCATATTGCTAACATGGATAATGGCGACATCTTTCTGATTAACGGCGCTTTGTGCCTCGACGCGATCAACATTTGAAAACACGTTAGCGGGTATATTCTGGAAGCTGTTCGCGCTCAAGGGACCTGTAAAAGCAAAACTCAAGTACGCTCTACTTAGCGGCGTTGCATACTGGCTGGTAGATTTCAACTGACCGCTTGCCAGAGCATTCGTTATCTGGTCTGCCGAGACGGGCGGATTAACTTTTTGCGTCAGATTCATATAGTTAGCAATATCCTGCGCCGCCGTCTGTTGCAGGAAGCTATCGAGGTCAGCCTGTGGTGGGTTGACCACATGATCGGCGGTCAAAATGTCGCCATGCGCACTGATGAATGTACCAGTACCCGACAACGTCAGAGGATACCCGTTGCTGCCATCTTGTGGAAACGTGACATTGCCCGACGCAAAATGCACGATCAATTTGCCATTCACCTGTGTGATGATGCGCACCACCGCTGGCTGCGCAATATCTACCGCACGCACAACAGGATCGGCCACATTGCCACCTGGAATATCATAGGTATGTGCTGCCGCCACGCCGCCACCGGTCAACAGGCTCATCAGTGAGATGATACCGACCATGCATAGCATAGACAGTAGTTTTATGTGTATCTTTGTTTTTATCCATCTATCCATTTATTTATACCTGTACTTTGTTCCGCTCAATCCATGTTAGCAAAGGTTGGGCTACACGAAAAGCTCCTCATATTAATTAAAAGCATTATACCTCATATTGTTTGTAATCGATATGAGCTATTACACAGTAGCAATATCCTATCCGTATCATCTGTAATGGCGCGCCAACTCCGATGCATACTTTTTGCCCACGCTCGCGCTATGTTCTTCCAACCAGTCGCTTAAACGGGTATGGCCGGTTGGCGGCTGGTGCGAGATGAGCAAATTAGCCATCAGCCCAAAAACTTCCTCACGCGTAATCAGCACATCACCCAGAAAAGGCTCGATCAACTTCGCTAAAGAAAGCGCCACGCGGGGGTTGACATGAGCAAGTATAACTCTTTTACGCAGCTTCTCCATAATCAGCCGTACTAATTGCTCAAACGTGTAAATATCGGGGCCTATCGCATCAATTATGCTATTCTCGCGCTGCTCACCGCCTTCGACTACCAGGTCTGCCATATCCTCAACATAAATCGGCTGCAAGCTATAGTTGCCAGAACCAAATACAGGAAACACGGGAAAGTGGCGCAGGCACCACGCGATATTATTGATAAGAATGTCCTCGTCACCAAAAATAACGGTTGGACGCACAATAGTATAGGCCAGACCTGAATTGATAATATCCTGTTCCAGGGTAGCCTTACCTCGAAAATACGGAAAGCGCGATGTTGCGGCTGGATTGGTAATGCTCACATGCACAATGCGCTGCACGCCCGCTTCCACTGCTGCGCGGATCAGCGTCTGCGTGTTCTTAACCGCGCCTTCAAAGGTATTTGTACCATGTGAGAAACGTATCCAGTAGGTATTATAAAAGGTAGTCGCGCCCTGCAAACTTTTGACCAGTTCAGCGAAGTTGTCGAAATCGAACGGGTAGACGCGCACCTGCTCGCCAAAGGGGTTAGCACTATGAGGGTGGCCCGTCAGCGTGCGCACCTCTTTGCCCATAGCCAGTAGGCGGCGCGTAATGTACTTCCCGGTATAGCCAAATGCCCCGGTGATGACATTGATTTCGGGGGTAGACATAGAAAAATACCTCTCTTTTAGCTTAGCTCTAGTGTAATCATAGAGCATAAAGTCAAAGAGAGGTATTTCGTCAACATAGATATATGTAACATTGTTGGTGTTACATATATCTATGTTACATTCGTAAAGTTACACTTCCACTTTCACGCCGCGCCAGAAGGCTACGTAGTCCTGAATTTGTTTGGCGGCGTCCTTTGGAGCAGGATAGAACCAGGCCGCATCCTTGTTTTCTTTACCATCGACTTCAACAGTATAGTAACTCGCCAGACCTTTCCAGGGGCAGGTGGTATGGGTGTTGCTCTCTTTGAAGTATTCACGGTTGACCGCGTCAGGTGGAAAATACTGGTTCCCTTCGACTACAATACAATTATCGCTTTGCGCCAGCACTGCGCCATTCCAGGTTGCTTTAGGCATAGATGCTCCGTGCGTACCTTTCTAATGTGTGTCTTCTCATGCATTATGTTCGTCGAGGCGCAATAAATCGCCTCTTTACAGATTATACCAGGGCGGGGGCCGGGCTTGCCCCCGCCCTGGAAAACTATGCTTGACAGGCAACTCACTTGCATGTTAGCATTAGCCCATGAACGAAAAGAATAATCCGCATTTTCCATATAAACACATCGTGCATGATTTCGCCGTATAAGCCTGGCACATTTGCTTATGCGGCGGAAAATGGTGCCGGTGTCTGAACGCCTGTAAGGGCTATTACTACTCTCATCGCTGTTTGGCTATGTAGAGTAGTGCAAGTTCTCTTTGGTAACTCACCCGACCTTTTCCCCGTTTTCGTTCTCGCCATCTCCACACTCTGCTCAGCGTAGCTTTTGCCGCCAGGTTTTCCCGCTTTCGTCGGTCTTTTTGTCTCACGTAGCATATCGACATTCCGCCACATTTTTTCGGGGAGCATCTGACCAATGAGCAATTTAGAAGTAAAAAGGAGAACATAAAATGTTGCTGGCGAATTTTTCAAAGGTAAGCAAAGACTTTGGCGGCAATTCCGTCTTTCGCGCCATCGATCTGGAAATTATGGAGGGCGAGCGCATCGGGCTGGTGGGCGAGAACGGCGGCGGCAAATCCACGCTGCTCAAACTGCTGGCCGATCTGGAGGAGCCGACGAGCGGTGTCATTTCGCGCCGCCGCAACCTGACGCTGGGCTATCTCAGGCAGGAGGCCGACCCGGAACAGAGTCACAAGACGGTTTTCGAGGCCGTTTCTGAGGTCACACAGGCGCTGGCTGATCTGCCCAACCTGCTCAACGAACTTGAGACGCGCATGGCTGATCCAGCCCTGGCAGACGACCCGGACGAGCTGGCGCGCGTACTCGATGAATACGGCAGAGCGCAGGAGCGCTTTGAAGTGTCCGGTGGATACAGCGGCGAGCATAACGTTGAGGCGGTGTTGCAGGGGTTGGGTTTCGGGCCAGCCTGGTATGATATTGAGGTTGGCTCTCTGAGCGGAGGCGAGAAGAAGCTGGTCAACCTGGCGCGTATCCTGCTCAGGACGCCCGACCTGCTTTTACTCGACGAGCCAGATAACCATCTCGACATCGAAGCTAAAGCATGGCTCGAGCAATATATCGCCAGCTATCCCGGCACGGTACTGATAATCTCACATGATCGCCTGTTGCTGGACCGCTCTGTCAAGAAAATCTTCGAGTTGGAGGACGGGCGTATCTCGTCCTATGCTGGCAACTATAGTTATTACTTCGAGGAACGCCAACGTCGGCTCCAGAAGCAATTCGAGCTGTACACGCGCCAGCAGGAGGAGATCAAGCGACTGGAAGGCGTGTGGCGACAATATCAGGGTTGGGCAAAATTGAATGACAAGTTCGCCACCAAAGCGGAGGATACGCTGAAACGCATCGAGCGCATCAAACGCGAAGGGGTCAGCAAGCCTGTTATGTTGCGCGACAAAATCAAGGTCAATCTGGACTCCGACCGCAGCGGCAAAAAAGTATTGGAGGTCAAAGGTCTGACCAAAGGTTACGAAGGACGCACGCTCTTCCGGCCCTTTGATCTGACCATCCTGTATGGCGAGCGCGTCGGCATTGTGGGAGCCAATGGCAGTGGCAAAACCACGCTACTGCGCACCATGCTGGATATGCTGCCCGCCGATGCTGGTACCGTCAAAATCGGGGCCAGCGTAATCGCGGGCTACTACGCGCAAGAGCAGGAGACGCTGCCCTTTGAAAGCACGCCACTCGACTTCGTGCGCCGCATCAAACCGATGAGTGAGCCACAGGCCATTGCATTCCTGAGCGGCCTGCTCTTCTCCTACGACGACATTCGCACGCCCATCCTGCGTTTGAGCGGCGGCGAAAAGAGCCGCTTGCAACTGGCGCGCCTGGTGCTGACTGACGCCAACTTCCTGCTGCTCGACGAGCCAACCAACAACCTTGACATCGGCTCCGTCGAAGTGCTGGAAGCGGCGCTACAAGAGTTCGAGGGTACCATCCTGACCGTCTCACACGACCGCTACTTCCTCGACAAGATCGTCAACAGAATCGTGTCGATTGAAGAGGATGGGAAAGTGAGCATGTATCCGGGGAACTTCTCGTATTATTACGAGAAGCGGTAGTAATACCCACTTCAATATGCTATAATATGTGAAGTAACATCTCATGTATGGCAGATTTGGAGACCTTTTAAGGTATGCAGTATACATCCGGTTCGGATAATGGTTTGGGGGCGGGGAACAACAACGGGAGTTCGTTTGTCAATCGCCGCGAGGCACGCGCCAGTAATGATACAGGTATGTTGCCAATCATTACTACGGGTCGCAATTACGCGGGTTCGCTCGATCTTGAAAAACTGATCGCCAGCTTGAAGGAACTCTTCGCGCAGGACCGTCAGATAGCCAGCCAGCAAGACAGCACGCGCTGCGGCATCTGCTACATGCACTTCACGGTAAGCGAATTGTATTACCGCGATGAAGAAGGGTTCTATGTATGCAAGGGGTGCGAGCGCACCCTGGGCAAAACTAATGTTCCCATGCTGCGCCGCCAACAAAGACATTAATAAAAAGACTGGCGGGGACACACAAAGTCGAAGCTTTGTG
>JBOGTO010000048.1:0-8588 GCA_050695155.1 Ktedonobacteraceae bacterium
GCGTAATCACTATGCGTAAATGGTCGAATGTGGAAAGACATAGTTTCCATAGTAAAATCCTTTTTGCTGTTATTGGCCCAACGTCAAGTATAACATCCGTTTTTATAGCGGGTCAAACCAGGAATGCCGATTATATTTTTGTAATTTTCCAAAATACCATTTTTATTGACTTTTCGGAAGTCACAGTTTACAATAAGAAAAGATGAACGGCTTTGCGATAGTAACAGGAGGCAATTTCATGGCAGTTGTCCAGGCTGATTTTTTTCATCACGAAAACCTCATTCGCAAATCAATACAGATCCCCTCGATGCAGCATAAAGAGCTGAAGGCTCTCGCGGTTGAGCTGGATTCTTCGCTAGGAGATGTAGTGGAAACTATTATGAACCTGATGCGCCAGGATAATTACGAACAACTTCGAGTAGCCATCACCCAGAAACGCGAACGCGACCTTTCCTCATCCCTCAGTCACACCCTCGATGAAGCTTACACCTATCTCGGTTCCCTGCCAGAAACCCTTGATGATGCGCGCTTCTTTTTTAATGCCGGACAAGAAGGTATGTTTGCGTAGGATAATTTTAGATGAGTAGTGAGGCGAAGGCATCTTCAACGCCCAGCCCCCGACAACAAAACACCCAACAACCCATACACGCGCCATCAATTCCTCTATCTTCTGCCAGCCCCCGGCGCGGTGAAATCTGGGATGTGAACTGGTCCCCTGGTCGCGGTGCGGAACAGCAGGGTACGCGCCCTGCGCTCATTATCCAGAATGACCGGGGCAACGCTTCCTCCAATTACCCACTCACGATTGTAGCATCCATGAGTCGCACTGAACGCGAACTCCCCCTGCATGTGCGCATCACCCCCAATATAGAGAATGGATTGACCGATTACACGGATGTCAAATGCGAACAGGTCATGACCATCGAAAAATCACGCTTGCTGCGCCGGCGCGGCTCCATCTCGAGCGAAGAGTTGGCGCGCGTCGATAATGCCCTCAAACTGAGCTTGAACCTGCTGTCGTAGGTCGCCGGACGCCCACCAGGGGCGTCCCTACATGTTAAAGACACTCCCATCTCCACTCCGGTCGCCTCGGATGGGGAAAGGTGGGGCGCAGTCTACATGTAGGGACGCCCCTGGTGGGCGTCCGGTAGGCGAGCCGCGCTTCTTCTCCTTGACATACGCATTGTCTGGTTTTACAATTGCTTCAAGCAAAGCGCCAATATTGTAGGATTCGTGCATTGAAGAGCGGAAAACCATGAATCCCTTGCAGATGGAACCTCCCAAATCACCGCAAAAAAAGCGAGGGGGCGTACTATCGCCTGCGCAATGGCACAGGCAAAACATATTGATACCCCCGGATACGGATATTACCAGCCTGGGAGAATTTCTGCTGCCGAGTTTGTTGGGTGCGATGGAGTCGTGCTGGATTGCGGTGGCCCTGATTGGCCTGGCCGCGACCGGGTTTTTGGGCGCGAATGTGCCGCTCCTGCCATTCTGGACGCCGTTCGTCTTCATCATCGGGACGCAATGGCTTTTCTATTTTATCGACAGAAAAGACGAGAATGCGCGGCACGCGCCCCAGTTCATTGCATTGGCCGTTTTGTTCTGTGTCTTCATTATCTGGCTACAGGTCTACGCCCCCGTTTCGGGCCTTTTCGATCCGCGCTGGCTAGGCACCCTGTTCAGTGATGTGCTGTTCCTCAATAGCCATTTCTTCCAGGTGGTGTTCATCGTCGCGCTCTCTTTTCTTTTATGCTGGCGCGGCCTGCGTCTTTTAAGTCGCACCATTGAACCGTCCATGATCTTTCGCACGCTTTGCCTGGGTTTGATCGTGATGATCGCCGCCATTGTGCTACTTGCTCAATTTGCGAGCAGGGGCGCGGCGCTGCTTTTCCTGCTCATCCCCCTGTTCCTGTATCTATCGCTGGCAGCGCATTCCCTGGCAAGGGTTGCCTTTGTACGACGCAGCCATAGCACTGGCTTACAGGGAAGCATCGTAACACAGGAGCGAGCCGTACTAACCGTGATGGGACTGTTGGGAGCGGTCTTGCTCATTATCACCGCCGTTATTGCTCTTTTTGCTGGCCCGGCGTTTTTTACATCGGCCTTACATACACTGGCACCGCTCGGAGCCGCCCTCGCCAACGCTTATAACTGGTTGATCGGTATAGTGGCCGATATTGCCATTTTCCTGCTAACGCCCATCTTCTGGCTCATCAACTGGCTAACCCACCTCGTCCCCACCAAAGGGCCGCCCAAACCGAACCCGCCGATAAAATTTGGGCAGCATCCGCCCAAAGTGCTGCCCGTCTCTCCGGCCAACAATCCGGCCCTGTTGCTCACACTTAAAATTCTCGTACCGGTTGTGGTGCTGTTGATAATAGCCTTACTGGTGTGGCGAGCATTGCGCAAACGCAAGAAAACGAGCGTGAGGAAGCGACGGCGCGATGGGGATTTCCATGAAAGCCTGTGGTCATGGGCGCTCTTCTTGAGCCAGTTGAGAGCTATCCTGCGCTCAATCTTCGGGCGCTTCTTGCCAAAGCCGGCGGCAGAAGCGCAGAACGTGCCTGCGCAACTGACAGAACCAGCAGACGCGGCGGCGCGCGATATTCGCGCCATTTATCGCGCTTTCTTGAAAAAAGCGACGGCGCGTGGGTATGCGCGTAAGAAAGATGAAACACCAGAAGAATTGCGCCAGCGCCTGGATGAGAAAACGCCGCTGGTAGAACCGCAGTTGGAGGCGATTACAGAAGCCTATACAATGGTGCGCTATGGCGAAAGCCTGCCGAACGCCGGGGATGTGGCTTATGTGCAGGGGCAATGGAGCGAACTAGATCAGAAGTGGGTGTGAGCGATTTCGCCCGCGATAACCTGGTAACGATGTGATTTTGCCAGGATTTCCTCTGAAAAACTGCTGTAGTCTGTCGCGGTAATCAGCGTCTGCTCGTGTTGCAACGCCTGGTTCAGCAGGTATTCGCGCCGCGCCGCGTCCAGTTCGCTGAACACGTCGTCGAGCAACAGAATTGGTTCCTCGCCCGTCGCAGCGCGCATGAAAGCCAGTTCGCCGAATTTCGCCGCCAGAGCCGCTGTGCGCTGCTGACCGCGCGAGCCGTAGGTGAGCATATCCACATCGTTCACCATGAAATCCAGGTCATCGCGGTGCGGCCCCAGCAGGCAGACACCTTGCTGAATTTCTTTGCGCCTCACTTCGCTCAACTGCCTGCGAAATTGCTCAAGCGCCTCGATGGTGTTCCAGGAGGCATCTACCGCGAATGATGGGCGATACACAATACGCAGGTTTTCGCGCCCGCCGCTAATGTTCTCTTGCAATTGATCGACGTGCTGGTTAAGCGCATCTACCATACCCCGGCGTTCGTAGATAATCAGGTTGGCCCATTCAGTCAATTTGTCGTCGAGGTAGTCCAACATGCGCGGCTCCTCCTGATTATCGCGTATGCGTTTGAGCAGAGCGGAACGCTGCGCAATCACCTTGCGGTACTTCGCCAGCGCCGCGCAATAGTGAGGCCGGATCTGGCACAGGGCGCGATCAAGGAAGCGGCGGCGATCTTCCGGCGAGCCATCCACCAGCCGCAAATCGGTCGGCGCGAAGAGTACCACCGTCACCTGACCGATCAAATCGACGGCCTTTTTGGTCGCGCCATTGATCTTGATACGCTTGCGCTGCCGCTCAGGTGCGCCTGACGCGCTGGGAATGCCATTGCCGTTCTCCTTCGCGTCAATAACCACGATCTCGATTTTCGTCTCGTCCTCGCGCCGTTCAACTTCCGCCACGATACGCGCAATGCGATCCGGCGCATCCCAGTTGATTACCTCGCGGTCAGACGTGGCGTGAAACGAGTTGGAGGTGGCGAGCATGGCAATAGCTTCAAGCAGATTCGTTTTCCCCTGGGCGTTTTCGCCATAGAAGAGTGAGAGACCACGCCCCAGGGGTAAGTCGAGTCGCTTGAAGTTGCGAAAGTCGTGCAATATGAGGTGAGACAGGTACATGAATTATTAAAATCTGGGGACACCCCAGACCCCGGCAGGGGGCATTGCCCCCTGCACCCCCAGTGGTATTAGCGGTTGATATGCATAGGCATGATTACATAGGTGTAGTCATGCTCGCCAACGGGTCGGATCACGCCGGGTTTGGTGGGCGCGTTGGCTTCGAGCGCAACTTCTGAGGAGCCGATCACCGCCAGTACATCTGAAAGATACTTGACGTTGAAAATGATCTGCATCTCAGGCCCATCGACGGCGGCATCGAGTACATCAGTATTGTCGCCCAGGTCTTCAGCTGTTGCTTCGACCGTTATCGCGCCGGGTTCCAGTCCGTCGTTGCCGCCCGGATTGATCTTGACGCGGGTGATGTTTGAGCTGTCGCGCGCGAACAATTCGGCGCGTTTGGCGGCTTCGGCGAAGCGTTTTGTTTCGATCACCGCGCGCGTGGAATGCTCTTTCGGGATGATCTGGCGGAAATTGGGAAACGCGCCTTCGATGAGCCGCGATACCAGGTCAAGATTCGGCGTATGGAACAGCACCTGGCTGCGATTGGGCGTCACAATCATCTCAACCGGCCCCTCGGCAGGCAGAATACGCGCCAGTTCGGAAAGAGTACGCGCTGGAATGAGAATATCACCGCGCGGGTGGTCATCTCCAGGCAAGGGTGCGATACGCACGGCCAGGCGGAAGGCGTCGGCGGCGGCGAAGGTGATTTTCTCATCGCCCACCTGCACCAGCACGCCCGTCAGGACGGGGCGCGTGTCGTCATCGGCGGCAGCGAAGGCGACCTCGGCGATCATCTCTTTCAGCAGCACAGCATCCATCATGACCGGCGGCTCGCCACCTTCGGCGCTGGGGATAAGCGGAAATTCCGAAGCATCCAGGCCCTTGATATTGGCTTTGTTGCCCTGGCCCTTGACGCTGAGCGTATTTGAGTCGTCCGGCGTGGTCAGATCGATGGACGCTTGCGGCAGCCGACTGACAAGGTCGGTGAGCAGTTTGGCGGGAACGGTGGTGCTTCCCTCTTCTTGAATCTGCGCATCAACCCAGCAATTGATGCCAATCTCCAGGTTCGTCGCGGAAAGCTTCAGCCGCCCCTGATCGGTTGCCAGCAAAATATTAGAGAGAATGGGCAGCGTGCTGCGATTTGAGACGGCGTGGCTCACAGCAGAGAGTCCACGACTCAGGTCTTGTTGTTTACAGGTGATCTTCATGGCGAAATTCCTCCAGGCACTACCATAAAAAGTCCATTCAGTTTCCCGGTTAGTATACAGGATTCATCTAAAGAGAACAAGTTAGCCCGCTAAATTGGGGATGAGTAGGATATTTAGGATTGATGCTCTCTCTTTCTTTACTATTCTATTTGTGGGGGCAAGAAGCGGTTGCTGAAATAAGCTATACCTTCTCGTCGTCTTCGCCGAGCAACGGCGGCGCTTTGTACAGCCGGGTAGGGGTCTCCGATAAATGCATGGGCGACCCCGCCAGTTTGATCCTCCCGGCTGTGGGATGCTCACATTCCCAGACGTAGCCGCGGGCCTGGATATGCGGGTCGTTGAAGCTCTGGCTGACGGTATTGATGGGGCCGCAGGGAATGCCGACAGCGCGTAGTTTGGGCAGCCATTCGTCCGTGTCGCGTTGCAGAAAGGCTTCTTGTAGAATAGGTACCAGTTCGGCGCGGTTATGCACACGCTGCGGATTGGTGGAGAAACGCGGGTCGCTCGCCAGGTCTTCGCGCCCCAACAGTTGACACAGGGTGCGATAGAGGCGGTCATTGCCACACGAAACCACGCACATGCCGTCGCGTGTGTGAAACGCCTGGTACGGCACGATGTTGGGATGCCCGTTAGCAAGGCGCGGCGCCTCGTCGCCTGAGACCAGGTAGTTAGAGGCCACGTTGCTCAGCATCGACATGGTGGCTTCGATGAGGGCAATATCGATATATTGCCCCTTGCCTGTATGATCGCGCACGCGCAAGGCAGCCAGAATGGACATGCAGGCAAACATGCCGGCGGAGACATCACCTATCGGCGAGCCTACACGCTGTGGGTCGCCATCGACCTCGCCCGTCACTGCCATGACGCCCGATTCGGCCTGCGCCACGAAGTCATAACCGGGACGCGATGCATAGGGTCCGGTCTGCCCATAGCCACTGATGGAACAGTAGATCAGGCCGGGATTGATGGCCTTCAGCGTTTCGTAATCCAGCCCCTGTTTCGCCAGCGTTCCCGGACGGAAATTCTCCACCAGCACCGTCGCCGCGCGCGCCAGTTCGAGTATACGCTGCTTGCCCTCCGGCGTGCTGAAATCGATGAGGATACTATACTTATTGCGGTTCAACCCCAGGTAATACGCGCTTTCGCCCGCGATATAGGGCGGCCCGAAGGCGCGTGTATCATCGCCCTTGCCCGGCTGCTCGACTTTAATGACCTTCGCGCCCAGGTCGCCCAGCATCATGGTGCAATATGGTCCGGCCAATACGCGCGAAAGATCAAGAACGACAACATCTGAGAGAACTGCCTGCATAGTACCTCCTGCTTTTATCACAACGTGAACAATGTTTTTTCTGACATCCTGGCAGCTAGTAGCCTGGAGATCGTTTCTAATTCCATCTTATGGCTGGTTTGTAATCCCAGGCTCTAAGAGCCTTGCACACCTTTCCTCAGCAAGTTGTAGGTATTCTCTTGACAGATCTATCCCAACAGATTTTCTTTCAAGGTTCTGGGCAACGAACATAGTTGTACCGGTGCCGCAAAACGGGTCGAGAACGATACCATCAGGTGGACAGGTGGCAAGTATAGGTATTTTACATAAATCTGCTGGATATGGAGCAAAATGTTCAGATCGTTTTTGCGTATCCTCTGGCAGAATATCCCAGACATCGGCTGGTTTACTACCCTCTGGATGATATATGAGAAAATAAAATCCTTTCTCCTTCAGCTCTCTAGCCCGTCCTGATACACGTTCTGATTCCGAATGAGTAGTTCTCTGCTGATTGCGAATAATCATTCTAAAATCTGCAAGTTCGCCCATACTGACTTTCGCCAGCATTTCCCCCAGAGCTTTCATGGCAGCTTTTTTTTCTTCAGTAGTCAACGATGTTGATAACTCTATCTGCCGTCTGTACCTGACCCCGCTTACCCCCGTCGCGGAAACGATCGAGCCATTCACGACTTTTGCTTTGCCAGGCTCAGAACGAATCCCGCCGATATGGTAGTAGTAGTCTTTGGGTATTTTAACAAAATGAAAAATGTTTTCATGAACATTGCGCAGGCGATCCTGGGTGTTATCGAGTCCACCTTTTACCTTATTCCAGACGATGCTATTGCGTAGAATCCATCCTTGCTCGTCTGTCATTTTTAAGGCAACGCGCCAGGGTATACCTACTAATGTTTTATTGAGATAGGTATCACCTATATTGAGCCAGAATGAGCCTGTGGGTTTCAATATTCTTTTTATCTGCGTGAATACCTCCATCAGATTTACAATGTATTCCTGGTAGGTATCCTCAAGCCCAATACCTTGATTCGCATATTCACGCTTGTTCCATCATGCAAAAGTCAATTGTTTCTGCCGGTAATTGTTTGAGAGCAGTTAAAGCGTCACCATATATGAGCAATGGCGAAATATCCCGCCCTCTGCTGTATGTCTCAAAAGCACAGCGGATAGTAGACACAGTGTGCATTATTCTATCTTCGCTAATCATTTCAAGGCTCTCTTTGCAAGTTTTCATCATTGTACCTCAATTAGAACACATCCGGTACATACTAAAGCCAACTATACTCCGTTTGCCCTGGTTTGAGTAGTATTGGTAGCCAATGATTTCCGCTTTTCCCCTGCCCTACAAGAACTTTCTCTATGGATGCTCTTGCTATAGGTAAGGCTGGGAAAAATTCCATTCTCCTTGTCATTGGGGTTTCCTTTCTGTGTAGCAGCGTTAAACTATAGCGAGGCATCCTATTTTTCTGCTTGCTATCTGACATTCTCTCCTATAAAATAATGAACAATACCGGGCGTATTATAGATAAGGAGGATATGCTATGTTCTGCTCAAACTGTGGCGCACATGCGCAGGATGGAGATCATTTTTGCAATAATTGCGGGGCTTCTTTACAGGCTACTGAAGGGGTTGCGCAATCAGCGCCACCGCCCTTGCAGGCAGCTATGCCTAAGTCTTCACGGCGCGCCAGTGCAAGTAAGCCGCAGGACCCGTACAAAGATCAGATCGCGCAACTCAAGCTACAGCTTAAAGAGTTGAAGCTGGACCTCAAGCAGATCACAACACAGATGGCGAATGTGCGCTCGAACTATTTTGAAACCTCCGCATTTGTGCCACGCGGCCTCCTCAAATGGGGCTATAAGGGCGTTGAAGATTTTAGACTTATGGGACCCCAGCAGCAGAAACAACAGTTGCAGCAGCACATCATGCAGCTTGAACGCCAGTTGTTGTCTTTGCAACAGGCGCAAGCTCAGTGGAAGTACCAGCAGCAAATAGGCCAGGGGTAGCGTCAGCGAACAGGGCGGGGCAAGCCCAGCCCCTACCCTACTATGAAGTGGTTTTCGCAGGTCGTATAGGGTAGGGGCTGGGCT
>JBOGTO010000049.1:0-1819 GCA_050695155.1 Ktedonobacteraceae bacterium
GTGATATGTTTTCCCAGGCAGTCTTAAACAATACGGCTGTGCCAATGCCCCTTGAAGATGCCGTTGCCAACATGCGGGTAATCGATGCGGTTATTCGCAGTTCTAAGAGCGGCGGCTGGGTGTAGAATCGTATTTGTAGCAAAGGATCAGGCAGATGCAGAACTCTCAAACGCCGCGTTCCACCCCCGTCCGTTGGGGAGTGCTGAGCGTGGCGAATATTGGTGTCAAGCGTGTTATTCCCGCTATACTCGCGTCTGCGAGCGAAGAACTGGTGGCGGTCGCCAGTCGCAACATCCAGCGCGCGCAGGAGAAATTCGCGCACCTGCACGGGCTGCGTCTGTATGGCGATTACGAGAGCTTACTGCGCGACCCTGAAATTGAAGCGATCTACAACCCCCTGCCCAATAGCCTGCACGCCGAGTGGACTATCAGAGCTTTGGAGGCGGGCAAGCATGTGCTGTGCGAAAAGCCGATGGCTGTCACTGCCGAACAAGGGCAAATGATGGTCGAGGCGGCGCAAGCAAACGGCAAGCTGCTGATGGAAGCCTTTATGTACCGTTTTCACCCGCAGACCATCTGGGCGCTGGAACAGGTGCAAAGCGGGCGCATCGGCAATGTCAAACTGGTGCGTTCGTCGTTTTCCTTCAATATCATGGTGCCGCCGCACCCGCATAATATTCGCTTGCAAGCAGCGCTGGCGGGCGGTTCGCTGATGGATGTAGGCTGCTACCCCATCAACTTCTGCCGCGCGGTGTATGGACACGCGCCGGTCGCCGTTGCCGGGCGCGTCTTCTCCCAGGGTGAAGGTGAGGTCGAAATTGCCGCTAGCGCCGTGCTTGATTTCGGCGCTGGCCGCTTTGGGTTGATCGATTCGAGCTTTGAACTACCAACGCGCCAGGTATCCGAGGTAATTGGCGACGCGGGAAGCATCACCATCCCGCTGCCCTTTACGCCGCCGATTGTCGATACCGAAGTGGTGCTGAGCGTAGAAGGACAGGTCATTCACCAGCGCATCACTGCCGTTGACCACTATCGCCTGGAAGTCGAGCATTTCGGAACGTGCATACGCACCGGCGCGCAGCCAGCCTATAGCCTGGATGAAACCCTCGATAACCTGCGTACCATTGAAGCGGTCTACCTGTCAGCCGGGCATCGTTGGCCGCTTTCATGAGGATGCTGCCCCCGCCCTGGAAGATAAAGCCATGAAAGAGTATAAAGAGTGAAGAGACGCGATACCATGCCTGAGAAAAGATCGTTCCCAACATTGCTCATCGTCAAATTGGGAATTATAGTCCTTGCCTTGCTGATCGTTGTCTGGCTAGGTTTCAGTGTCGCTCCTACCACGTATAGCACGCCTGCGACGCGCGCCACGCCAACTCCCACCGAAGCGGATACCATCACCTTTGCCCAGATTGATGAAACGCCTGTAGCTGGCGCGCAGGAAGTCAAAGTCACGCTGGCTGAATTTTCCGTCAAGTCAACCATGACGGTCTTTCATACCAGTGTGCCATATTACTTCGTCGTGACCAATAGTGGTAAGCAGGTTCACGAATTCATGATTATGCCCGTGAAACCGGATGGCTCGCCGGAGCCGCCAGACGTGCAGTACAACGATAAACTCATCGAGATTGAGCAGGTCGCGCCGGGAAGCACGCTCTACATCAATTTTGTGTTCCAGCCATCCAAAGCAGGCCGCTACGAAATCGCCTGCCTGATGCGCGGCCATTACCATGCAGGCATGAAACTTCCTATCGTCGTTAAGTAGTAGCGTTATCTGTTTTGCCAGCGAGAGCCAGGATGCCGTTTGCCAGCGTTCCAC
>JBOGTO010000050.1:0-4338 GCA_050695155.1 Ktedonobacteraceae bacterium
TTCATGCAGCATGGGCGTTACCGTAATATTCCACTCCATGCTCGCGCCTGCATTCCCTCCGCTGTGTTCCTCGCTGCGCGCGCTGCATGTCTTCACGCACTGCCGGATATACTGGAGAATAGCGGGATTTGTGATGAAGCGATCAATAGAGAGACCAGCGAGCGACGCGCTCGTTTCAAACAAGCTCTGCGCGCGCGCATTAAAGTAGCGAATCGCCAGGTCGCTATCAACAATCACGAGGGGCCAGCGAAAAACGCCCAGCAGTTCCTGAAAGAAGATACGGTAGTTGATGGTGATTTTGTCGTCCACGTCAATACCCCAATATTTGCTACAATTAGATTGTTCGAGAGGATTATAGGAATCATTTCAGCAATACGTCAAGAGAAGCCTGTGAACCCAACTGATTAGACGGGCTGTATATATCACAATGAGCAGCAGAATCAAAATTACCAGGCGCAAAATTCAGGTAGGACAGCAGACTATCTATTACCAGGTTGCAGGGGAGGGCGAACCCATCATCCTGATTCATGGACTATCGGCTTCCTCGCGCTGGTGGGTGCGCAACATTCCCGCGCTGGCAAAACACTACCGGGTCTACCCGCTGGACCTGCCCGGCTTCGGCATCATGCGACGCTACCGCCAGCGCTTCGTACTTGACGAACTGGCCTCCGGCATCGTGGCCTGGATGGACGCGGTCGGCATCGAACAGGCGCACCTGGTGGGACATTCGATGGGCGGCTATATCTGTCTCAGAATGGCGGCGCAGCATCCCGAACGCATCAAATCCCTGGTGCTGGTCTCACCGGCAGGCGTTCCCCATGTCCACTCCGTCTACGGCTACACCATTCCCCTGCTGGTAGCGTTCCGCTATTTCAAGCCGAGCTTTTTCTACATCCTGATCTCCGACGCCCTGCGCGCCGGTCCGCGTACCCTCCTACACGCCGCCCAGGACCTCTTAACCAAAGATATACGCGACTGCCTGCCCGATGTCGCCGCCCCCACGCTGCTCATATGGGGCGAACACGATTCGCTCGTCCCCCCGGTATTCGGCATTATTTTGCGCCACAAAATAAAAGATGCGCGGCTACTCATATTGAAGAAGGCCGGTCATGTTGTGATGTTCGACCAGGCGGAGCAGTTTAACGCGGCGGTATTGGCGTTTCTGGATGGGAAGAAAGGAGGATAGAAAACAAAAAGGCCACCATTTTCATAGTGGCCTTGCTCGTGGCTCCTCGAACAGGATTCGAACCTGTAACCTATCGGTTAACAGCCGACCGCTCTACCGTTGAGCTATCGAGGAATGTCTCTTGCTCTTGCGAACGCATTGAGTATACATCATACGCTTGCGGTTCGTCAAGAGTTTTTAAGGGCTTTCTATGAATTTAGTCGGGGTTTAGCGTCACATTTCATCGGCGAGCGGCAGCGCGAACCAGAACGTTGAGCCTTCGCCCGCGCGGCTTTCGAGACCAATGCTGCCCCGGTGCTGTTGAATAATGGCCCTGGTGATGTATAATCCCAGCCCTAATCCGCCGCCTGCTCCTGTTGACTGTCTCTGGCTCTGACTCTGTTGAAAACGCTCCCATATCCTCTTTTGTTCGGCATCGGTGATGCCTGGCCCCCCGTCCTTCACAGAGACATGTGCCAGCGCGTCGTGGACTTCCAGCAATATCTTGATTGGTTGATCGGCAGGGGAATGCCTGTGCGCATTGCTAAGGTAGTTTGTGAGCGCCTGCCGGATACGGTGCGGGTCGGCCATCACTGCCACGAGTTCATCTTCCGGTAAATTTATCTCAAAGGCTCTTTGCGCCGCTAATTCTTGCTGGGTTGTGACGGTTTCTCGCACAATTTCACCCAGGTTGCACCATACCAGGGCAAGTTCAAACTTGTTGGCCTCGATGAGAGTAGCATCCAGCAGGTTGCTTACCAGCCGCATTTCCGAGCTTACCTGTCGCTCGGCCCGCGCCAGCACGTCCCGGAGTTTTGTGAGCAGTTCGATGGTATGCGTTGACAAAGAGGATTCGAGCGCGCGCTGGAGCAGGTAGCTAGCCTGTTGGAGCGCGCCCTGCGTCGTGGTAAGCGGCGCGCGTAATTCCTGGCCTACCGCGTTCAGCACTTCCTCTATTGTCACGTCCACCAGGGCATCAGATGCTTGAGAGGAGGCAAGGGATGGCGCCGGCGCTAAGGGTTGCCGCTGCCGCCGGTTAAAAAACGCCTGAAAATCCGCGTCCTCGATGCGGTAGCCTGCCCGGCCAAAGGGAGAACCCTTCAATTCACCGCTGCGCAACCAGCGACGCACGGTATCAAGGCTGACATCAAGGCGTTTAGCCACATCTAATGTCGTGAGATAGGATGACATACAGGTCTCACCCTTTCATATAATATGTTATCATAAGACATGATAAGCGGTTGTAAGATATAAGACAGGGGAACCTCCCGAGTTCTCCTGTCTGAAGATTGCGCACCCACACTTGAAGAAGGGAGTATAAAGCGATGCCCCGGAAAAAGACGGCAGCCGCGAGGTTGAACCAATCTCATTCCCGCTTCCCTCGGCGGCCACCAGAACTTGACACCTTTGTCGATCGATTCCTTTTCACCGCCTGCGATACCAGTCGCCGCTACATCCTGGAATTGCTGGCAGAGCCAAACGAAAAAGACGCATCCCTTCCCTACGAGCGACGTTCAGGAGAAATCGCGGAAGAACTGGGCTTGAGCAGCGCTACCGCCTCAGAGCATTTGCGCCACCTTGCCGCGCTCCACCTGGTCTCAACTCGTAAAGAGGGAACGGCAGTCTACTATCGATTGTCGAACCATATGCTCGTCAAGGCTTTTCAAGACTTGTTGCTCGCCCTGGATCGTCACTACCAGGAACAGAGCCAGACATTCTGAAATAATGCCGCCGCTTGCAGATAGCGCGGTTTGCGCCTCTCCTCTCCGTACTCCCATTATTACCTCATCTACTTCGGCAGCGAACGAAATACATCTTTCTACTATGATACGCATGACATATCAATACTGTTTCTAACTTCCCTTCTACACCAACGCACCTATCGAGTGATTCGGCGAATACCGAAATATCATACTACATATTGCAACGAACGGCGGGGGCATGATGGTTCATGAAGAGAGAAAAAGGACTAATTAAGCCGCTATGATGGGATGAAACCTGGGCCGTAATTAAGAAAGAGAAGAGATGTAGCACTCTCTTTTGCGAGAGTGCGTGGTAAAACATGCTAAAGGAGTCCCACTATGTCACAACTTCCTCCGCCCCTGCGGATTGTCGATTATGTTTGCGGTGCCATGAAAACCCAGGCGTTACATGCCTGTGTGGAGCTTGGCATCCCGGACCTGCTGAAAGATGGCCCGAAAAGTACGGCGCAACTGGCGGAAGCAACCGGCACCGATTACACCAATCTCTATCGCCTGCTGCGCGCACTCGTGGCGATGGAGATCCTTGACGAGAATGCCCCTGGCATGTTTCAGGCCACACCGCTCTCGCGCCACCTGCAAAGCGGCGAGTCGCTCTACCACCTGTCGATGATGGCCGGCACCGGCTGGGTCTGGAAGGCGCAGGAGGGAGTCGAGGGAACCGGGTATAGCTTGCGCAACGGCCAGCCGGCGGTGAACCATCTATTCGGGATGGATATATGGAACTATCTCAAAGAACACCCGCAGGATGCTGTACACTTTAACCGGGCCATGTCCACCTCTGTCGGGGTCGCTGACGAGCCAATCGCGCAGGCGCTGAGCGAGAACTACAATCTTGCGGAAGGCACATTCGTTGATGTCGGAGGCGGCATTGGCAATCTTCTGATCGCCCTCCTGCGGCGCAATCCCGACCTACGCGCTGTGCTTTTCGAGCGACCAGAAGTGATCGCGTCGGCCCGTGAGCATATAGCGCAGGCCGGATTCGCCGCGCGCTGCGAGTGTGTGGCAGGCGATTTTTTCGAGGCGGTTCCATCCGGGGGAGACTACTACTTTATGCGCCAGATCATCAAGGACTGGACAGACGAGCAGGATGTGCATATCCTTCAGAATTGCCTGAGCGCCATGAAACCGCAGGGGCGCATCCTGGTAGCCGAGCAAGTACTTGCGCCAGAGCGCGCTGATCTGCTGGCAAAGCTCACCGACCTGGTTCTGATGGTAGCGCTGCCCGGCCGCGAGCGCGATCAATACGAGTTTGAGCGGCTCTTTGCTCGCGCCGACCTGGCGCTACAGCGCATCCTCCCCACCGCCTCGGCCTATAAAATCCTGGAGGTTTCCATCCCCTGATGGGGCGGTCTTTCGCTGGTAGGTTTACTGGAAAGAGGCATGAATGCTGTAGGGGCGGGGGTTGGGTAG
>JBOGTO010000051.1:0-6675 GCA_050695155.1 Ktedonobacteraceae bacterium
GGTGGGGTGGACGTGGGGAGGGGACGCTTGCGTCGCCCGCTCGTTCCCAGGCCAACGCATAGTGCAAATAGCGACGACGGGCGACGCAAGCGTCCCCTCCCATCCACCTCATCCACCCCCGCCCCTACGGAATGGGGGCGATAATGATGTAGGTGGTAAATGCCCGACGCGCGTGAGCAGAAATTGCCCTCACTCATGAGCAGTACAGCCATTGGCGCAGATCAAGCCGCTCCACAAGCGAACATATGCATACCATTTTTGTCAATTCAGCACTGGAGAAGACAAGCAACGTGAAGACGCGCACTCGCTCCTGCAATCCTTGCGAGAGAGGGCTCTTGTGTCGTAGGATAGACGTATGACTAGGACCAATAATGACATCTCCGGTGGGGTTGTCCACGAATTGCCAGAGGACTTACGCAACACCCTCGCTAGTGACGCGGAGGCGCTCGCGGCATGGGAGGAGCTGACGCCTCTGGCGCGCAATGAATGGATCTGCTGGGCGATCTCTGTGAAAAAACCAGAAACCAGAAGGCAGCACGTTGAAAGGGTGCGCACGGAACTCAAAGAGGGTATGCGCCGACCTTGCTGTTGGTATGGTTGTATTCACCGCACGGATAAGGCAGTTAGCCCTTCGGTACACTATGTGCTCGACAGACAATCTAAAAAATCATCATAAATGATGGCGCTCAATTCCAGCAAGTGTGAAATGGTGCGAAACTATGCGGTAAGGGGATAAAACTATGACAAAAAATAACTTACTACGAATGGACAATGTGGGCATCGTGGTAGAATCTCTCGATGAAGCCATCGCTTTTTTCGCCGAGCTTGGCCTCTCGCTCGAAGGGCGAGCCACGGTCGAAGGAGAATGGGCCGGGCGCGTCACCGGACTGGGCTCCCAGCGCGTCGAGATCGCCATGATGGTCACCCCCGACGGCCACAGCCGGCTCGAGATGTCGCGATTTCTCACCCCGCCTGTCGTCGCCGATCACCGGAACGCCCCCGTGAACGCTCTCGGCTACCTACGCGTCATGTTCGCTGTGGACGACATCGACGAGACGCTCGCCAGGCTCAGCAAGCGCGGCGCGCAGCTGGTCGGCGAAGTGGTTCAGTACGAGGACTCGTATCGACTCTGCTACATCCGCGGCCCCGAAGGACTTCTCATCGGGCTGGCAGAACAACTCGGGAATACATGAGTAGTTGCTACAGCATTCTATCATTGCCATCTTTCCTTGTGGTTTGAAAGATAACCTGGCTCATGGGGTTTTTCCAGGAAAATTTGTCCTGGTGCTCATGAGTGAGGGCAATTTCTCAGATGTGAGGGCAAAATCTGCTCACGCGCGTCGGGCATTTACCAGTAGGGTCATTACTAAGCTAGGAAGTGAATCTTATGCCATCTATAGCGCGTCATCATGCCGAATGGCTCTCATTAATCGAGGTATCAGGGCCATTCCTCAGTATGCCTGTGCTGCTGGAAATCTTTCCGGGTGGCCTTGATCTGCGGGCGAACGAGGGCGAGATGCGCCGCCGCCTGCGGTTGGCTTACGAAGAGTGGGCCGATAACCAGTTGGGGACGCAGCCCGACCCGGCCATCCATACGCAGTGGCTGCGTTTCGTGCTGGAAGAGGTGCTGGAGATGCAGCCCGACGCCATCAGCGAGGGGCAGCAGCTTCCGCCGCACCTCGCTGATAAAGAGCGCGAACACGGGGAAACGCTGCGTCCCACGCTTGCCATTCGCTCTCCCTATCAAGACGCGCCGAGCCTGCTTGTGCTGCTCTACCCACAGCAGCAGCGCCTGGAAAAAGTTGTCCCGGACAGGCACTGGCAAGCCTCGCCGGTCACGCGCATGCTGGAACTGCTGCGCCAGAGCGGGATGCGCCTGGGACTGGTGACGAACGGCAGGAAGTGGATGCTGGTCTACGCGCCCCCCAACGAGAGCGCGGGTTACTACACCTGGGACGCCGAAATGTGGCTGGAGGAACCGCTCACGCTGCGCGCCTTCTACAGCCTGCTGGGCATGGCGCGTTTCTTCAACGTGCCTGCGCGCGAAACGCTCGAAGCCATGCTGGCGAAAAGCGCCCTGAAGCAGCAGGAAGTCACCGACCAGCTTGGCGAACAGGTGCGGCGACTCCCTGCTCGGCATCGACACGCGCCAACTGCTCAACTGGTCGCTGGACGCCCGCACAGGCGAAGTGACGCAGATGCAATGGATACATGGCGTGCTGGAACGCGCCCTGGCAACGGCCCTTCGACTGCGTCGCCAGATTCGCGCCCTGCACGATCACGATGTGCGCGATACCGAGGCTAAAGCGCGTATGCTGCGCCAGGCCAACGAAGCCATGTCCATCGTCAAACTTGGCGCCGACCTGCTCACCGCCCTGGCTCTGAGTGATCCCCGCCGCCGCGACGCCATCCAGCGCACGCTCGGCCTGGACTATTCCATCCTGCTCAAAGCCTACGAAGAAGCCCGCAACACGCCCACCACCAACGCAGGCTGGCAGCCCATCCAGGCAGCTTTCGATAAAATACGCGCTAAAGTAGACGAACTGCTGCGCGGTCGCCAGCCATTTCACTGGCACCTGGAGTTCCCCGAAGTATTTACAGGAGTGAGCGATGAAGCGGGGTTTGATGCGATTATGAGCAATCCGCCGTTTCAAGGCGGCGGCAAGATTACAGGTGCGCTTGGTACTGAGTATCGTGATTATCTCATTGAGAACATTGCGAATGATAAACGTGGCATTATCGATCTCTGTGCGTTTTTCTTCCTTAAAGCGGCCAATCTTGTAAAAGAAAATGGAATGTGCGCATTGCTTGCTACCAACACCATAGCGCAAGGGGATACGCGCGAGGTGGGACTTGATCAGATTACTGCTTCTGGTTGGACAATTCCACGCGCGATTCCTAGCCGCAAGTGGCCGGGAGAGGCCAGTTTAGAAGTAGCGCAGATTTGGCTACGACATGGTACTTGGAATGGTTCTTATATCCTGAATGATGTTACAACTGAGGGCATTACGTCTTTTCTTAACCCTCCCGGAAAAGAGCAGGGAAATACTCATCGACTGATGGCGAATACTGGAAAATCTTTTATTGGCTCCTTTGTTTTAGGAATGGGATTTGTGCTAGAGCCGGAAGAAGCACATGCACTTATTGATAAAGATTCTCGTAATAAAGATATTATTTTTCCTTATCTTAATGGAGAGGATATAAACTCTCGTCCAGATCAATCCCCGAGTCGCTGGGTTATCAATTTTCATGACTGGCCTTTGGAGCAAGCGGAAACCTATCCTGATTGTATGAAAATTGTACGCGAGAAAGTTAAACCTGAAAGAGATCGCAACAATCGTAAAATTCGCAAAGAACGTTGGTGGCAATTTGCAGAACGTGCTTCCGCACTCTACTCCACAATTGCTGATATGAAACGGGTGTTAGTTGTCGCTCAAGTAAGTAGCGTTCATGCTCCAGTTTTTTATGAACCTGGAATTGTTTTCAGTATGATGGTAATTGTGCTAACTTTAGAAACTAACAATGAGTTTGCAGTAGTTCAATCCACTTTACATGAATCTTGGGTTAAGGCGTATTCATCAAGCCTTGAAACTAGACAACGTTATACTCCCTCAGATTGCTTTGAAACCTTCCCATTCCCTCTCAACATGGACAGCCTCTATGACATCGGCGAACGTTACTACACGCATCGCCAATCCATCATGCTGGCGCGGCAGGAGGGATTGACCAAAACCTACAACCGTTTCCATGATGCGCGTGAGACGGCGCAAGATATTCTCAGGCTGCGCGAGTTGCACAGGGAGATGGACGAGGCGGTGGCGCGGGCCTATGGCTGGGACGATGTGCGGCTGGAACATGGCTTTCACGAGACGAAGCAGGGGCTGCGCTATACCATCAGCGAGGCGGCGCGGCGCGAGGCGCTGGACCGCCTGCTGCTGCTCAACCACCAGCGCCACGCGGAGGAGGAACAGGCGGGTTTGTTTGAGCAGAAAGGCGCGAAGGGGACGAAAGGCGCAAGAAGTTCAAAGAATGCAGGCGGCAAAAAGCAGGCTGTTATAGGAAATACGGGTATGCCATCCAGGGTATTCGAGCGTAACAACACCCCCTATAGTGATAATGTAAAGGTTGAGAAGATCGAAGGAGATGTGGAGCAAAATTCTCTATTTTAATCGCATGTTGAAAGGGGTCAACTATGGCGCAGCAATGGCAAATCACGATGAAGCCCAGATTCGTGCAGGACATCATCACCTTGCAGCCTAAAGAGGTGAAGCAAGTGATGGAAAAGGTTGATATTCTCCGGCAGAATCCGCTTGCTGACGACAAACTCAAGCTGAAGATCAAGCATAATTTCAGTGAAGTCTACCGCATTCGCTCGGGCGATTATCGCATTCTCTACAAAATCACCAGGCAAGAGGTGAAGGTATTAACAGTGCGGCGGCGCAAGGAGTCTACCTATAAAGGGAGTGTAGATGATCTCAATGATGATATGCTGGACGAACTGGATGATCTTGATGATGATGATCTTGATGTGACTGAGAGCCAGAGCAGCGTGCTACAGCCTGATTGGGAAAGCTACGTTACTCCGCAGGTAAAAAAACTGCCTGAGCCGATTACCGTTGAGTTGCTCAACCAGCTACACGTACCTCCCGTCTATCATAGACGTTTACTGCCTATCACTAATCAGGAAGACCTGCTGGCATGTCCCGGCATTCCTGTTGAGGTTCTTTTGCAGATTGATGCTTATATGTTCGAACTTCCCCTGGAGGTGGTGGAGCGACAACCAGACCTGATCCTACAGCAGACCAGTGATTTGCTGCGCTACAAAGAGGGCGATTTGCTGGCCTTCTTGCTCAAACTCTCACCCGAGCAGGAAAAATTTGTTGACTGGGCGCTCAATTCATCAGGTCCAACGCTCGTCAAAGGCGGCCCTGGAACTGGGAAAAGTACCGTCGCCCTGTACCGCATCCGTTCGATGCTTGGCTATCTGCGTAAAATGGGCAAAAGCGCTCCCCGCCTGCTATTTACCACCTATACGAATGCGCTGGTTCGTTCATCTGAGCAGTTGTTACAGCAATTACTCGGTAATGATTATCGATTCGTGACTGTACGCACAGCCGACGGAATAATCTATGACATTTTGCAGGAAAGCCACCAGTTCAAGGAAATCATCAATGACAGTAATTTAAGGGATCTGACGGGCCAGGCTGTGAAAGAGACGACGTTCGACGGCAACATACTCCTGCGTAATTCGCAGCAGCAGACAATCAAGCGCATGGGTGAGGATTATCTCCTGCAAGAATTCAATAAGGTGATTGTCGCGCGCCAGTTACAGACTCTCGAAGAGTATCTTACTACATCGAGATCGGGTCGCAAGATGTCACTGAATCAGATGCAGCGTATGGCTGTGTGGAAAGTATACGAATGCTGGCGCGAGTTGCTATTAGCAAAGGGAAAGGAAACCTGGGAGCAGAGACGCGCGCGAGCCGCGGAGATAGTCACTCAAAGTAAGACCTATCAGCGTTACGACGCGGTGGTGATCGACGAAGCGCAAGACCTTGACCCCAGTGTGCTGCGCTTGCTGGTCCACATGTCTGTCTCACCTTCACATCTTTTTATTACAGCCGACGCGAATCAATCCATCTATGGCGGCGGCTTCAACTGGGCAGATGTGCATCAGAGTTTGAGGTTTCAGGGACGTACCGGTATTCTACGCGCTAACTTTCGCTCTACTCGGGAGATTGGCGAGGCAGCTCAATCGTATCTTACCACCTCTGGCGAATTGGAAACGGAACAGGTACAGCGCCTTTATGTCAATAGCGGTACTATCCCGGATATGCGAACTGTTTTGAGCAGTCAGCAGGAAGCGCGGCTGCTATGTAGATACTTTAAGCAGGCGGTACTGCAACAGCGTTTGACATCAGGTTCGTGCGCCGTCCTCTGCCCAACTGAGCGCGCGGGGCAGGAGATCGTAAGGTTGCTAAAGGAGGAAGGACTTGAAGCCACCTTTATGAGAGGCAAGGAGCTTGATCTCAGACGTTCGGGAGTGAAGGTAATTACACTCAGTTCTTCAAAAGGACTGGAATTTCCTATCGTCGCGCTGGCAGGCTTCGTTTCAAGCAACTATCCCATTATATCCCTGGAAGCATCAGACGATGAACGCAGCGAACTGCTTATGCGCGAACGCCGGACGATGTTCGTAGGCATGACTCGCGCCATGCGCGCCCTGCTGGTAATTGTGCCAGCCCATACATCATCCCCCTTGTTGCAGGGATTCGAGGCGCGTTACTGGAACCTTGAGCAGTAACGCAACGGGAAGAGAGATGCTATTGTGGAAGTCGTTCTGTTACCATCCATCCTACCAGGGACACTGAACCTGCCAACTCTCAATCGCCGCTTGCAGGCAGGCGAGGTCACGCTTGACTGGAGCAATGTGCAGGCCGCGACCGAGGCCCAACTGCATACGCTGCTGGCCGGGCTGGACCTTGTCGATGGCAGCGACGCGCTGGGCCTCGCAACCGTACCCGACGCGCTGGCCGAGGCGATTGGCAATGTACTCATAACCGATGAATCCCGTAGGGGCGGGGGCGGTGTGGATGATGGGAGGGGACGCTTGCGTCGCCCTCCGGCGCACATAACCGATGAATCCCGTAGGGGCGGGGGCGGTGTGGATGATGG
>JBOGTO010000052.1:0-6859 GCA_050695155.1 Ktedonobacteraceae bacterium
CGCTGGCGGTGGCGCTGGTACGCGGTCTCGCCCGGCGCAGCGCCCAACATCTGGGCAGCTTCTGGGTTGACCTCGTGCGCGGCACGCTCTACATCCTGCTGCCCATCTGTATCGTGGTCGCAATCATCTTCGTCTCGCAGGGTATGGTGCAGAACTTCAATGCCTATACAGTGGTGCATACCCTCAACGGGCAAACGCAGACCATCGCTCAGGGGCCAGTAGCCTCGATGGAGGTCATCAAAGACCTGGGGACGAACGGCGGCGGCTTCTTCAACGTCAACGCGGCACATCCTTTCGAGAACCCCAACGCGCTAACCGCTCTACTGATTATCCTGTGCGAGATCACCCTGGGAGCCGGGCTGTTCTACATGTTCGGCAAGTGGGTAGGCAACGCGAAGCAGGGCTGGGTCTTGTGGATCGTCTCAGCTATCCTGTTCATCATCGGCGTGTTCATCGTCATCCCCGCTGAGCAAACTGGCAATCCCATTCTGACCAGTGTGGGAGCCAATCAAGTCGTCAGCGCCACACAGCCTGGCGGCAACATGGAGGGGAAGGAGGCGAGATTCGGCATCACCATCTCGTCGCTCCAGGAAGTGACCACGACCGCCACCTCGACGGGTACCGTGATGAGCTTCCACGATACTACACGCCTCTGGGCGGGCTGGTGTTGATCGCCAACATGGCACTCGGTGAGATCATCTTTGGAGGGGTCGGCGCAGGCCTCCATAGCATGTTGATGTTCGCCATCATCGGGGTCTTCATCGCAGGTTTGATGGTGGGACGCACGCCAGAATACCTGGGCAAGAAGATCGAACGCAAGGAAATCATGATGGCGGTACTGGCATTGCTGGTCTCGCCCCTGGTGATCCTGGGTTTCGCTGCCGTCGCCACAGTGCTGCCAGCAGGCCATGCAGGACTCACGACGGGAGCCGGCAATGTGGGGCCACATGGGCTTACGGGCATCCTGTATGCCTTCACCTCTACCAATGCCAACAACGGTTCAGCCTTCGCCGGGCTGAACGGCAATAGCCCATTCTATAACTGGACACTGGGTATGGCTATGCTGATAGGCCGCTTTGCCGAGGTCATCCCGCTGCTGGCATTGGGGGGTGCGCTCGTGAAGAAAAAGGTCGTGCCTGCTGGTTTGGGAACCTTCCCCACCACCACGCCGCTTTTCGTCGGCCTGCTGATCGGCGTGATCCTGATCGTGGGCGCGCTCACCTACTTCCCGGCCTACGCACTGGGGCCGATTGTCGAACAATTGCTGATGCACGCAGGGAAGGTGTTCTAAGATGCAAACAGATAAAATACAACCGGATATGCAAACGGATGGCTTAGAGACAAAGCAGTGGAAAACGCGCCGCAAGGGAGACATCTCCATCTTCGACCCAAAAATCATACGGCGTGCCATCCCAGACTCTTTTAAGAAACTGGACCCGCGCGTGCAGATCAAGAATCCGGTCATGTTCGTAGTAGAGGTGGGCAGCGTCGTCACCACTGTTGAGTTCGCGCGCCTGCTATTCGCCCAGCCGACGGTGGCGCTAGATCGCACCCACCTCAACTTTGAGATATTCTTCGTGCTGGCGGTCGCCATCTGGCTGTGGTTCACGGTGGTCTTCGCCAATTTCGCAGAGGCTATGGCCGAAGGGCGCGGCAAGGCCCAGGCTGATACCCTGCGCCGCGCGCGCTCTACGACTATGGCGAAGCGGCTCGCGAGTACCGATCGCTTCGGCCCAACGCAGGAAGTAGCCGCGCCTGAGCTACGCAGAGGCGACCTGGTGCTGGTAGAAGCTGGCGAGGTCATCCCTGGAGATGGAGACGTGACGGAGGGTGTAGCCTCTGTGGACGAGTCAGCGATCACTGGCGAGTCGGCTCCCGTCATCCGCGAGAGCGGCGGCGACCGCAGCGCCGTAACGGGTGGCACGCGCGTCCTCTCCGACTGGGTCGTAGTGAAGATCAGTGCCAATCCGGGCGAGACCTTCCTTGACCGCATGATCGCACTGGTAGAGGGAGCCAAACGCCAGAAGACCCCCAACGAGATCGCGCTCAACATCCTGATCGCTGCACTGACCATTATCTTCCTGCTCGTAGTAGTCTCGCTGGAGCCGTTCGCCATCTATTCGGGCCAGGCGGTCTCAGTGACGACGCTGATTGCGTTGCTGGTGTGTCTGATCCCCACCACCATTGGCGGCCTCCTGTCGGCCATCGGTATCGCGGGGATGGACCGCATGGTGCAACGCAATGTGCTGGCGATGAGCGGGCGCGCAGTGGAGGCAGCAGGAGATGTCGATGTGCTGCTATTGGACAAAACTGGAACTATCACGCTGGGCAATCGCCAGGCGACGCGCTTTGTGCCGCTGCACGGGGTGGACGAGCGCGACCTGGCCGAGGCGGCTATGCTCTCCAGCCTCTCGGACGAAACTCCAGAGGGCCGCTCTATTGTAACCCTGGCGAAAGAGAAATATGGTTTCACCGACGAGGTAAGCTCCTCCACAGAGTTTATCCCTTTCTCGGCCATGACCCGTATGAGCGGGGTCAATATAAATGACGCGCACAACGGAACCGCCCAGGCATCTGTGCATTCCATACGCAAAGGCGCGGGTGACTCCGTAGCCGCCTATGTAGCAGAACATGGCGGGTCGTCCAGCGACGAACTGAAAACCATCGTGAACGGTATCGCCAGCGCGGGTAGCACACCCCTGGTAGTAGCAGAGGTGGAATCAGGTGCTGACGGAATAGACGGACACGCGCGCGTACTGGGAGTGATCGAACTCAAGGATATTGTCAAAGGCGGGATGCGCGCGCGCTTCGACGAACTGCGCAGCATGGGCATTCGCACCATCATGATTACCGGCGACAACCCACTCACCGCCGCCGCCATCGCCAAAGAAGCGGGCGTGGATGACTTCCTGGCACAGGCCACCCCTGAGACCAAGATGAAGCTGATCCGCGAGCAGCAGGCGGGCGGGCGCATGGTGGCGATGACAGGCGACGGCACCAATGATGCCCCGGCGCTGGCACAGGCGGATGTCGGCGTCGCTATGAACACCGGCACGCAGGCAGCCAAAGAAGCCGCCAACATGGTTGATCTCGACTCCAACCCTACCAAGCTGATCGAGGTGGTCGAAGTAGGCAAGCAACTTTTAATCACACGCGGGGCGCTGACTACCTTCAGCATCGCCAACGATGTCGCCAAATACTTCGCCATCATCCCCGCAGCATTCTCTATTACCTACCCACAACTACAGGCGCTCAACATCATGCACCTGGCAACACCCAATAGCGCGGTCTTATCGGCAGTGATCTTCAACGCGCTGATTATCATCGCGTTGATTCCACTGGCTTTGCGTGGCATCAAATATCGCGCTATCGGAGCGGGTCCACTGCTGCGACGCAACCTCTTGATCTATGGACTGGGAGGCATCATCGTCCCGTTCATCGGCATTAAGGCTATCGACCTGATCTTGCAGTTGCTGCACCTGACCCTGGGATAGAGCAAGAGCTAAAGCGAACGGGGGGCGTTACCCTTGAAATGATAACGCCCCGGTTCTAAAAGGAAGAGTGAGATGAAAACATTTGTGATGAAATACCTGCGCCCGGCGGTGGTGCTGACCCTGATCCTCACCATCGTGACCGGCTTCCTCTATCCCGGCCTGATTACGGGTATTGCCCAACTGATCTTCCCATACCAGGCCAACGGCAGCCTGGTGAAAGCATCCAATGGAACAGTGATCGGCTCTGACTTGATCGGTCAGTACTGGACCAAAGCCGAATACTTTCATGGGCGACCCTCTGTAACTGTGAATCCAGTAACTGGGACACCAGAACCGTATGCTGCCGACAACTCCTCGGCCTCGAACTCTGGACCCACCAATGCGGCCTTTATCCAAACGGTGCAACAGCGTGTTGCTGAACTAAAGAAGGAGAATCCGAACGCGCCTCCCGGACCGGTGCCGGTGGACCTGGTCACTGCATCTGGATCAGGGCTAGACCCTGACATCTCGATTGCGGGTGCTATGTACCAGATGCCGCGTATCGCTGGCGCTCGCGGACTCTCACAACAGGTCGTCACGAAGCTGGTAACGGATCATGAGACGGGACGCTTCTTAGGCATCTTTGGAGAACCCTATGTCAATGTACTCGATTTGAATCTGGCACTCGACGCCTGCGCCGCGCATCCTGCTTCGTGCTAACAATGAATTATGCCTATATTGGAGTACGGAACATGAGATAATAAGACCATGAAAGAGCAAACACCCGACGAAGAACAACGAGAGCGTGAAGAGGGACGACCTGATCCAGAGGAGTTGCTGCGTCGCTATAGTCTGCGAGATCGCGACCTGGCAACTGCCCCTCCTTTGAAGCAGCCTGCAAGGAGTGAACAGGAGCAGGACGAAACGCCACCAAACCCTGTACAGTATCCACACAGGCGCGGTCGCTTGCGCGTCTATCTCGGCTCGGCTGCGGGCGCGGGCAAAACCTATACGATGCTCAACGAGGGACACCGCCGCGAGAGCCGTGGTACCGACGTAGTGGTAGGCTATATCGAAACGCACAAGCGTCCCCAGACCCAGGCGCAATTGGGCGATCTGGAGATCATCCCGCGCAAGCGTATCACATATAGAGGCGTGACGCTCGAAGAAATGGATACCGAGGCCATCATGGCCCGGCACCCCAAAGTGGTGCTGATCGATGAACTGGCTCACACCAACGTTCCCGGCTCCAAACACGCCAAACGCTATCAGGATGTGCTGGAGATCCTCGACGCCGGTATCGATGTGGTAACGACTCTCAATATCCAGCACCTTGAAAGCCTCAACGACCTGGTAGCAAGCATCACGGGTGTGCGCGTGCGCGAAACGCTGCCAGACTGGATTCTCGATCAGGCTGAGGAGGTGGAACTGATCGACATCTCGCCCCATGCCTTGCGCCAGCGCATGAAGCATGGCAATATCTATCCGCCCGAACGCATCGAGACCGCGCTCAACAACTTCTTCCGCGAAGGCAACCTGACGGCGCTACGCGAACTGGCGCTGCGGCGCACTGCCGAGAAGACCGAATCCCAGTTGCAGGAATACATGACCGAGCATGGCATCAGCGAGTACCCCCCGGCCAGCGAGCGCGTGCTGGTGGGCTTCGATGCGCGGCCCCACACGCGCGAGGTCATCCGCGATGCCTGGCGGCTTTCTCATGGGTTGCACGCCGATTTTATCGCTGTCTGTATCCAACCGGAGGGCTACCTGGCCTTTACTAGCAAGCTCATCGGATGGCTCAAGTATCGTGGCGAGGCGAAACAGCGCAGGGAAGAGGCGCTGCACCGCCTGGAGGAACACGCCGTACTCGCCGAAGATCTGGGAGCCGAGGTGATCCGCGCCAGTAGCCCTGACATCGCGCGCAAGCTGGTAGAGATCGCTCACGAGCGGCAAATAACTCAACTGGTGCTGGGCCAGCCCGCCCGTAGCCATTGGGAAGAACTTATTCGAGGCTCTATCATCAACCGCCTGTTGAGGCTTGATGCAGGCATTGACATTCATCTTGTCCCGCGCAGTAGAGAGGAATGAGCATTACTACCAGTAATGTATAATTCCAATAAGGTTGTTTGAAACACCGCGCAGGGGCATCATAACACACATGTCCTTGCGATAAAACCCGGTACCTGTACCTCTCTATGAAGGAGCTTCAACTTGGCAGACCTCACTCATCTTCAACGCATTCGTCAGGAAATGATCGCCACCACGTCTCATGTCTATTTAAATGCAGGGACTTTCGGCCCCATGCCTGCCTGTGTTCCCGCCGCAATGCAAGAGCGGGTGCAGCAAGAATGGCAAAACGGGCGGCTCGGCGCATCAGGCTTTGAGAGTATGCTAGCCATCTACGATAACGCTCGCCAGGGCGCGGCGCATCTCCTGAACGCGCATGTCGATGAAATCGCCCTGACCGATAACACGGGCGAAGGTCTTAATATCATCAGCTTCGGCATCGACTGGCATGAAGGCGACGAGGTGATTACCACTAACCACGAGCATATCAGTTTGCTCGCGCCATTATACCAGTTGCGCGACCGCTATGGAATCGTCATTCGCGTCGCCGATATTGGCG
The DNA here is from genome assembly GCA_050695155.1 of Ktedonobacteraceae bacterium. Lineage (GTDB taxonomy): Bacteria > Chloroflexota > Ktedonobacteria > Ktedonobacterales > Ktedonobacteraceae > CF-113. The sequence continues at coordinate 6,100 of JBOGTO010000052.1, forward strand.
AAAAAGGGGACAAGCCTGTACTCAAGCCCGTCGCCGACCTCGTAACGCCACGCACGCGCCTGATTTCGCTTTCGCACATTTCCTGGATGACGGGAGCGCGACTGGATATTAGCGAGGTTGGCTATATGGGCCGCGAATGGGGTATCCCTGTCCTGATCGATGGGGCGCAGTCGGCGGGAGCCATTCCGCTCGACATGCACGCGCTCAACGTCGATTTCTATGCCATCCCCATGCAGAAATGGCTGTGCGGCCCCGACGGCACAGGCGCACTCTATGCCCGGCAAGACGCGCTATCCTACGTCAAGTCCACCTATGTCGGCTACTGGTCCGTCAAACACGAGGAAGGTATCGAGTGGGAACTGCACGACAAGGCGCAACGCTTCGAGGTAGGAGGACGGCAAACAGCGGCGCTGGCGGGTCAGGTCGCCGTCTTGAACTGGCTGAGTACGGTAGTCGGCCATCAATGGATGTACGAGCGCATAGCCACCTTGAGTGCATACGCCTATTACACCCTCTCTGAAATTCCCGATCTGTTCATGCTGACACCACGCCCTGGCGAAAGCGGGCTGGTAGCATTCCGGCTGGAAGGGAAAGATGATGCTGAAGTGGTGAAGGTTTTGAATGAAAAGCATAACATCCTCATTCGCAATATCCCCTCCACCCACGCTTTACGCATCTCGACCGGCTTTTATAACACCGAGGAGGAGATTGATACGCTGGCGGGAGCGTTGCGCGAAATATAGCGCTTGATATGTAGGGA
>JBOGTO010000053.1:0-4397 GCA_050695155.1 Ktedonobacteraceae bacterium
GGATTGATATTTTACAATAACATCCTCTGGAAATCCTGTCCAATTGGGGCTAAAGAGCCGAGGCGTCCCGTTCGGGATTGATACAGTTCCCCATTTCCTGGGGTAATCCCATCAATGGTTGGCTAAAGAGCCGAGGCGTCCCGTTCGGGATTGATACTACATAGCTGATGCCATATCGCTGCTGATACTTTTTGGCTAAAGAGCCGAGGCGTCCCGTTCGGGATTGATACCAAGAATATTTCCCAGGATGTTGGGGAATTGCCTCTACGGCTAAAGAGCCGAGGCGTCCCGTTCGGGATTGAGGCTAAAAAGAGACCTGGGGTATACGTTGAGATTGAGCGTATACCCCAGGTTTTGTTATTTGTTTTGTAGGGTTGGTGTGCAAGGCTTTGATGAAGCATGTTTTCCCCTTGTTCCAGGCGTTTGTCCAGGCACTCTAAGTGTTCTTCTGGTTTGTGTGACATCTGGACACTCTCGGTATGGATGTATTTATGCAAAGCTTGTGCTTATTTTTTACTTACAGTGGAAACTTTTGGGGGTGTAGAATCGTGGGGTGTAGGGTGGGGGATGTGCATGTGCTGAGGTAAAGGGATATGTTTGTGAACGTAGTTGCTAAACGAAGAAGGAGAAACATATGACGCAATACAGCAATCAGCCGAACCAGCCAAATCAGGCCGGGACAGCTCCCGGCTCCAGCAATTGGTCCAGCGCCACCGGGGTGAGCGATCCGAATTATAACCTGGTGAGCATTCTGTACCATGCTTTGCAATCCGCTCAGATTTACCTGCACAGGCCAGTCCTGCGTAAAGCATTGGACTGGCCTGTGAGTATTATGCCTGTGGACCCAATTGGAAAAGCGTTTCGTAAGTATCCTGATCCCATTCAGCAATGAGATTATCTAACGGCTCCAATAGTGGAATAATATCCTCAGGTGGGTGGGCTGCAAGCATATCGGCTCTGGTATTCCAGAGACTGATGATGATAAACTTCTCCGCGTCTGTATCACTCTTAAATAAGTATGCTCCTTGAAAACCTTGCTGGGGGCGCGCACTTGGAAGCATGATTTCTCGGATAATGCGTGTTGCTTCGTTCACCATATCAGGTCGAAAGCGAACAATGGTAGTCCTCGCGTGCATAGAGAATCTGCCTTTCAGTACTGATATATTGTTCTTTGAATTCCTAATCTCTGCTACTGATCTCCACTTCAGCTTCAATCTCGACAGGAATGTCGAAAGGTAGGCCAGCCATGCCGACAGCAGAGCGGGCATGTTGCCCTACTTCCGGGCCATACAATTCAAGGATGAGGTCCGAGAAGCCGTTGATTACCGCTGGTTGGCGATTGAAGCCGGGAGCAGTGTTGACCATGCCGAAGACGCGCAGCCACGCGGTTACGCGGTCGAGATCGCCCAATTCGCGTTTGAGGCTGGCGAGAATGGCGAGCGTGACCAGGCGCGCGGACTGGTAGGCTTCCTGCTCGGAAACTTCCGCGCCGACTTTGCCAAGCGGTTTGGCGAGCGAGCCATCGGGCATAAGCGGTCCATGCCCGGCGATGTAGGCGCGATTGCCACGCACGCGCACATTAGCAAAAGGCAGTTTTACCCCTGCCGGCGCTTTGAGGGTTTCCGGCAGGACGAGTCCCAATTCTTGTAGTCTGGCTTCGATTTTCATTGTGTACCTCGTTTCGTAGGGACGCGATTGATCGCGTTCCCGATAGATTTTAACGACCAAAATCGGTCATGTAATTCTGAGCGCAGCGAAGAATCTTCCGCCGACTTGAGATTCTTCGCTGCGCTCAGAATGACAGGTGAGGGACGCCCGCCGACAGGTGAGGGACGCCCGCCACGAGGAAGAATCTCCCTGTCGCACTAAGATTCTTCGCTGCGCTCAGAATGACAGGCGAAGCGAGGAATGACATGCCCGCTCTTTCGTCACACTGAGATTCTTCGCTGCGCTCAGAATGACAGGCGAAGCGAGGAATGACATTCCCGACTTTGATTGGGAATAGTCATCAGAAGGCGACGCCCCCTATTACTCTCTTCGATTGTCAAAAATCGTCAGACATCCTTCACGATTCACGATGCGCGGAAGCTGACGCCCCAGCCGCCGCGCGGGTAGTCCCATTCGATGGCTTTGCGGTCGCAGGCGACGTAGCAGGTGCCGCATTCCAGGCAGTGTTCGTAAGAAAAGTGCATTTCGCCGCCTAGCAATTCAAAGAGACCGGCAGGGCAGACGTAGACGCAGGCGGTGGTATCGCAGCCCTGGCAGGCTTCGCTGTTGACGCGGATGTGCGGGGTCTTATCGACTTTGAAGCGCACAAGTTCCAGGCGTTCCTCGACTGGCTGCATGAATACTTCCCCTCCCTTACTTAGAAAAATAGGGCGCGCGCGGCCTGCCAGCCATCGCGCAACATGGTACGCAGCGCTACTTTGCGGCGCATGGTGCCATAAATGGTGCGTCCCAGTTTGCGGCGCGGCTTGCCGTCTGAGCGAAAGACGTTTTCGGCTGCCTGGCATAGTAGCTCAGGATACATGTGCATCAGGCGTTCGTTGTTGAGAAAAGCGGGTGCGCGCTTGAAGCGTTTCAGGTCTTGCAGCACGAAGCTCTTTTCCAGTTGCTGGCGATAACGCGCCATACTCGCGGCAGAGTAATCGTCCTGAGCATGTGCCTCTTGCGCAGCGGCGGCAGCGGCCAGGCCGGAGGCGATGGCGAAATTCATACCCTCCAGGAAGATGCCTGCCGCGAAGACGAAACCAGCCGCGTCTCCCACGACCAGCAAGCCGCCGCGTGATAGTTGCGGGAGCATGGCCCAGCCGCCTTCAGGGATCATGTGCGCCGAATATTCGACGGGTGTACTATCGCGCACGAGCGGCGCAACGGCGGGATGCTGCTTGAATTGATCGAGCAGTTCATAGGGTTTGACGCGCTGCTGTGCCAGGGATGCGATCTGTGTGACGAGTCCGATGGAGAGCGTATCGCGGTTGGTATAGAGGAACGCGCCGCCTTTGACGTTGCCTGTAGCGAAGCCGACATACTCGGTTGCCATGCCCTCATCGTTAGCGAGATTGAAACGTTCCTCGATGGTGTGCGCGTCGAGACGTAGCACCTCCTTGATGCCCAATGTCATTTCATCGGCCTTGAATTCGTGTTGCAATCCGGCTTTTTTGGCGAGGAACGAGTTAGCTCCATCGGCGGCGATGACGATGGGGGCGTAGAGTTCGCCCTGCTCGCGGCGGCATAGCACACCGACAACCTGCTCTCGCTCGTAGAGCAAATCGTCCACTACCGTTGAGGTGATGAGCGTCGCTCCGGCCTCTTGCGCCTTGTCGGCCAACCAGCGATCAAATTTGGGGCGCAAAATAGTAAAGCCGTTGTAGGGCGGCTGCGCGAAGTGTTTGGTGCGAAAGTCGATGGAGAGCGCCGACTCCTGTCCCAGCAAAGCGATAACGCGCCGCGTCAGAAAGCGTTCGACGGGAGCCTCTTCCCAGTAGTTGGGCAACAGTTCGGCCAATAGTCCGGGGGCATACAGGGCCGCGCCGGAAACGTTTTTGGCTCCAGCGTACTCGCCGCGCTCGATAAGTGCGATATGCAGACCCGCGCGCGCCATCGCCAGGGCTGCGCTGCTGCCAGCGGGACCCGCGCCAACTACAATTGCGTCAAACTGTTGTCCAGTCGTCATCGTATCCTTTAGTTGTGGCTATCGTGCCACTCGCCCGGAATGAGCGAGAATATCAGCGTGGAACGCGGGCTGCCATCCGGCGTGGTCGCATCGTTGCGCAGGCATCCCTCCTGCACGAAGCCGAGCCGCCGGGGAACTGCGGCGCTGCGCACATTCTGCTCGTCACAACGAATCTCAAGGCGATTGGCTTTGAGCGCGTCGAAGGCATAGTTCGCCAGCAAGCGCACCGCCTCTGTAATGTAGCCGTGACCCTCTTCAGAAGCGCGTATCCAGTAACCAATCTCAAAGTAACCGGCATCCCAGCTATGCACCTGGAATCCAGTTCCACCGAGATAGCGGCTGGTAGCAGCATTCCACATACCCATTGCCAGTTCCTCGCGCAGTAGCCATTGGGCCATCGTATGTATAATCCAATCGCGGCTTTCTTCGACTGTCTGGTGCGCGTCGGCAAATGGGAGCCAGGGGCGCAAGTGATCGCGTGATTCCGCGACGGCCTCGAAAAGGTCTTGCGCGTCACTTTCACGATATGGCCGGATGATGATGCGTTCGCCTCGCAATTCTTCAAATAAAGAGATGAGTGTGCGGTATGTTGTACTCATGTAGCAAGTATATGACGTAACGACCAGAAGATACAACTACAAATGCTCTGGACGTTAAATGCCCTGCCGGACGCCCCATCCCCACCAGATGCCCCGCCACCCCCGGACGCCCCATCCCCCAC
>JBOGTO010000054.1:0-2046 GCA_050695155.1 Ktedonobacteraceae bacterium
GCGCAGGATACCTTTCAGCGTCCCGATCAGCAGTTCTGGGGTACGGCCTCGGATGGACAGAGCTGGTCTGGCGATGCCGCGAAAGCACCCGCCTTTGCCATTGTCAATCATACCGGGCAAGTGGCGGGTAATAGCAGCGCCATCTATGATAGCGTGCTTGGCAAGCCAGTGGCGGATAGCGAGGTGCTGGTCAGTGGCTCGGTCGATCATTTCGCCGCCGCCAATATTGGCGTGTTGTTGCGTTGGACGGATGGCAACAATCTGTACAAAGTGTTCATCGATGGCGCGAATCTGACGGCGCTCAAAAAAGCCAATGGCACGGTCAGTACCCTGCAATCGGTGCCATTTACAGCCAAAGATGGCACAGCCTATAGCATCCGGGCGCGCGTGGTCGGGACGAGCATCATGGCGCGCGTGTGGCAGGCGGGACAGGCTGAGCCGACTAACTGGATGCTGACCGCCACTGATAACGCGCTGACATCCGGCTATGATGGTCTGCGCCTGATCGTGCAAATGGGCATCACCATCACTATCACTTCATTCGCGGAGTCGAAAGTTTGATATGTTACAGCAATTCAAATTAGGATATGGCGACCGCAAGGGTCGCCACTACTATACTACTAGAGTCGAAAGCCTGACATGTTACAGCAATTCAAGATAGCCTATGCTTTCCATCTGTGGGTGAAAGCGCTGGCCTGGCTGGGGCTGCTCTGCTCCGCAATCCTGTTACTGGCGGTATCCGGCGGCTTCCCGCCACCGGCCTGGGTGTTGCTGGCGCAATCGCTGCCGCAAATAGGGCGCTTGCTGGCCGCGCATGGCCTGTCCGCGCTGGCATCTTTCGTTGGCGTCTTTCTCCTGTCGTTGACGTGGGGCATAATGTGGGCCGTGCTGCTATGGGTAAGCATCGGACTGTTTCGCAGTAACAAACAGACGAGACGCGCTCCCAGGAAAACGAACTGGCAGCGCAGCTCCGCCGATAATTTGCTCGAACAGGGTTTCGATGAGCCACAGGCATCGCTGGCCTACGCCGCACTCGCCCGTACAGCCACGCCCGCGCCCCCGCCGCGCATGGCAGTCAACAACAGAGCATCAAAGACGCGGCCTCTCGCGCCAGCGTCTCCGAAAATGAAGACCGAGCCAATCGCGCCAGAGCTTACCACCGGGGAATACGAGCGCCTGGCAACAACCAGTTCGCGCCCTGTCCAACTTGCCGGTGCTGACGTAGGTATTGGCTGGGACCCTGGCATCAAACGCAAGCACAAGCCGAACGAGGATTCGGTGTTGGCGGTACGCAGCGTCTGCGATGCGCGTGGAAACCTCGTGCCAATCGCGCTGTATGTGGTAGCCGACGGCATGGGCGGACATGCCAGTGGGCGCGTCGCCAGCCACCTTGCCACGCACAGCATGATGCAAAGCGTCTTGCCCGCCGTCCAACATGGCGAAGAGCTAAGCGATACCTTCCTGATGGATACGCTGACCGATTGCGCCCACCTGGCGAACTCGGTGATCCACGAATATAAGGAAGAGCATGGCGTCGATCTGGGAACCACCATCACCGCCGCGCTGCTGGTCGAGTCTACCGCCTACATCGTCAACGTGGGTGATAGCCGTACTTATATCTATCGCCGGGATGGTAAGCTCAAGCAAATCACGCGCGATCATTCGCTGGTGGCGCGCCTGGTCTCCGTGGGAGCCATCGCCGCCGAAGATGTCTATACCCATCCCGACCGCAACAAAATCTATCGCGGCCTGGGCGAGAAGGACAACGTGCAGGTAGACTGGTTCATCGAGCCTGCCCAGCCGGGCGACTACCTGCTGCTCTGTTCGGACGGCCTGTGGGAGATGGTGCGCGACCACGAAATCGAGAAAATCCTCAAACGCTGCCTGCCCGACGTAGCGCAGGCCAGCGATGCCCTCATCAAAGCCGCGCTCCATCGCGGCGGCTCCGACAACGTCAGCGTAATCGTCGCGCCCGTATAAATGCGCGGAACATCCGTAGTAGTTTGTCACCCTTCGATGAGCGATTTTACCTGTCATTCTGAGCGC
>JBOGTO010000055.1:0-13061 GCA_050695155.1 Ktedonobacteraceae bacterium
TCCGACGGGAGATCCTTCGCTGCGCTCAGGATGACACTCCAGGCGACGGATGATAGGGCAGGTGACAGATGATACCCTCTAGTGACCAGCGCGTTGCAAAAACTCCCGGTGAAAAAGACATCATCTACTCCGCACCTTCGGGTGTTGGTGACGATTATTACGCGCCCAACTTCTTGCGGGCGGGCAAATTCATGAGTACGTAGCCTGTTTCCAGGATGGAGGCGATCTCCACGCCGAAACTGCGCATTTTCAGGCGCGTGCGCGAGAGGACATTGCGCACGGGGCGCATCTCCTGGTCCCACACTCCTTCGTCCTGCGCTTCTTGCAGGCGTTTGCGGCAGCGTTCGATGGTCGCTTCCGTAATCATGCGATGGTTGAAACTGGCGAGCAATACCTCATACGGGCAATAGTGCGGGTGCGAATTGAGCAGGGGCAACAACAGGCTCAGTTCGCTCATGGTAAATTGCTGCTCAGCAACCATGCGGGGATAGGGGAGATTCGAGTCGTTGGCGATGAGTGAGAGCGTGCCTAAGAGGACGTTCATTGCCAGCGTGTGGCCTGCTGGCAACAATTCTGTCATCGTGTAGTGCAGGATTTCTTCATCGCTCTGTGGCATTTCATACATCGCGGAAGCGATTGTCCGGTACGAGATTCCTTGCATAGCGCGACTCCTTCACTTCATTAGCGCGTTAAGAGATGATTGCATCGGTTGTAGTGTAATCCGAAATGTTGCTAAAACTCCGTTTATCTTGCTACAGGTGCAACGCCGCGCCAGACGCTAAAATGTTGTCCATGCATATATTTCTCGCCGGAAATATATCTACCAGTAACAGTACACAAGATTGTGTGAAAAAACAAGTGTTTTTTGGCTGTCTTTTCTAACTCTGGTATAAGACACAAGAAATTGATAAAAAACGCAGGACAGGTGTTTTGCGTCGGGGCGGCGTGTTGTCGATCAAGTAAAGGTGGTTTTGTTTGCGGAAGTGGAAACTGTCATTCTGAGCGCAGCGAAGAATCTGAGTGTGCCTGGCAGGGGAGATTCTTCGCTGCGCTCAGAATGACAACGCGAGGCGCAGAATGATAGGGCGAGGCGCAGAATAATAAGGCGAGGCGAATGATACAAAAAGTTTTATGAACGGGCTTTGATGCGAGTCGTCACCATCAGGATGTAGCCGGTTTCCAGGATGGAGATGATGTCGAGGTTGAAGCCGCGCAGTTTGAAGCGGATACGCGACAGCACGTTGCGCACCGGACGCAGTTGCTGGTCCCAGCAACCGGCCTCCAGCGCATCCTGTAGCTGTACGCGGCAATGTTCGATAGTGGCCTCGTTGATGGCCCCGTTGTAGAAGCTGGCGAACATGACTTCGTAGGGACAATAGTGGGGGAACTGTTCGAGCAGGGGCAGCAAAAGGCTTAGCTCGCTGGCCGTAAATTGTTGTTGGATAAGCAGGCGAGGGATCACATCGCCGTTGGAGAGCAGCGAAAGCGTTCCCAGCGCGGTGTTCATCACCAGCGTTTGCCCTTCGGGCAAGGTGCCTTGCAAGGGAAAGTAGCGGATGATTTCAGCATCCTGCGTTGTTGTTACAAATGCCGTTGCGGCTTTTCCTTTAGGAGGGCAAACAACTTGCATCCTGCTTCTCCTGACTACTGCCTGTTTGTAAGGGGGCTATTCCCTATTTGTTAAATGTCACCTTACAGTTATTAAGTAAATTATGCCTTACTACCTATCTTTATGTAAGTAGTTATGTTATCATTACATTTATCAGATTTATCATTTTAAGGTCTGACCGAAGGAATGATGAAGATGGACGCGCCAGAGGTTCAACCTAGAACCAGACTCATCGAGGCTCGCAAGCAGCGCAAGCTCTCGCAAAAGCAGCTAGCCGAGCGCATTGGTACGAATTACGTCAATGTGAGTCGCTGGGAACGCGGTATTACACGCCCTGGCCCTTACTTCCAACGCAAACTGGTTCAACTCTTTGGTAAGACGGAAGAAGAACTCGACCTGGCTGGCGAAGCGAGCGTTACTGTCACCAATCCATCCATTCCTGAACCCGTCGTCCTTGATACAACCACTCCTCCTCTCGCCGCAAACTCGCCTGTTCCTATTATAAGCGTCAACGAAGCAATCTATGATGCCTCGATCCCACTGCCACCGCCTGTGTTCCTGGTGGGGCGCGAAGACGAGCTGGCGAATTTGCGAGAGCGTTTGCGAGCAGGCGATAATGTAGCGATGACCGCGCTGCATGGCTTGCCCGGCGTAGGCAAAACCACGCTTGCTATCACGCTGGCGCGCGATGCAGAGATGCGCGAGCATTTCCGCGACGGCATCCTGTGGGCGGCGCTGGGACCTACCCCCGACGTATCCAGCATCTTGAGTCGTTGGGGCATGTTGCTTGGCGTTGCGGCATCCGATATGGCAGGTGAGAGCGACCACGAGGCATTGGCCGTGCAATTGCGCCGCGCCATCGGAGTGCGTCAAATGCTGCTGGTCATCGACGATGCCTGGGAACTGGAAAACGCACTGGTGTTCAAAGTGGGTGGGCCAAATTGCGCTCACCTGATAACGACGCGCTTCCCCGCCATTGCCAGCGCATTTGCCCAGAATGCTACCCACATCATACGTGAATTGGGCGAAAACGATAGCATCGTCTTGCTGCGTACACTGGCTCCGCAGCTCGTTGAGCGTGAAACACAACAGGTACGCGAGCTTGCACACGCGGCAGGAGGGTTGCCGCTCGCATTGACCCTGTTAGGCAACTACCTGCGTCTGCAATCCTACGGTGGCCCGGCGCGTCGCGTCGACGCGGCCCTGGAGCGACTGAACGATGCCGGAGAGCGCCTGCATATCAGCGAGCCGCGCGCCCCGGCGGAACGCCATACCAGCCTGCAAATCGACATGCCGCTCTCCTTATATACAGTCATAGATGTTACCTGCCGGCAATTGAACTCGCAGGTGAAGGCGACTCTGCTCGCGCTCTCCGTCTTCCTGCCCAAACCCAATAATTTCTCCGAGCAGGCCGCGCTCCATGTTGCCGACTGCAAAGTTGACGCGCTCGATACACTCATCGACAGAGGATTGCTGGAAATGGCCGATGCCAGCCATTACACGCTGCACCAGACCATTGCCGATTACGCGCATACCGCCCTACATGAGAACGCCCCTTACGAACGCCTAATTGCCTATGCGACAGACCTTGTGGAGAAGCACAGAAAAGACTACGAAATCCTTGAACCAGAATACTCTACCATCATCGCCGCGCTTGAATCGGCATACGAACGCAACGAAACAAAGCAACTGATGCGCTGCATCTATGCCTTTATCCCCTACCTGCGCTCGCGCGGCCTCTACGAACTGGCCGAGAAACACTTACAGCGAGCATTAGCAGGCGCGGAAAGCCTGTGCGATGATGATGGCAAATCGGGCGCGCTGCTCTACCTCGGCGAAATCGCCCAGAAGCGTGGTAACTACGAAAAGGCCAACGCCCACTTACAGGAAGGCTTGACTCTTGCCCGCCAGATAGAAAACTCCGAACGTATCTGTAACCTGCTAGCCGACCTGGGCTGGATCACCTGGAAGCGCGGTGAATACTCCAAAGCCGAAGCCTACTTACAAGAAGGACTGGAACTTGCTCATGAGACTAAAAATTCTGAATTGATCTGCGATATACTCGAAACATTGGGTTCTGTGGCTGCAAGTCGTGGTGAATATGACAAGTCTAAAGTGTATATGGAACAAGCACTTACATTGGCGCGTGAAATTGACTCCCGCGAAAAAGAATGCACTTTGCTCATCAATTTGGGTGTAACCGTTGGAGAACAAGGGAATAATATACAAGCAGAAGAATATTTTCAAGAGGCATTAACATTAGCTAGACAGTTAGGGCATAAAGAATGGACATGTGCTTTGCTTAGTAATTTAGGTGATATAGCAAGTGAAAAGGGTGAATATAGTATAGCTGTAGATTACTTCCAAGAGGGTCTAGCCCTGGCACATCAGTTTGATAATCGTGAATGGATCAGTGCTTTGTTGACAAACATAGGGTTGACCAAGCGAAAAGAAGGGAATTTTGATCAGGCAGAAGTATACTTGCGAGATGGTTTGGATTTAGCCCAGCAAATTGGAATACCTCAGGTAATTGCTAACGTTTTGTATGAGTACGGCAATTTCTATTTTGAACAAATGCAAGTCAATACAGCTGAAGAGACATATCATTATATGCTTGAAATTACTCCTGAAGGAACTCAAGACTTAATTGCGTTAGCGCATTATGGATTAGGGAAAGTAGCTGCTGCGCAAGGCAAGCTTGAAGAGGCCATTAGACTAGGGGATATTAGCATAACCTTATTAGAAACTTTAGGGCATCGTAAAGCCGTTGAAGTGAAAAACTGGCTATGCTCTGTAAACGTTGAAAGAATATAGGAAGTTAGAGAGTAGTATAATAATATACTTTGTCACTCAGAACTTCCTATATTGATTGACGAATGCTGGTTTCAAGGACGCCAGAGAAAATTGGGTGCCGGCGCATGATGTCCCTGAATCGCCGGTGCGCTGATGGGCGCGGGTGCGGCTGGCGCGATGGGTGCGGCGTGGCTACTGAGCATGGGCGAGAATGCCAGGCAGGCGGCCACCATGAGTAGCGCGATCAATGGCATGAGCCAGCGTAGTGTTCGTTTGAACATAGTATAGGTCTTCCTTCCTTTTTCTTAACAGGGGCGACCGCGAGGGTCCCCACCTCCACAATGTCAGGGTGCGAGGGCGACCGCGAGCGTCCCCTCCCCTCATCCACATCATGAGGTGCGAGGGCGACGCAAGCGTCCCCTCCCCTCATCCTCGTCCACCCCCGCCCCTACAATGATTTCGCGGACGGATAGTATTGGCGCGCGGCGTGGCGATTATCGAATCGCGGGACGGATGCAGGTGTGTCCCATTGGCCTGCGCGCCAGTCTATCCTGTCCTGCGCGGCGTGACAGGTGGCCTGCATCATTGCAGGTCGGTTTTCCATTCATTGTTTCGAGAGATAGAGATGTATCGATACTTCCCGTTCCAGGAAAAGATAGTATAAGAACTTTGTAGATTTTTCAGGTTTGCGTCTTATACCAACCAAAAGGTACTAATTGGTTTTTGAGAAAAGATTTGTAAGAAAAAATAGTACTTTTTGTCTTTGCTGGCAAAGAATGTTGAAGAAAAGACAAAAGCGATTATATTGCTCCGGTAGAAGAGAGATGCATCTACTCCCCGCCGTGATTTCGATTTTGTCAGATTAGTAGCGTCTAATGATTAAGAGAGCAAACCATGCGAATGCTGGAGCGCATCGAAAGAGAGGAAAATTGTGGGTTGGCCCTTTAGTAAACATGAAACATGTCCGCTTGACGAGGATGATGCTATTTTGCTGGTAGACCCTGAAACGGAGAGCATTCCCTATACCGACGAGGACGGCAACCCCCTGTACTATTGTTTTGAGGGCGAACATACCTTCTCCCTCGAATCGGATGACGATGATTGGGGCGGTAGCAAGAGGCGGCGCTAGATAACAGGTGTGCAGCAGGGTAGCAAGTCGCAGGGCGATTTAAAAGTGGCCTGAAAGGCGACCCTGGCGGTCGCCTTCCGTCTTCACTCGACTTTTACATAGCCCTGTGCAAGCCTCCATGTGACTTGCTACCCTGCTGCACACCTGTTCAGTTAAACTTATAAGCAATCGTGTGAGGTGGTATCAACGGTTGGTCTGCTGACGACTTGTTGTATCGCCTCTAACAACACCTGGAACTTGAAAGGTTTGCGAATGATGGGCGTTTCGGGGAAGTCGGCCTGCACGCGGTCGAGTTCCGGGCGCGTCAGGGCTGAAACCACGATGAGCGGGAGTTGTTTTGCAGGGTACTGCTGCTGCAAACGGTGCATGATGTCGAGGCCGGAAAGGGTGTTCAGCAGCAAGATGTCAATAACGAGCGCGTCATAAGGAAAGACATCACCGGTGAGCTGGAGGGCTGCTAAAAGCGAATGACCTTTGGGATGTGGAAAGACTTCATGCCCCTCCATCTCTAGAAGGGTTTGCATGAACTCACTATTGCCTGGATTATCTTCGAGCAGCGCGATCTTCATGAAAATACCCCCGAAACTATTTTCAAATGTGTTCTATTTGCGCTTTAGATGTAGTACAATCCCCCCGCCAATTATAACATAACTCCTCTGTTTATCCTACTGTCTTAATGCTCTGTAAATTAGACCCGTGCGAGTTTTTCCGGGTTGGCAATGATGCGAATTGTCTGAATCTGCCCTTGCTCCACATCAATGGTCAGGACGGCGAATGCTTGATCGCCAGTGCGGATAATCAGGGCTGGCTGACCGTTGACCTCCTCTAGCTCAATACGAGAGTTCTGCGGCCAAAAGCGCTTCGTTCCCAGGCTAAAGCGCGCCACGGCATCACGCCCATGGATGGGACGCAGCGCGGCCTGTTTGACTTTCCCACCACCGTCAGCCCACAGGGTCACATTTTCGGAGAGTAGATTCATCAAGGGGGTCATGTCGCCACCCTGCACCGCCCGCAAGTACCCATTGAGCAGTTGCTGATGGGTTTGGGAGGAGGCAGGGAAGCGTGGCCGGTGCGCGCGTAGATGGAGCTTCGCCCGGCTGAAGGAGCGGCGGCAGGCCGCTTCACTCTTATCAAGCATCGTAGCGATCTCGGCAAACTTGTACTCAAAGACCTCGCGCAGCAGGAAGACCGCTCGCTCGAACGGTTGGAGCTGCTCCAGCAAGACCAGGAAGGCCAGTGAAACCGACTCCTCCGTCTCTACTCGCTTTTCTGGATCGGCTACTTCGGAAGTCTCTCCCGTGAGGATCGGCTCCGGTAGCCAGGGACCCACGTACACCTCCCGCTTCCTGCGCGCTAAATCGAGTTGATCCATACACAAGCGTGTGAGGATCGTGGTGAGATATGCTTTGAGCGAGTGAATGGTCTCAGGCTTCGTGGTCTGGTAGCGCAGGTAAGTCTCCTGCACCATATCCTCCGCATCCATCGCACTCCCGAGCATCCGGTAAGCAATGGCAAACAGGTAGTGACGGTAGGTTTCAAACGATTCCACTCTGCTTCCCGCCTTTCATCGATTCAACGGCATCTAGCAAGGCCAGTTCTATTTTCTTTCCAACACAAACACAGGATGGCTGACCGCCGCGCGCTCAAACTCCTCAAGGGAAGAGCCAGCGGGGACGCCAAAGTAGCGACTCATGGGGTTGCCGCCCTTGACTTCTTCTTGCAAAAGGAGGGCCGCCTCGCCTTTAGGCAGTTCTATTACGTTGACCGTTTCAGAACGCCGCCCGCGCGTGAGTACGGCCTCTCTCGCTGCCCGCAGATTGCGCACCCAATCAACTATTCCAAACGGGGAGCCTACATAACGCTTCCCATTACGCTCGATAATCGCTAGTGCGACAGTACGCGGCTGCCCACTTTTGCGCCCGCGCACCGTGAGCAGGTACATGGGATAGCTCCCAAACAAAATGAAAGGTCCTACAAGCTTGAAACCCGCGCGTAGCAGGGTCGTTGTCAGAACATTTGCCAAACGTACAAATCTCGGAACTTGAGATGTTTTCGCCATATTCTTCCCCTCTTTCTCTGAGTAGAAATGTTGTCTTGATGACCACCACCTGTGATCGTCACAAATAAAGAGGGTTGAACTGTCCTTTTTGGGACAAGTGCCAGATACTAAGAACATTATGGTCAGTCATTAGTACTAACTGGGAGTTGGTTCAAGTTTTTCGGCCAGCGCCTGCTCTGTGATGTGTTGCGTGCGGGCTGCAACGCTAGCCATAAGGGCGGTGAACTGGTCGTCGCCAACGGTCTGGCGCAGGGTTTCGATGCCGCGCAGCGATTCCTGGTAGTATGTACTATCTATGGCGTGCAAGGTGTCTCTAGCAAGTAGGAGGAAGGCCAGCGCGGTTTCGTAACGCTGCATATCGAGGTAGAGTTTGCCCAGGTTGCGCATGGTCTTGCCCTTGCCTTCCTGGTCTTCCACTTCTTGTGCGATAGCCAGGGCCTGCTTGTAATACTCAAGCGCAGTATTGGCCTTTCCCATTACCTCGTAGACGGTTCCCATATTCCTGAATGTGCGGCCTTCGCCCTTGCGGTCAATCCCGCGTCGAATGGCAAGGGCTTGTTGCAGATAGCTCAAAGCCTGTTCATACTCACCCAGTTTGCGACAGGCCTTGCCCAGGTTATTGAACGACCATGCTTCTCCCCGGCGATCGCCCTCCGCGCGGAAAATGTTCAGCGCCTGTTGATAATGTGTTTGTGCCTGCTCGTGCTGCCCCAGGTCTTCATAGCCGCGCCCAAGATTATTAAGCGTGGCCGCTTCGCCCGTTTTATCTTGCAGTTCGCGGAAGATGACCAGCGCTCGCTCGTAGTAATCCTGTGCCTGTTTGCCCTGCCCCATAGAGCTATAGACAAACCCCAGGTTATTGAAGGCAACACCTATGCCCAGCGCGTCCCCCTCTTCCTGGCTGATTTGTAGAGCGGCGTGGTAATCGCTTTGCGCCGTCTCCCTGTTCCCCATATCAGCATAGACGCGGCCAAGATCATTTAGCACCCGTGCTTCTCCGCCGCGTTTCTCCTGTGCGTGATACAGTTCCAGCGAAATCTCGAGCTGTTCCCTGGCTTTATCGAGACGGCCAAGCATCCTGTACACCACACCCAACGTATCCGCCATGCGCGCACGCTGTACAGGAGTCGGCTGCCACTTCTCAACCGCGAGTTGCTGGTACAGTTCGAGCAAGATGGCGTTGCCCCCCGCGCGTTTGAGCGTGCCAAACAATCCTTCGCGTTCCATCAAATTAAAAGCATCCGACCAGCGTTCGGCCTGGCAAAGCTGCCAGATCTCCTCGATCAAGGGCTGCACATGGCTGATCTTGCGACGCTTCTCGCGCGGCGGGCAGCGCAGGGTTGCCTGCCGCGCGTAATAGCTCGCCGCCCTGGCGTGTGCCTCACACTCCAGGCGATGATTCTGTTGTTCGTCGGTCTCATCGAAGTGGCTTTGCGCATAGTTTGTTACCAACGCATGTAACTGGTAGCTACCATCACCTACCGCCTGGAGCAAACGTTGATTAAGCAAAACATCCAGCGCGTTGTGTAAATGGGACTGCGAGATGGTATTATCCATGCTTGCTGCCATATGCGCTGCTTCGATGGGAGCCGGTTCGCGGTACACGGAGAACGCTAGCAACAACTGGCGCTGTTCTTCATTTAATTGCTCGTGAAAGATGTAATCGAGCAGATTGTGCGCAGCATTGCCCGTCCAGACTTGTGAAAACATGGCATCTTTGAGAAAGGCCGCCAGGCTCAAATTGCGCGTGTGCAACAATGTAGCCAGCAATGTCAGTGCGTACACATGTCCCTGACAGCGTTCAACGACGGCGTGTAGTTCGTCGTCACTTGCCTCGATATGCATCTTGCGCAGCAAATCCGTACCCTCAGCAGCATCAAGCCCCTGCACTACGTATTCATGCATATAAGTTGGTGGATGCTCGTGAGTACCTAACGGCCAGGGGCGGCTGGTCATCAGGATACGACAGGCGCACGGCTGGCTGTTGATGGCGTCGAGCCATTCGCCCACGCCGGGACGGTCTGCCAGCGCGTGACCAGTGCGCCAATCCAGCAAATTCTCAAACTGATCGAGTACGATCAAGCGCGGCTGTTCCGGCGTATTCAAGACGTTAAACAACGCCATGGCCTGGTGTTGCAGCGAAAGGCGCGTGAAATCGGGCAGCGGCTTCTCAAAGAGTTGGAAGAGGTTGCCTGCCAGATCGGCCAGCGTCACGGCGGGATCAATGTTCAGCCAGATGGCTTCGGCCTTGAACGGCCCGTTGCCCGCCCGGCGCTGCGCTTCCGCGTAACGATAGATCAGCGCGGCCAGCGTCGATTTGCCCACGCCGCCAATGCCCGTCAGCACCAGCGCCGATACATCAGCACCGCACAGTTTGGTATAGGCGGCCAGCACGACCCTGTCGCGCTGCTGGATAGTGCGTGGGTCGGTAGGAGGCGGCATACCCATAATACCACGATAGCTGACCTTGTCGAGCGGTCCCGACCGCGCTAGATGTTGAGGAGATGTGGAGGGAGGATCAACCGACGATGCACGCTCAATAATTTGTGGCGGCGGTTGTGGCACAGCCTGCGCCGTTTGCATCAATTGCGCCAGCATCGAGGGATGCATGGCCTGATTTGATGAGCCAGAGGAGACGGGAAACAGCCACTGGAAAAGACTAACCAGTATGCCCAGCACAGTAAAAATGACAATTGGCAGAATCGCATACACCGAACCCTGCGTATCCTTTAGCCAGAAGATGGCCCCGCCCGCGATCAACACTATCGCAATAATGGCAATCAGCCAGCGTTTATCATTCATGCGCTTTTTCTGCTGCTTCGCTTTCAGTGGATCGTCAAGCTGCTGTCCCTGCTGCTGCATACCCATATAGGCTTCTATTCCCTTCCCCAAAATATTGCATTGCTGCATCTGGAATATCAGGCACAACGGGATTATACCATGCCTGCCTGTAGATGCAATGCTGTTGCTCAGGCAGACCAGGCGGACTAATCAAACTTCGGGTAATGGTGGGGGACGGAGAGGGACGGGTGAAGACTGGATAATAGAGGTAGTTGTTAAACCATATAAAAGGAAACAGTCGAGCAATCTATCAAGCTGATCGATAGCCGGAATATGCACTTTGAGAATAAAACAATCTTCACCGGTCACGCGGTGGCATTCTACGACTTCTGGAATCTGCTGGGCCAGTTCAGCAATTCTGGACAATTGCCCTGGACTCGGACGGATACGAATGTAGGCCGTAATAGGTAGCCCCAACGCCGCCGGGTTTATATCCAGACTATATCCTCGAATCACCCCGGCTTCCTCGAGGCGACGCACCCGCTCGGTCACAGAAGGCGACGACATGCCAACTCGACGTCCCAGTTCAGACATGGTCAGACGGGGATCGCGCTGTAGTTCTTCCAGCACACGTATGTTGACTGCATCCAACTCCTCGTGTAGCGGCATTGAAGTAAATAGCTGTTTTTTCCTTAACTCTTGAGCCATATATTCGTTATCTCCTCAAAATTACCATGTAATTCCGCTTTTTTCTATTATACCATACAGGTAGACGAAATCTATGTTAGGAGATGCTAAACGCTATGGCTCAATTGACAAAAACGAGGATCACAACCAGGATACCGCCGCATGTTTACTTCCTGGTGAGCGCCATTTTTCACTACCTCGGACCCGCGTTTGCGGTGCTGCTCTTCTCTCGTGTACCCGCGCTCGGTGTAGCGTGGCTGCGCATTGCGAGCGCCGCTGTCATTTTCGCTGTATGGCGTCGGCCCTGGCGCATTCTGATCGGGAAGACCTGGACTGAACGCCGCCTTTTACTCGCCCTGGGCGTTGTACTCGGCTTGATGAACGCATGTTTTTATCTCGCAATCTCCCGCCTCCCTCTGGGAACGGTTGGAGCCATCGAATTTATTGGACCTATTACACTGGCCGCGCTCGGTGTCAGGACGCGGCGAAACATCGCCGCACTGCTGCTAGCCACTGCCGGGGGATGGCTGCTGACGGATGTGCGGTTGGGCGGGCAGGCGCTCGGCTTTGTATTTGCCTTCGCCAACTGCGCTTTCTTCATGCTCTATGTGGTTCTCGGACATCGAATTGCTCAGGATGGTGGTCCGGCTGGTATTGATCGGCTTGGCGCATCGATGCTCATTGCACTGCTAACCATAACCCCCATTGGACTCACGGGCGCTTTGCCCGCGTTGACACAGCTTCCATTGCTGCTTGCGGGCATCGGTGTAGGCATTTGCTCTTCGGTCATCCCATATGTGTGCGATCAGTTGGCTATGGCTCGCCTACCACGCGCAACGTTCGCGCTTTTGCTCTCCTTATTGCCAGCATCTGCCGCGTTAATCGGGATTATTGTGCTTCGTCAAATACCATCAACCATCGAGATCGTGGGTATTCTTCTGATTGCAGGCGGCGTGGCTCTGCACCAGGAATCCACATCTCCAGCGAAGAAAGCGCAAGAGTGACCTGTTATGACACTCATTGCGCTTGCAAGTGTTCTTCAATATCCTCTTCCATAAAAGCCTCTTCCTCTTCCTGGCGGCGCTGATCGGCGATTTTGGCCTTTGCTTCGAGCTGGCCGAGCCAGCGGAAGAACAGGGGCGTCATAACACACAGGTCTACCAGGCCGGGGAGCAACAGCAGCGCGCCGCCAGCCGCCTGATCGGCGAAGGCGGAGATACCGAGCTGTGGCGGGACCGCGTAATGATGATAAAGCACCACAAAGGAGAAGACCAGCAAAAAGGCGAACACATCCACCGGTTGCCCATCCAGGAAGGCATACAGCATCTTTTGCGGGTAAGTCATCCTGTGCAGTTCGCGCACCGGACCAATCAAGGGCCACCAGTTGAGCAGAGATGTGAGCAGAAAACTCATCATCATCACATGATAGAAGGTGCCATTTTTCAAAGCAAAGTTGAAGAACGAGGGCGCGTGCCACAACAAGAAGGTCATGTTGAAGAGCAATGAGGCAATTACTGGCTGCGTCAACAAGCGCGCGATAGGCCGCACGAACGGGTTAGCGAAAAGCGGCTGCACCAGCCACGCTGGCAAGGCATACAGCAACAATGGAGCGCATATCGTGATTAACGTCACCGCCTGAAACATGTGAGCGAGAAAAAGTTGCGTCCGCGCTATGCTATCAACCGGTGTCAGTAGCAAGAGGGCGATTATCACGATCGCCGCGAAGAAAGAAACCACGCGGCGCATCTGAAGCGGCTTTTCCTCCGGCTTATTACGACGCCCCCACCTGATAGCGAAAATATAAAGCAAACAGGCTAAAATCAGGCCAGCCAGCGTGATGGGACTCCAGTGCCATACTAAATTAAGTCCATAGAACATAGGTTATCTCCGTGCAAATAGCGCAAAAATTTGTCATTGCTAGTATAGGGCAGAGTATCGAATGATGCAAACATGTTCGCAAAAAACGGATATAATGCAACTGCAAGCAACCGAAAGTACAGGAG
>JBOGTO010000056.1:0-6433 GCA_050695155.1 Ktedonobacteraceae bacterium
ATCTTGACGCTCCTTGCTCCCAAGGGGGCCTTGAGCCAGGATGCCCAATCGCACATCGACCCGCAGCGAGGTGACTCCGCTGCAGCAGCGTTCGCAAGGGCATTGCACGAAGCTGCTTCAACTGACGGTACACACCAGGATACGCAACGAGTTTCTCTTAGCTATCTTGACGTGACCGTCAACGGAGAAGCGCAGGCAAGCCTGCTCTCAGTGCTTGACAAGCATGTGCGCACCATTGGGAACACACTTTTAGGTGTTCCCGTGAAGCTGCGGCAAGCGCCCGCGGCCTATCATTCAACAGAACAAAGCGAGATGGATGGACCGCCGTCCCTGGTTAGCCTGCGCCTGGTTGCGCG
Source organism: Ktedonobacteraceae bacterium (assembly GCA_050695155.1). Taxonomy (GTDB): domain Bacteria; phylum Chloroflexota; class Ktedonobacteria; order Ktedonobacterales; family Ktedonobacteraceae; genus CF-113. Next base: position 357 of record JBOGTO010000056.1, read on the forward strand.
GAACTCAGAAGCAAGCCTGCTGGGGAACTATACCACTACCTTTCTCCATGCCCAGGCGGTGAGTACATGGCAAGCGATGATGGAAGCCGGTCGCCCTTGCTTTTTACTCGTCATCGATAGTTCTCTCAACGATGCGCTTGAGCCACTTGCAGCCTTTTTTTCTCAAGTAGAGGAGTATCTTCGCCTTACTCTTCCCTTTGGACATTTTCTACGGTTACAATGAAAAGCGGGGGTTCTACAGTTACGATAGGAATCCAAAAAGGAGCAATAATATATGGATGCCACTATTAAAAAACAGGTATTACGCACATTTACGTATGGCCTGTACGCTATATCCTGCGCCGATGAGGGTGAAGTCAATATCTTTACCGCTAACTGGCTCACCCAGGCTTCATTTGAGCCACCACTATTGGCTCTTTCGGTAGAAAATGACTCCAAATCGCTGCCCATGATTCAGCGCAGTCGTAAGTTTACGGTGAATGTGCTGCGTTCTGGTCAGCGAGAACTGGCGGGCAAACTGGGGAAATCGGCAATTCAACATCCAGATAAATTAGCAGGCATCGAGTATACTGTAGGAGCTAATGGCTGCCCTATATTGCTAGACGCACTGGCCTGGGTAGCCTGCGAGGTACGCCATACCATAGAAGCAGGCGACTCGACCATCATGGTAGCAGAGGTTGTAGATGTGGGTATGTCAGGCGAAGGTCAGTCACTTACTATGAACGAGGCCGGTTTTCGTCACGCCGGGTGACATCACGATGTGTTAAGATATGTGCAGTAGTCTTGCGTTTAGAAAGGCAGCCTGGTTCATGCAAAGCGGAAGCGGCTTTTCCGTAGATGCCCAATTATTTGATCCCGATTGCGCATTTTGCAATCACAACGAAATTACCCATATTCTGAAAGAGACGCCACATTTTTTGCTGGCGGCTGACCATGCCCCGCTTGTGGAAGGTCACATTCTCATCATTCCTAAAAGCCACTATACCTGCTATGGAGATGTGCCAGGCACCCTGGACGATGAACTGTTCGCCTTAAAAAGTGAAGTGCAACGATTTTTCACACGCTTTTATGCACCGCCCATCTTCTGGGAACACGGCATTTTCAGACAAACCGTCTTTCATGCGCACCTGCACTGTTTCCCCTGGGGCGAGACCGGGTATGATCTCAATGAAGGTTTGCACAATGAGGTCATCACCGCTCAGGAAGACATTCGTCGTTGGCACAGGCAGCATGGGCAGTACTTTTACAGGGAGGATAACACGGTCGCGCTGATTTTCGCGCCCGAAATGGAACGTTACCTGAGCGTCATGAAAAATGTCTTTGTACGCGGTATCACGCTACGAGGTGGTAACACGCGGTGGAGACCGCCACAACAGCGTTACGAAGAAGGCATACCCTTGCTACAGGCGACTATGGAGAAGTGGCGGCAATTCCAACAAGAAGGAGCTAACTATGCCGGTGAGTCCAGTACGCGATGAGTTCATCATCGCTGGCGATTTGACCTTTCACTATTTGCAATGGGGAGAACAGGGTTCTCCCATTATTTGTCCACATGGCATTACCGCTAATGCCTATTGTTTCCAGGCTCTGGCCGATGAGTTATCGAACACGCATCGTATCTTTGCCTATGACCTGCGCGGGCGCGGAGATAGCGATAAGCCCGAAAGCGGCTATTCCCTGTCTATTCATGCGGATGATCTCGCGGAAATAATTGATGCCCTGGAACTGGAGCGCCCAATCGTGATGGGCCACTCGCTGGGCGCTATGATTGCTCTCTATTTCGCGGCGCACTATCCTGAGAAATTGAGTAAGCTCATCCTTATTGACGGCGGCGGACATCTTCCCTGGCGCACTCTCGAAGAGCAGCCAGCCTGGTTGACAGCCTCCATTGGTCGCCTGGGAACGCCTGTCGCTTCGTTCGAGGAATACGTCCAGCGCCTCAAACTGGCTCCTTTCCTCGGTCCATACTGGAACGAGTACCTGGATATTTACTTCGCGCACGACGTGTTTCACCAGCGCGATGGCTCGGTTATTTCTAAGGGCTACGCGGCAGGTGTGCATGAAGACCAGATGGGGATTTATGAGTATAAGCCAGAGCTACTCTGGCCGCGCGTGCAGGTTCCTACCCTGCTCTTGAGGGCAGGACAAGGTTTATTTACCCCTGACGATCAGTTGTTGACAGAAGCCGTCGCCGGGGAAATACGTAACAACATTAAAGATTGCCAGTTTGCGAATTTCCCGGAGCTGAACCACTACACGGTTATTTTTCTAGCGAAGCATGGCCCGGCGCGGGCTATACGTGATTTTTTGCGCAGAAATGACGGTCTTTGGCTGTAGTGAAACAGAAGACCTCCAGAGATAAACATTTGTAAAGGAGAAGTAGTCTATGGCTATACGAAAAGTCGGCGTTGTCGGCTGCGGATTGATGGGCGGAGGCATTGCCCAGACCTGCGCTCAGTCCGGGTATGAGACGGTGGTACGTGAAGTCAATCAGCCTTTGCTCGATAAGGGCTTGACTCGTATTTATGCGGCATGGGACATGATGGCTAGCAAGGGCAAAATTTCACAGGCGCAGCTTGAAGAAAACCGCAATCGCCTGCATGGCACGCTCAATATGGAAGCTTTCGCGGATTGCGACCTGGTAATTGAGGCGGTTATCGAGAATATGGAGGAGAAGCTGCGTCTCTTTCCCGCACTCGATCGTATCCTGAAGCCGGGTGCGTTACTGCTCACCAACACCTCGTCATTGAACGTCACACAGATGGGCGCGGTGACAAAGAGAGCGGACAAAGTGTGCGGATTGCATTTCTTTAATCCGGCTCCCGTTATGAAACTGGTCGAAATCGTGCGCACAATTTCGACTTCTGATGAGACAATAGAGACCGTGCGTGAATTCGCGCTTTCGCTGGGGAAAACGCCTGTGCTGGCAAAAGACACGGCAGGTTTCATCGTCAACTTCCTGCTCATCCCCTATTTGCTGGCGGCTATCCGCATGTTGGAGAATGGCATGGCATCGCGTGACGATATTGATGCGGCCATGAAGCTTGGTTGCGGCTATCCGATGGGGCCATTTACCCTGCTTGACTACGTTGGTCTGGATACCACCATGTGGGCAGCCGAGGCTATTTATGATGAGTACAAAGACCCGTTATATGCTCCACCGCCGTTATTGCGGCGTATGGTGCAGTCAGGCATGTATGGCAAGAAAAGTGGTCGGGGGTTTTATACATACGAGTAGAGATAAAGACAAGAGAAAAATGGGAGTTTCGTCAGCATTTACGCCGACTTGCCGTGAGCGCCGTCCAGGTCTTGATCGAACGGCACGGTGACGGATGGGCATGATGGACTGCTGGCGGCGGTGGGCGCATCGCATCTTCACCGCCATTGTCGCGTCAAAGGCTCGTCGGAGCAGCCTGCAAGGCGAGCGGGAGCGCCACGAAGAACGTCGAGCCCTGCCCTTCGGCTGATTCGAGCCAGATGCGCCCCCCGTGCTGCTCGACCAGTTCGCGACAGAGATAGAGCCCCAGCCCGGTTCCCCTGATCCCGTACGCTTGCGCATTGGCCGCCCGCGCAAAGCGCCTGAAGACCTGCGCCTGCTCGTGCAGTGGAATGCCGATGCCCTGGTCCCGGACAGAGAGGAGTGCCTCGTGCGTCTCATGCCCAGCGCCAATCGTCACCTCGATCGCTCCCCCCTCTGGACTATACTTGATGGCATTGCCGATGAGGTTGCTGAGTACCTGCTCGATGCGCCGGGGGTCGGCGTGAACCACGAGATGTGGAAGTGTCGTCACGAGCGTGAGGGCGTGCCGCTCCGTCGTCAGCTGCCGCCGCGCCAGTAGGCGCCGGGCCAGCGCCACCAGGTCGGTCGGTTCGCGCTGCAACTCCAGCCGTTCCGCCTGCACGCGTGTCACATCCAGCAGATCTTCGGCCAGGTCGACCAGGCGATCGGTTGCCAGGTCAATGCCCTGTAGCGACTTCTGCTGCCACTCGGCAAGTTGCGGCCCTTTGCCGCGCGCGGTCTGGTTGAGCAGCGTTTGTACGAAGCCGGTGAGGATGGCCAGCGGCGTGCGCAACTCGTGCGCAGCGATGCTGATGAACTCGTCTTTGAGCTGTTCCGCTTCCTTGAGGGCCGTCACGTCCTGATGCATCACCAGGGCGGCCGGTTCCGCTTCCTCGGCAGCACGCACTGCCGTGTCTGCTGGCAAGAGGCCGAGATTGCGTGCGTCGAGGGCGACGGCATTGACCAGCACCGGGAGCGCCGTCCCGTCGGGATGGTGGATAGCCTCCTGGTGCTGTAGGACGGTCTCACCGTGCTGCAGCGCTCGCAGGGTCGCAAACTGCTCAAGGGGGAGCGAACGGCCGTCTGGGCCGCATACACGGATGCGGTGCTCCTCAAGAAACTTGCGCATGGACTGCCCAGGCCGCCAGGTGGCCCCAAAGACGGCAGTAGTAGCACGATTGGCGAGTACCAGTCGCGCATCCTGCCCACGAACCAGGTAGACGCTGCTAGGCAGTTCGTCCAGGATCCGTTGTAACAAGACTCGCCGCGCTTCCGTCTCGATATGCACCCGCTGTTCGACGAGCCGCCGCCGCGCCTCCGTCACATCGCGCCAGACGACCACGGCTCCTGCCATGCTCCCCTGTGCCTGTCCCATGCGCTCCTGCTCCTGTGGCAACGGATCGGCGAGCGGTGTTGGCAGGCGCAGCGGTGAGGCCGTCACCAGGTACTCGCGCGTCTCGCCGCCCGTATCATCCACGCGCACGGTACTCTCCTGGACCGACTCGAAGGCCTGCACACCGCGTGCTGGCGTCGCGAGCAACGCCTCGATGGTACGCTCGCCCGAAAGAGTTTCCCGGAGCCGCTCGCGCAGCTGGCGGGCGGCCCCATTTTCGCGCAGCACTTTCCCTTGCGGGTCCACCAGGGTGACCCCGTCGGCAATGCTTTCAAACGTCGCCTCCAGTTCCTGCGCCCGCATCTGCGCTGTCTGATACCATCGTACATTCTCGAGCGCGACGGCGGCCTGAGCCGCCAGTCCAGCCAGCATGATCTCATCTTCGTGCGTAAATTGACCAGGCTCGCTGTGTCCCAGGAGCAATCCGCCGCGTACCTCGCCCGATCGATCAAGCACAGGCGCGCCGAGAAAACTGCGGACGATGGGGTGTCCAGGTGGGACGCCGTGAGCGCGTAACTCTTCTGCCGGCAAGTGTCCGTGAACATACGCAGCCGCAGCCTGACTCGCCGCAGCTCGTGCGTCTGTCATTGGTGACTCCTCGGTTCGAGCTATGAGCGCGAAAGCGTCAGCGATGCGCACAGGTACGCCATGGTGAAAGATGGGGAGCAGCAATCCTTCTCCTCCCAGGGGCATGCGGCGCAGCTGCGCTTCCTGCTCCGGGGGGACGCCGACGATAGCTGCGAGCTGAAATAGGTGGCCTTCTGACGGGACAAGCGGTTCGCCTTCCGCATTCACCGGCCGCAGCGTGAGAGCGGCAAACGTCGCACCGATCAGGTCACGTGCCGTTTCCACGATCAGCCGGAAGAGGCGCGTCTCGTCGCGCTCGCTCATGAGGGCCGCGCCGACACGACTCAGCGCAGCCAGTCGTTGAGCCGTGATGTGCTGTACGCTTGTTTGACTGGAATGCATGTCTTCCCTCCCCTGGCTCGCAGAACACCTTCTGCTCACCTCCCAGGCTTCCCTCATCGCCTTCCCTCTCCATGTCGGTCTCAGCCGGGTGGTGCTGCATGACGTCTCATAGCATTCATGTACGCTCGCGTCTCATACCTCCCTGCGGATGGAAGAGGGAGGTGTTCTCGCTATCGTTTCTCTCGACGTTTTCATGCGCTTCGTTCCTATTCTATAATAGAATAGCACCATTCTACACAAGAGCGCGCGGGGCAGAACGCTTTCCGCGCCCAAAGGAACGACAGTCTTGCTCGCCCTCACAAGGCGCTCATGAAGAGCGTTGTAGAGGGCAGGAGTGTGAACGATGCCTGAAAAGAAAACGACGATTTTGATCGTTGATGATGATCTGCAACTGCTCCAATTAGTCGCACTCAATCTCGAGCTGGAGGGCTACGC
>JBOGTO010000057.1:0-6200 GCA_050695155.1 Ktedonobacteraceae bacterium
AGGCTACATTCCACTCATCTTGTCACCCTCAGGGTAGACAAAAAATACGTTAGTGATGCGAAACGGCTGCCTGTTGTGTCTGTTCCATATGTTGATAGTTGTCATCAATGGAGATCATGGATTGCAGGGCGGCGTCGGAGATGGTTTTGTTGGTCTGGGGATCAAACACGACATCTTCGCGTTTGCAGTAGTACAGCCTCCGCCAGTTTTCCAATGCCTTGTCATAGGCGGGCAATAACTTCTGCGATTTCTGGTCGCCACTAACCACGCGCAATAAAGCAACCAGGGAAAGTATCAGGGCTGTGCAAATGGCGGCGATAGTGACTACAACCAGTAGTACCTGTAATGCTCCCGGCCAACTGCCATAGCCATGAACGCCACTCAAAACCAAAATAAAGAAGACACCAAAGCCCACCAGGAAAAAACCAACTAAAACGAAACTCATCATACCCACATGCGCTACTGGCATGACCGGAGGTGCCAGGCGCGTCACGCCACTTTCATAGGCGACAGGCACTTTCTTCACCTGGTCGGCCTGGTGACATACCGGGCAAAGGACTTTCTGCGCTGGAGTTGTTACCATAATACGAAATACCCTCCTCGCTCGCGCATAATGCGAGCGTCATTATCATATCAAAAAAAGCATATCACGTTGCTGGTTATTCTTCAATGCCCCGCCTCACATCTCCCTCTCATATACATTATTATAATCCTAATTATCAGCTTCTCGCAAAAAATTCGTTGCGCTACTGACATACTGTTGTCACCAGCCTCTGGCATACTTGAACTGTGAGCGAAAGATGAACGCCGCCACACATTTGAGAAATTTGAAAGGGGTTTTTACTATGTTACAGGGACTGAATTTCGTTTTGTTGCATGTCACAGATAGCGAGGAAGCGACCGCTTTCTATACGGAGAAACTTGGGCTGGCTATCGAAATCCAGCAGGGCAGCTTCGTGCAGTTTAAGCAGCCCATGGGCCAGGGTGCCAGCTTTGCCATCTCGCAAGAGGGCGATGGCAAGCCCATCCAGAACGTGGAATTGTGGTGGTACGTGGATGATGCCGATGCAACCTACGCCGACCTGGTAGCGAAAGATGTGCCGATAGCCCAGCAGCTCAAGGATGAGCCGTTCGGTCGCACCTTCGCCATCAAAGACCCATCCGGCAACACGCTGTACATCATGAGACTGGCAGATCACCTGCGATAAGCATAGGAACGAGGGCGGCGCAAGCGCCCCCTCCACCCATCCCAGCCTCTCCCGCCCCTACGTAATATTATGTGGGATGTACATGTAGGGGCGGGGGTTGCGGGGTGATGGGTGGGGGCGCTTGCGCCGCCCTCGTTCCTGTGCGATGCGTTTATCCCTCTATTTGACACATCCTCTCTCTCCCGCTACACTACGGGTACGCGGGCGAGGACAAGCCTCGCCCCTAATGAATATTTACAATCAAAGTCGGGACTGTCATTCCTCGCAGGCGGTCGCCTGCGAGGAATGACAGTGCAAGACCGATCTTGGTTGTTAATATTCATCAGGCAGGCACCGAACATCCGAGAGAGGACGAGGCATGACAACAGCGATTACCATTATCGGGCTTGGGCCGGGGCGTTGGGACGATCTCACGCTGGCGGCTCAGGCCTGTTTTGCGCAGGCGGAGCAGACAGGCACCTCCGTTTACTTCCGCACATATATACATCCCACCGTCGAACCATTGCGACAGGCATTTCCGAATGTGCGCTGCGAGTCTTTCGATAGCTATTATGAAGAATCGGACGATTGGACCGCGCTTTACCAGCGTATGGCGCAACAGGTATGCGCGTTGGGCGAGCAGCAGCCTGTGCTTTACGCGGTGCCAGGCCATCCATTGATGGCTGAGGCGTCGGTGCAACTGATCTTGCAAATAGCACATGAACGCGGCTTGAGTACGCGCATCGTCACCGGATTGTCGTTCCTGGAGCCAGTATGCGAGGCGTTGCAGCTTGACCCCTTTACAGCGGGAATGCAGCTTATCGATGCGACCGAGCTGGCCGCGCTGCGTCCCGATGAAATCGCTGGCAAGGTCATTCCAACCAGGCCATTACTTGTCGCGCAAGTGTACAACAGGCGACTGGCAAGTGATGTCAAACTGGCGCTGGGGGAGTGCTATCCCGACGAATGGCCGGTACGATTAGTGAGAGCGGCGGGAGTCGCTGGCGACGAGCAGGTGAGCGAGATGCCGTTGTACGAACTGGACCGCAACACTTTTGCTGACCACCTCAGCACGCTCTATGTTCCTCCGGTTGGCGCGATGGATGCGCTGCGCCTGCCCGAAACCTTGCGCTACATCACCTATCGCCTGCGCCGCGAACCTGATGGTTGCCCCTGGGATCGCCAGCACACTCACCAATCGCTCACCCGCTATGTGCTTGAAGAAGCATATGAAGTGGTCGAAGCATTGGAAGAGAACAATATGGACAAGCTGGCCGAAGAGCTTGGCGACCTGCTGCTGCAATCCTACTTGCAGGCTGAGATCGCGCGCCAGGAAGACAACTTTGCTATTGGCGATGTCTTCGAGCATATCAACGCCAAGCTGATTCGCCGCCATCCGCACGTCTTCGGCGAAGTCGAGGCTAACAGCGCCGAGCAGGTGGTGCAGAACTGGGAAGCCATCAAACGCCAGGAGCGCGCCGCCGCCGGAACCGATGTGCAGCAAGAAAGCGTACTCGACCGCGTGCCGCCCGCCACGTCCGCGCTGATGATGGCGCAGGAATACCAGAAACGCGCCGGTAAAACGGGCTTCGACTACAAAAATGTGCAGGACATCCTGACCAAACTCGCGGAAGAACTGCGCGAATTGCAAGAAGCCAGTACGCTCGATCACCAGTTTGAGGAGATGGGCGATGTACTCTTCATCGTCGCCAGAATCGCGCGCGAACTGCATATAGACGCGGAAGAGGCGCTGCGCCACGCCAATCGCAAATTTAAGCGCCGCTTCCAATCTATGGAACACATGGCGCGCGCCGAAGGCCGCGAATTGACATCGTATAGCGCCCCAGAATGGCGCGCGTTATGGAAACGCGCGAAGGATCAGGCATCCATCTTAGACGTATAGCTTCCGCAAGCGTCCATAGACACTGCTTCTCCGGGCTTCTCTTAGAATAGTGTAGTAGATTGTGTTTAAGCGCCTGTTAAATCTTCATGAAACGACGGACGCTTGCCATACGTTGTACAATCTATCAATGATATTTCGTTTCGGTCGATGCCGAATTAGCGGAGATTGGTTATGTCAAGCGAGCAACCGGAAGCAATAGTACACAGTGAGATACGTATTCAGACGATTTTGCTGGTAGAGGATGACGAAGATATCGGTGAATTTATTGCCCAGGCTTTGAAGGACGAGACGCCTTATACCGTTCTGCATGTGACAGATGGCACACGCGCTTTAGATGCGGTCAATTCCCTTAAACCGGGTTTGTTTATTCTTGATTATCAACTTCCAGGCATCAACGGCATAGAACTCCATGATCGCTTGCACGCTATTAAGGAACTAGCGACCATCCCCACGCTGATAGTCAGCGCCAATATCCCGTCACGTAAAGAAATGCAGCAGCGCCAGATTGTATTCCTCAAAAAGCCATTTGACCTCAACGAACTCTTCAAGGTGGTTGAAGAACTGCTTCCCGGCCAGGATCATTGAGAATTTTTTCTCAGGCAGGCTATCCAGGAACAATTCACCTGCCCCAAACGTCTTATTATTGAGAGCGAAACAAGATCGTATAAAAGCGGGAGCATCGACATGAACTCACCCTATATACTGAATGTACTAAGTGCCTGGAGCCTGCCTGTCTTAATCCCGTTGGTAATATCTACCAGTTTCTTCCTGACCGTCGCTGCGCTTGCCTTTTTCATTGAATCCGCGCTGGTTTTGCGCGCGCTGGTCCTCGGTCGCTCTCGCGGGGTACGTTACCTGCTGCTCGGCCTCCCATTGGGCGCGGCCATCCTCTCCTACATCGTCGCCATGCATGGCTGGCAGATGTACTACGACTTACAGCACATCTACGTTGGACACGTCACATTCTATGTTTGGAACGAAATACTTCTGCTAACACAATATAACCTATTTTCTGCCGCTATCATTGGCCTGCTGCAATCCATCTTAGCCATCGTCTTATTCGCCCTGTCCCTCTTTTTAGAAAAGAAATTGCTACCTCGCGTCAAACATCCCCCATTGTGGACAGTGGTGAGAAGGCCGCGCATCGTGTGAACGTGGTAAGAGACGAGGGCGACCGCAAGGGTCCCCTCCCCACGTCCACTCCTCCCCCGCCCCTACAATGAACGAATGACCGCACCAGGAGAAGCATTTTCGTGGTCATTGTAAGGGCGGGGGCGGTGGTGTGGATGGGTGGGGACCCTTGCGGTCGCCCTCGTCCTAAAAGCGGGTGAATGCCCACCTCTTATCCGAAAAAAATGCTTGACAGCACGCAAAGCGTCGGCTATAATGGTTTGGTCGATCACTCAGAAGGCCTCAGTGTCTACTGCTTGTGACGAAAGTAGCAGGAGCATTGAGTCTCCCCATTGTAGGTGGGCGATTCTCTCCCTGGGCAGTTTCCAGAGCGGCCAAATGGAACTGACTGTAAATCAGTTGTCGGAAGACTTCGGGGGTTCGAATCCCTCACTGCCCACCGACTGCCTGACAACTTTGCCCGTGTGGCGCAGCGGTAGCGCACAGTCTTGGTAAGACTGGGGTCATGGGTTCAATTCCCATCACGGGCTCCCGTGGTTTCTGATGAAGTCAACGCGCGCCGGTCAGTATAGCCTGACCTGCCCGTCCCTACCAGGGATGGCATCTTCATGAATATCCACGCTGGAAGTGCAAGTAGCTCTCACTGCCGTCTTCTGAACAGATCGTCTCTTCCTGAATAGTCCGATGTTTGGTCGGATTACGATCATTGAGTGCGGGAAGTTATACACACATTGGCGATCAATAACGTCGGGGGACGGCTGCTGCATGTCTATAGACGTACAATTTGATCGCAGACAGTTGTAGGAGGAGCCATTTAAGGCTATGGCAAAGAAGAAGTTTGAGCGAACGAAACCCCATGTGAACGTGGGAACGATTGGACACATCGACCACGGCAAAACGACGCTGACGGCGGCCATCACCAAAGTGTTAGCCAAAGCCAGCGCGTCGAACAAATACGTGGCCTTTGACCAGATCGACAAAGCGCCCGAGGAGCGCGAGCGGGGCATCACGATTGCCATCGCGCATGTGGAATACGAGACCCAGAAGCGTCACTACGCGCATGTGGACTGCCCCGGCCACGCCGACTACATCAAGAACATGATCACCGGAGCGGCCCAGATGGACGGAGCCATCCTGGTGGTCAGCGCGCCGGACGGCCCCATGCCCCAGACGCGCGAACACGTCTTGCTGGCGGCGCAGGTGGAAGTGCCGGCCATCGTGGTCTTCCTCAACAAAGTGGACATGATGGACGACGAAGAACTCTTAGAGTTGGTAGAACTGGAAGTGCGCGAACTGCTCAGCAAGCAGAAGTTCCCCGGCGACGACGTGCCGGTCATTCGCGGCTCGGCGCTCAAAGCGTTGGAGAGCAAAGGCGACCTGTCACGCGGCGACCCGGAGGCCGTCTGCATCTGGGAGTTGATGGACGCGGTGGACAACTACATTCCCACGCCGGTGCGCGCCACCGACAAACCGTTCTTGATGCCCATTGAAGACGTGTTCGGCATCAAAGGACGCGGCACCGTCGGCACCGGGCGCATCGAGCGCGGCATCGTCAAGACGGGGGACTCCGTAGAGATCATCGGCATGAAAGAGGAGACGCGCACCGTCGTCGTGACGGGGGTGGAGATGTTCCAGAAGACGCTGGACAGTGGCATGGCGGGCGACAACGTGGGGTGCCTGTTGCGCGGCATTGAGCGGGCGGACATCGAGCGGGGACAGGTGCTTGCCAAACCCGGCTCCATCAAGCCGCACAAAGTGTTCAAAGCGCAGGTGTATGTGCTCTCCAAGGAAGAGGGCGGGCGGCACACGCCGTTCTTCAACGGCTACCGTCCGCAGTTCTACGTGCGCACCACCGACGTGACGGGAGCCATTCGCTTGCCGGAGGGGGTGGAGATGGTGATGCCGGGGGACAACATCGAGATGACGGTGGAACTGATCCAGCCGGTAGCGATGGAAGAGGGCGTCAAATTCGCCATCCG
>JBOGTO010000058.1:0-2679 GCA_050695155.1 Ktedonobacteraceae bacterium
TAATAACCCTACACTAACCAAATCCTGCCGCAATTCTTCGCGCTCGGTAGCGGTTGTTTGCAGCAGTGGCGGACGAACCGCACCGCCTACCATACCGAGTAGTTCAGCCCAGGTTTTGAGATAGGCAATGGGCATCACGCGGCGCGCCGGCCAGGGTTCGCGCAGCCATTTATTGAAGACGTTGCGAGCAGGCTCAAGGCTTTGAGCAATGGTCGCAGCCTCGTCGATCTGTCCATTTATAGCAAGCGCGGTATAGTCTTTCAGGGGAGTATGGCCGGGCTTCTGAAGCAGATAGGGCGCGGCAGAGGACATGTAGACGCGGCAGCCATGCTCGGTCATCAATGTGTACCAGATGCTCTCATCCGGGCTGCTGACAATAATGCGGTCGCCCGCCAGCCGCAGCGTTTCGAGCGTATGTGGCAGTTTAGGCGAATTTTTCACAGCGATCACGTTTTCGAGATCGGCCAGGCGGCTAATCATCTCAGGAGTCAGCACAATGCCTGTATAGCCGGTGTTGGTGATGAGGATACCGGCGGAGGTGCGCTCGGAAATGGCATGAAAATAGGCGTAGATTTGCTCTTCACTGTACGCCATGAAATAGGGATTTCCTATAGCCAGATAGTCGGCTCCGATACGCTCGGCGTGGTGGGAGAGTTCGACGCTTTCTTTGACGGAGGTATGGCCGGTATGTATCATCGTGGGAATGCTACCCCGGCACTCGTCAACCACAATTTCGGCGGCGCGTTTGCGTTCCTCAGTGGTGAGCGACCAGAATTCGCTCATGAAGTGGCCGCAATAGATGCCGTCCAGCAGGTGATTGTCGATGCAGTAGCGAATGTTGCGCCTCAGCCCCGGCTCGTCGAGTTCGTCGTCCGGCGTAAAGGGATAGGGGATAGCGCCCCATACGCCGCGCAGGTTGTGGCGCGCGTATGCTTTGGCCTCTGAGCGGCTGTAGCGCGGGGAAGCATGGACAAGGCTCATCAAAAATCTTCCTTTCGTGCGTGAACTGACGCAAACTATGCTGCCTGAATGAGCGCCCAGATTTTCTCTGGTCTGAGCGGCATATCTACGGTGGTGATGCCGAGCGGGGCGAGCGCGTCCAGCACAGCGTTGACAATAGCCGGTGGACCACCGACGCAGCCTGCTTCACCCGCTCCTTTCGCGCCTAATGGGTTGAAAGGCGAAGGTGTTTCGATGAAGTCGGTGACAAAATCAGGTAGCATACGGGCGTTTGGCAGAGCGTAATCCATCAACGTGCCACCGAGCAGTTGACCGTCCGTATCGTAGAGTGCTTCTTCATAGAGCGCCTGGCCGATGCCTTGCGCCAACCCGCCGTGCATCTGAGCTTCGACGAGGTAGTGATTGAGTACTTGCCCGCAGTCATCCACAGCTACATATTGCAGTATATGCACCTCGCCAGTTTCCCGATCAATCTCGATAACCGCCAGGTGCGTACCGGAAGAGTACGCCGCGCCCGCCGGGCTAAAATCGCGCCAGGCCGCCAGACCCTCGATGGGTACGCCGTTAGCGGGATTGGGAGGCTCGTGTTTGATGAGATCGGGCTGTTCCTCGACCATGCGGGCAAGCTCGCCCAGCCCAACCGCACGCGAGGCAACTCCGCGCACTTTTATCTGCCCATTCTCCATCACCAGGTCGGCAGGTGCGGCTTCCAGCACCTGTGCCGCGAGTTGTATAGCTTTCTCTTTGACGGCTTGCGCGGCCAGCAGCACAGCCGAACCGGCGACCTGCGTGACGCGACTGCCGAAGGTGCCGATGCTATAGCCGGGCAGGTTGCTATCGTTCAAACATACCTCTATTCGAGAGGCTGGCATATTCAAGGCATTCGCCGCGATTTGCGCAAAGGCGGTGAAATGACCCTGCCCGTTATGCGCGACACCGCTTTGTACCAGTATGCTGCCATCGCTGCGAATACGCGCGGTGGCGGCTTCGCGCGGCGCATTTGGTGGGGGGGCCATGCTATCGCCCGACAATTCGATGAAGGAGGCCAGGCCAATACCCAACAAGTTATGATTGGAGGACTGGCTATATTCCTGTTGTTTTGCGCGCCAGCCCGTGTAATCGGCCAGTTCAAGCGCGCGCTCGAGGGCGGCTTGATAATTGCTGCTATCGTATACGATGCCGGTCACGGTTTTATAAGGAGTATTTTGCGGCGGGATGAAATTGCGGCGGCGCACCTCTGCCGGGTCGAGGTGTAGCTCAAAGGCGATGCGATCCATGACGCGCTCGAGGATATAGGCCGCTTCCGGTCGTCCCGCGCCGCGATAAGGGGCAGTAGTAGCTTTGTTAGTGAATACTCCTATTACCTGGCTTTGCACGGCCTGTACCTGGTACGGCCCGCACAGCATGGAAGGCACACGTATAGGCATCATAGGTGTCAGAGCGGTAAGAAACGCGCCCAGATCGCCCAGCAAGCGCACGCGCAAACCGAGCAGCCTGCCATCGTGTCGATAGGCAGCTTCGATATAGTTGACCTGCCCGCGCCCCTGAGACTGCGATTGCAGGTTTTCGCTGCGCTGCTCGATCCACTTGACGGGCCGCGCAAACTTCACCGCCAGCAACGTGGCAATGATCTCTTCTCCCAGAAAGTTGTTCTTTGCGCCAAAAGCTCCGCCCACGTCAGCGTTATACACCTTGATGCGCTTATGCTCCATACCCAGA
>JBOGTO010000059.1:0-5349 GCA_050695155.1 Ktedonobacteraceae bacterium
CGGCGGTTATGGGTCCGATCATCGAGCCTAGAATGGCAGAAATGCCAACCAACACCAGAATCCAGGGCCAGAAGCCGATCACAAAGAGGATCGCCAGCCCCATCAACCACACAAACCCCAGTATCCCACCATAGAGTCCGCGTGGATTCATCGTCGTGGCGGAGCCTAACAGCGAACAGAATGCCAGCCCCGCGAACAGGAAAAAGAGAAAGCCGCCGCCTCCAAACCAGCTTGATAAAGCAAAGGCCAGGGCCAATCCAATAAAGAAAGCGCCGCCGGCCAGGCCACCTAACGAAGTGCGGTAGCCTCTGCGCATTTGCCTGCGATATGCCCGCGCTTGCCTGCGAGCGTAACGGTCATCGTACATCTTATTTGCCTCCCCGGTGCGATAAAAAAGAACAATTGTTGCTCTTAATTATAAGCTATGCTGACTCGTTAGCGCAGCTATCGATCGACACATTTTTGTTCATAGCATCTATGTCGAAAGTCACAGCCTTGTTTCAATCAGCGCGCGGCGAATGCCTGCCAGCGCAGCCTGTATGTCCCCGGCATCGATGCCATAATGGGTGACGGCGCGTATTTTGCCTTCGCCCATCGTACCCATCAACACGCCGTGTTCTTGCGTCTTCGCTAGAAATTGCAGCGTCTCTGCTTCGGTCAGCGCTTCCTGCGCGGAATTATGCACTGAGAACATGACCATATTGGTCACGACACGCTCGACGGCAACATCGATCTGCGGGAAGTCTGCCAATCCATATGCCAGCCGTTTGGAGTTCTCGTGATCTTCGGCCATGCGATTCACCATCTGCTCCAACGCGACGATGCCTGCTGCCGCCAGAATGCCTGCCTGGCGCATACCGCCGCCCAACGCTTTGCGGGCGCGGTGCGCTCGTTTGATGAAATCGCGGCTGCCCACCAGCATCGAGCCAACCGGCGCGCTCAACCCCTTTGAGAGGCAGAACATCACCGAATCGACGCCGCGCACAAGTTCGCTGACAGGAACGTCCAGCGCGACGGCGGCGTTGAAGACGCGCGCGCCATCCATATGCGTCTTCATTTTGTGTTCGTGTGCCAGTGTGGTCAATGTTTCCACTTGCTCGACGCTTAGTATGGTGCCGCCGCAGCGATTGTGCGTGTTTTCAATGCATAGCAGTACGGTAGGGGCGGAATGTTCGTCGCTGCCATCATCGATATTAGGCTTGATCTTACGCGGATCGAGCATACCATCTGGCTCGGTAGGTATGACTTTCATCGGGCAGCCACCCAGCATGGGCGCGCCGCCGCCTTCGTAGCGATAAATATGCGACTCGTCCCCTACGATAATCGCTTCTCCACGCCCCGCATGGGCTAGCATAGCGCAGGCATTGCCCATCGTGCCACTGGCAACAAAGAGCGCGGCTTCTTTCCCCAGTCGTTCCGCCGCCATCTCTTGCAGGCGGTTAATAGCGGGGTCTTCACCATAAACATCGTCGCCCACCTCGGCGCGATACATGGCCTCGCGCATCTCCGGCGTGGGCAAAGTAACGGTATCGCTACGCAGGTCAATCATGATAAATGCTCCTTCTGTTCGTGCATGGTCATACACTCTAGTATATGCATATGAGGTGAAACGTCGCAAATCCGCAACATGAGGTATCCCGAATGTTTCGGGGAGGGATCCCGTGAAGGCATGAACTGAAAGGCAGGCACTGGCGCCTTTCAAAAAACCTACGAGTGAAAGCCCGGCCAGTCCCCCACCAAGCATAGTTTCAACCAGCAACTCCGCGACTTTATTGTCTTTGATCCTGTATTCTGAACGTGTCTGAGGAAGATAAATAGCAACGCCGGAATATGGAATAAGTGGCAAGCCGTACTCAAGCAAGGCAAGGTCTATTATGTACTCGTATGGCTTTCTATCAACGGACTTTGAAATGGCCTTGTAACTCGCAAGCCAAACGAGTACAATAGCTGCACATGATGAAACCAACTGTTTGGGGATAAAGCATGACGATCACACGCGCGGCGCACCTGGTGCGTATTTATGATTTACTTATCGACACCTATGGCGAACCGCAGAACGAACCTGACTATGACCCCGTTGGCGGTCTCATCGGTACTATTCTGTCGCAGCATACCTCGGACATCAATTCCGAACGCGCTTATAAGCAACTGGTTGCAAGCTTTACGACATGGGAAGAGGTGCGTGACGCACCCACCTACAAAGTGGCGGAGGCCATTCTTAGCGGCGGATTGGCGAACATTAAGGCCAGAAGGATACAGGATGTGCTGCATGAATTGACCGAGATGCAGGTCGAGCGCAGCGATACGCGAATGCTTACCCACGCGCTGGACGAATTGCCACGTATGCAGCCGGAAGAGGCGTGGCGTTCACTACGCAAATTGCCGGGTGTCGGACCAAAGACAGCGGCCTGCGTGCTGATGTTTAATCTCGATATGCCCGTCATGCCTGTTGATACCCATGTTCATAGAGTGTCACAACGTCTGGGGCTTATCGGGCCGAAGGTGACTGCCGACCAGGCGCATGACATATTTGCAAAACATGTGCCGCCGGAATGGGTCTATCCCCTGCATGTGAACCTGATCCAGCATGGGCGGCAAATCTGCCATGCCCAACGGCCTGCCTGCCAGGTATGTCCTCTTTACAGTGAGTGTGCCTATGTGGGAAGTGTGAACGCTCAAGAAACGGCTATCTCGGCCCGGTGACCTACGAACACCAACAGAACAGATGAGCTTCCAGATTCTCCAACTCCACGAAAGTGGTGCCACCCCAGATTGATTCTGGAACACATTACCCTTTATTCAACGTATCTATAGTAGTCGAGGATAAACAGGCACCTCACGAACATTATTATAGAAAGTCGAGCGACACATATGAAGCAGCCGACCCGCAAAGAACGCAATCTTGCCGATTACGGCTACCCAATCTCCGATGTGGAGGCGCTTTCGGCAAAGGCGCTGGAGGTGACGCGACGCCTGACGGAACTGTATGGTGAACTTCCTTTCTCCAGTAAAGACCCTATGGGCCAACTGGTGGACATTCTTCTTTCGCACCGCACGCGAGATGAGCAGACGGCGGCGGCATGGGATAACCTTTTGAAGCGCTTTGGTTCCTGGGAGGGGGTGAGAGACGCGCCAACCGAACAAGTGCAGGAAGCGATTGCCAACGTGAACTGGCCGGAAGTCAAAGCGCCGCGTTTGCAGTCGATTATGCGCCAGATTACTGAAGAGCGCGGCAACCTCAACCTCGATTTCTTATGCACTCTGCCAGTGGCAGAAAGCGCTGCCTGGCTGAATCGCTTTGAGGGTGTTGGGCCAAAGACAACCGCCTGTGTACTCCTGTTCAGTTGTGAGCAACCCCTGCTGCCTGTCGATGTGCATGTCCATCGTGTCTCAGGGCGTCTGGGGCTGATTGGGAAAAAAGTCAACGCCGAGGCCGCCCATACTTTGTTGCAAGCGCTGCTCCCGCAAGATTCCCGCTCCATCTACAATTTTCATAAAGCCTTATTGCGGCATGGGCAGCGCGTGTGCGTTTTTGAGCATCCGCGCTGCAACAAATGCGCACTCACCGATCTGTGTGACTATTATAAGACGGTGGTGAAACCGCAAAATACCCCATAAAGTCTTAGTATATGTTAGAATGCTAAGGGAAAAAACCAATCGACAGAATACAGTGTAGGATAAACGGCATGTATATAAAAGAGAGCATTCAGCACTATCTTGACGAACTGGCCTCCGCGCAGCCAACCCCTGGCGGCGGCTCGGCCTCAGCCCTGAGCGGCGCACTAGGGGCAGCGCTGGCAAGTATGGTTTGCCGCTTGACGCCTGGTAAAGCTGGTTATGAGGAAGTTCAGACCGAAATTGAGCATATTTGGGAACAGACCGAACAGCTACGCGCGCGCTTCGCACAGCTGCTGCAAGAGGATATCGACGCCTATGGGCGACTTTCGACGGCCTATAAAATGCCACGCGCCACTGATGAAGAGCGCAGTGAGCGTGCCACTGTTATTCAGCAGCAAGTTGTGAAAGCCGCGCTCGTCCCATTGGAAGTGGTAGAGTGCGCCGCAAAATTAGCACAGTACTGCGAACGTATCGCGGAGATAGGCAACGCTAATGTGCTGAGTGATATTGTCGCGGCGGTTGTGCTGGCGGATGCTTCGGCAGGGGGAGCGGCCTCGATGGTGCGCATCAACCTGCGATCCATGAAAGATACCGCGCTGGTCGGTGAGTTGGAGGAGCGATTGGCAAGCGCCTTACAAGTGATAGCGCAACACCGATTAGAAGTGGCAGTCATTGTGGGGAGGCGAGCGTGACGGCGCGAATATTGGATGGCCGCGCAATGGGCGCGCAGATTAAAGAGGAACTGCGAGCCGATATTGCGCGCTTTGCACGCGAACAGGGCCGAACGCCCGGGCTGGTCATCGCGCGTGTGGGCAACGATACGGCGTCGGGTGTCTATAGCAAAGCGATCCTGCGTGTAGCTGATGAGGTCGGTCTCGCGGCTCGCATGGAGCAACTTGCCGCGCGTACCACGCCCGACGAATTACGCTCTACCCTGATTAGACTAAACAACGATGTAACTGTGCAGGGTATTATTGTGCAGATGCCCTTGCCGGCGCACCTGTCGCAAAAGATGGTCATTGATACCATCAGTTCAAACAAGGATATCGATGGTATCAGCCCGCGCAGCGCGGGGAATCTTTTCCTGGGCCTGCCCAGTTTCTTGCCAGCTACGGCTGCGGCGGTTATCGAGATGCTTGAACGCGATCACACGCCGCTCGATGGGAAAAGAGTGGTCGTGATTTCGCGCAGTAACGTGGTAGGCAAGCCGCTCGCCATGATGTTGTTGCAAAAGAACGCCACCGTCACGGTATGCCATTCACGTACCGCGAACCTGGCATATTACACACGCCTGGCCGATGTGCTGGTGGCCGCCGCCGGACGCGCCAGGATGGTAACGGCAGAGATGGTGCGACCAGGCGCAACGGTCATTGACGTAGGTATCAATCAAGCGCCGGATGGTGGCATCGTGGGCGACATCGATTTTGATGCAATCAAAGAGGTAGCAGGCGCGCTCACACCCACGCCCGGCGGCATCGGCCCGCTTACCAACATCTTATTGCTGAAACAATGTATGCAGGCCGCGTGGCGCGAAGCGCAAGGCCAGAGCCGGACACCAGAACATATAGCGCACTTTTAGAAACTTCGTATAGCCATTCCATGTTAGTGCTTATGAATAATTGCCAGAGCAACCGTGAGGACCGCTTAAAGAGTAGGTTTTTAGGAAAGTAAGCGGCGAGGCTGTCATCCTGAGCGCAGCGAAGGATCTGCGTTCGGCCTGGTGAGAGATCC
>JBOGTO010000060.1:0-6135 GCA_050695155.1 Ktedonobacteraceae bacterium
CCACTACTATACCACGGTTCTATGAGCAGCTTCCTCGTCTGTATAGTAGTGGCGACCCTTGCGGTCGCCATGCTCCATACGGGACGGGGTCGCCATGCCTGTTGATGCTTGCTGATGAAAGAGAGAAATTTATGCAAGTACCTTTCGCGCATCGTGGTAATACGGTAGATAACTATCACGGCACACAGGTGGCCGATCCCTATCGCTGGCTTGAAGACCCTGCCGCGCCGGATACGCTGGCATGGGTGGAGGCACAAAATGCCATCAGCGAAGACTATCTTGCCTCAATCCCTTTCCGCGCCGCGCTGCGCGAGCGTATGACCGCCCTGTGGAATTATCCCAAATATTCGGTGCCATCGCACAAGGGCAAATATTATTTCTACGCTAAGAATGATGGTCTGCAAAATCAATCTGTGCTGTACCGGCAAGAAAGCTTGCGGGGTCCATCCAGCGTAGTGATCGACCCCAATACGCTGAGCGAAGATGGCACGACCGCGCTTGTTACCCAGTCCTTCAGCAAGGATGGTACGCTGCTGGTCTATGGCCTCTCGCTGCATGGCAGCGATTTGCAAGACCTGCATATTCGTCAGGTCGAGAGCGGCACCGATTATGCGGAGGTCATTCACTGGGGCCGTTTCCCATCGATAGCCTGGAAGCGCGATAAGAGCGGCTTTTTCTATAACCGTTTGCCGGAGCCGGGCAGCGTACCGCCCGAAGATCAGAGCAACTTTAGCCAGGTGTACTGGCACGCGCTCAATACTCCGCAAAGCGAAGATGTGTTGGTCTATGAGCGACCCGATTTCAAGGAACTGAGCTTTTCCCCTTTTATGAGCTATGATGAAGAGTACCTGATGCTGTATGTCTGGCATGGTACCGACCCCAAAAACCGTTTCTACTATCGCAAAGTCGAGAGCGATGGCCCTTTCATTCGCCTGCTAGATTACGCTGATGCCAGCTATGACTTTATCGGCAACGATGGTCCCATCTTCTACTTCCAGACGACGCTGGACGCACCGCTCAGGCGCATCATCGCCATCGATAGCGAACACCCGCAGCGCGCGAACTGGCGCGAGGTAGTGCCACAGCAAGACGATGCCATCGAGTTTGCGCTGATAGTCAATCACCGGTTTGTCATCACTTATCTGCATGACGCGCGCCACGAGATAAAAATTTATGACATCAATGGTCGCTACGAGCGCGACATCTCGCTGCCCGCGCCCGGCTCTATCGATGGAATTTCGGGAAAGCCCGACCAGGCAGAGCTGTTTTTCAGCTTTACCTCGTATCTCTACCCCTCTACCATTTACCGCTATGATTTCACGGACAGCTCTCTACCCCTCTATCACGCCTCAGAACTGGACTTTGACGCGAGTGGGTACGAGACAACACAGGTCTTTTACAACTCAAAGGATGGTACGCGCATCCCCATGTTTCTGACGCACAAAAAGGGGTTGAAGCTGGATGGTAGCAACCCCACGTTGTTGTACGGCTATGGCGGGTTCGATGTGAGCCTGACGCCCACTTTTTCCGTCCCTGTGTTGGCCTGGTTAGAGCATGGCGGTGTGTATGCCGTTGCCAACTTGCGCGGCGGCGGCGAATATGGCGAGGCATGGCATCTTGCCGGGACATTAGAGCGCAAGCAAAACGTCTTCGATGACTTCATCGCCGCTGCCGAATGGCTGATCGCCAACAAGTATACTCGCGCATCCCGCCTGGCTATCCAGGGCGGCAGCAACGGCGGTCTGCTAGTGGCGGCCAGTATGACGCAGCGACCCGACCTGTTTGGCGCGGTCATCTGCCAGGTACCGGTGATCGACATGTTGCGCTATCACAAATTCACCGTCGGTCGCTACTGGGTCTCAGACTATGGCAACGCCGAAGCCAATGCAGAGGATTTCAAGTTCATGTACGCCTACTCACCCTTGCACAATGTCAAAGCGGGTGTAGCCTATCCCGCTACGCTCATCCTGGCGGCAGATACCGACGACCGCGTCGTTCCCGCTCACGCCAAAAAGTTCGCCGCCACCCTGCAAGCCGCCCATAGTGGAGATAACCCCATCCTGCTACGCATCGAAATGAAAGCCGGTCACGGATTGGGCAAACCTACGACAAAGCTGATCGAGGAGCGTAGCGACATCTGGGCGTTTCTGTTCGAGCGATTCGGGATGTCATAGCTGAGGCGTTAGAAGTATCCCCGCTCCAATACAGTTTGTTCATCAAGGGATTCATTTTTGAGAAGCTGACGAATATAACCAAGAAACCGCTCGAAAAATTTTGCTCTGTAAGGATGGTTGTTCAGAAACTCAAGATATGGCTCTCTTGCTTCCTGGCGTCCTTTATATGTGCTAAAGTTATGCCTGATATTTGAGCTGATTCTCTTCGTGCCTCTTAACAGGAGAACCTCGTCGATAGGAGTAGTTCTACTGCTCACGGGTGTCATATCAAGCCATTCACAGAGGAGGAAATATTTCGCGCCAGGAATGGCTGTTTTAAGATCACGGGCTGTAGCACATGCTTCCTGGAACATAGTCTTATCAAGGTTGGTCTTACATTCTGCCGCAATGTAAGCAAGGTTAGTAGATATTTCATTAGCAATCCATTGCTCGTAATGTTCAATTGCTTTCTCTACCTGAGGCTTATCACCAGGTGGCAGCTTATCATTTACGAGAGTCGCTTTTAATTTATCCAGGTGCGGAGTTGGATAAGGTTTCATAGCTGTATTCCTCACTTCATATGGCGTATTTTCGTCCCTTACTACTTTGACAGACCGATGGTGATTTACAGGTGGCCTAAATAGGGGAGATTTTTGTACATTGATGGCGCGTTCCCAGGCATTTAAAGCTTCGTTGCGGACTTCCTCTTCTGCATTCATAGATGCCTCTAGCAGGCTCCATTTGGCAAGGGAGTGAGCAAAGCTATCATCAGCAATGCCACTCAGAGGATCAGAAAGTAGATGCAAAATATCTTCATAAATGATTTCACCAAACTTGTTTTTGAATTTTCGTTCCTGGCGTGTTTCAAGATGGAAACCACTTCCGCCCGATGCAAGCGCTGCGACGAGTAGCCCGTTTTTGAAGCGTAGCCCGCGCACATTAGATTCTCTTCCCATCACAATGATCGCCCGGCCATTTGGCTGTAAAAGCCGCCTCATTTCTTTCAATACATCTAGCATATCCAGAGCGTATTGCACGACAGTGAGAAATCTATTCTGACGATTTTTACGATTTGAACCAATTTCAGACTTCGCAATATCGAGTAAGTCCCATCCGATCAGTTCCATAGCTGAACGATTATTCTGATGATAATTGAATACGTTGATATAGGGCGGGGATGTGATTATCAAATCTATTGATGCATCAGGCAAGGGAATAGCGCGAGCGTCTGCATGAAAAGCTTTGCACTCTCTTCTGCTGTAGGGTAGATTTTCCACGATGGCCGCATGTTCTTGCAAGGCTCGGAGAAAATCTGTTTCGTTGCGAGGCGCCTCATAGTTCATGAAACGTATAATCGCATTCGTAAGGAGGTTATAAACATACGGTTGCTTTTCCGCTTGCTTCAACATTTTACCAAATGACGCTTCAATTGCATCGCCAAAATTTTGCTGGGGAGGCTGCTCATAGTTTTGATAGGAAAATAAATCCCAGGTGAACGGATGAGTGCATTCTTCAGCAAGCAAAACTGCCATCTGAATAGCCCGTTTTCTTTCAACCAGAGGAAGATTTACAAAATGGACTGTACTTGCCATTTCAATAGCTGAGGGGTTGATCTCAGCAGCATAGCAAGTCAATCCTCTTCTTGCGGACTCGAATAACGTTGTGCCACTGCCAACAAACGGGTCGAGAATCACACTTGTATCTTGACTATATTTTTTTAGGAAGAGTTCGACTAACTCTGGGGAAAACTGTCCACGCCAGGACAGGAGACTTGTACGGAACTTATTAGCAAGATTAAGACTCTCTTGTGGAATTGACTTTCTATCGTAGGGTATGCTTTCTATTTCTTCCAGGAGCTTTATGAGTGAAGTATTTGATAAGTTTGCAGTCGGTGTTACTCTGGTTGACCTTTCCAATATACTCATTACCGACTCCTCTTTTTTATTCTTATCCCCGCGCTCCTGCCCTTGCCAATAGTATCATGATATGATAAGTATGTCACTCTTTTCGGAAAAAGGATAACAGGTAATGGAGCTTCCGCGCAAGCGACAACTGAACGACATACTATGGGGGCTGTTCTTGCTCAGCCACCCCGGTCCGGTGCTGCTTCATATAGTTGCTGTTGCGGTGTTCGCGCTGCTGGCGATGTGGCCGCATGTAGCGTGGAGTATCTTTGCGCTCATTGTTGGAGCGCACGCCGCCATGCAAATTTCCATTGCTATGCTCAATGACTATTGTGATCGTCGCATGGACGCGCAGGGTAAGCCGCGTAAGCCCATTCCGCGCGGGCTTATCTTGCCGCGCGAAGCACTGGCTGCTGGCCTGTTGATGATGACGCTGATGCTCATTTTGTTGCTGCCATTGCCGCCATTGGCCTTGATTTTCTCGCTGGCATACCTCGCGCTGGGCCAGAGCTACAACCTGGGGCTGAAATCAACGCCTTTGAGTGGCATTGTCTTCGCGCTGGCGATGCCTTTGATCCCGCTTTATGCCTTCGCGGGTGTTGGTCGCAGCGTGCCTTTCTTATTCTGGTTAGCGCCGGTAGGCTTTTTGCTGGGCGTCGCGCTGAACCTGGCAAACTCGCTGCCGGATGTCGAAGAGGACGCGGCAAGCGGGGCGCGCACGCTGGCAGTCGTGCTGGGCGTAAGACGCTCCTTCCTGCTTTGCCAGTCCTTGATACTCTTGAGCGGACTGCTCATCGCTGTGCTGGCCGTGCTGAACGTCGTACCAGCGCGGCCCCTGACGTTGATTATCACGCTGATTCTTACCTGTTTGTCTCTTCTAGTCATGCAGCTTTTCTCTGGCCCTGCCAAACCTGTCGAGACGCGCAAAGGTTTTTTTTACCTGTTCGTCCTGACCTGCATTGTGCTGACCGGAGGATGGCTCGTAGGAGCTTTCGTCTAATGCCATTACGTCTCACCTTGCCCGAACGCCTGCTGGCGCGTCTGAACCTCCTGCCCGTGCCATTATTTGATGCGCCGCTTGCTTCCGGCATCACAAAAGCCTTGCTTACTGCCTGCGAAATGGGAGTCTTCGATGCTTTGAACGGGCAGTCGCTTGCATTGGACGCGCTGGCGAGTCGCCTGGATTGCCAGTCGCAGGGCCTCACA
This sequence comes from Ktedonobacteraceae bacterium, assembly GCA_050695155.1. Classification (GTDB taxonomy): domain Bacteria; phylum Chloroflexota; class Ktedonobacteria; order Ktedonobacterales; family Ktedonobacteraceae; genus CF-113. The sequence goes on from JBOGTO010000060.1 coordinate 5,264, forward strand.
TTGCTTTTGAACCTGCTGATCTCTGCTGGCTACTTGCGCGAGCGGCGCGGCCTCTATAGCAATAGTCGCGTTGCCCAACGCTGGTTGACGAGCAATTCGCCCACCAATATCGCGCCCTACGTCCTGCACAGTCCCGACATCGTCGCCATCTGGGAACATATGCCGGAGGTTATACGCACAAACCAGCAGGCTATACGTATGCCCTATGATGAAGACGCTTCGCAGCCAGAGACCCAGGCCGCCCTGGTGCGTCACTACGCTGGCCTGGCTGCCCTGGCAACAGTCTTAGGTGGGGAAGTTATCAATCGCGCCCGTGTACCGTCTAATGCTACGCGCCTGCTCGACGTGGGCGGGTCACACGCGGCCTATAGTATCCTCTTCTGTCGCAAACATCCCGCTTTGCAGGCTACCATTCTCGACATCCAGCCCGGCATCGAGGCCGGCCAGCGTATGGCAAAGCAGACGGGCATGATCGACCGTTTGAGCTTTGTGTGCGGCGATATTGTGCGCGACGACTTCTCGAACGAACTCGCCTCAAGCTTTGACGTGGCACTGTACTTTCATATCGCGCACCTGCTACCGCCTGAACTGAACAAGGCAGTGCTGGCAAAAGTGGCGCGCGCGCTCAAACCCGGCGGCGTACTGGTTTTTGTAGACCAGGTCACCGACCAGACACACCGATCGCACCTGGCCTCCTTGATGGTGCAACTGATGGCTTTGACCATGACAACCGCCGGTGGAACCTGTTACCCTTTTGAAACCGTCAAAACATGGTTGGAACAGGCAGGTTTAGGTAATGTGCGCCGTCATCGTCTGTTCACGCCAGGAGCAACATTGATTACGGCACGTAAACCGATTCAAAAATCCGTAGG
>JBOGTO010000061.1:0-9131 GCA_050695155.1 Ktedonobacteraceae bacterium
TATCTTCTTCTTTTGAAATCAAGTGGCTAAAAGTTTCTCGAGCTAAACGTACCTTCTATATTGATTTAGTGGATTATTTTTTTGATGATGATGATTTACACTTTCGTGCATTAATAGTTCCTGAGAAATCCAGACTACGTCACCAGGATTTCTCACAAGATCATGATTCTTGGTATTACAAGATGTATTTTGATATGCTCAAAGTTTTATTGGTTCCCCAGGCAGAGTACAGAATTTATCTTGATATTAAAGATACTAGAGGTGCTGACAAAATTAGAGAATTGCATGACGTTCTCTGCAATAATATGTATGATTTTGAACGCAAGATCATTAAACGTGTTCAAATCATACGCTCTCACGAAGTTGAACAACTTCAGTTGGCAGATCTGCTAATAGGAATTATTGGTTATGCAAATCGTGGCCTCGAAACCAACCAGGGCAAATTAGCTCTTGTTGAGAGGATGCGACATCGATCAGGCTACAATCTAACAAAAAGTACCTTGCTACGTGAGGACAAGGTAAATTTATTTCGTTGGGAGGCGAGGTAAGTTCTGGATGGGTATCAATATGCTGGTGCTGCCACCATTAGTTTTAATGGAAGATTTTGGCTATAATTGGCATGTATATTTAGATGCAATCTATGCAATATTCTGCCAAGATTTTATTGCTTCCACTCCGACTATTGAAAACAAACGCTTTGCTATGAAGCGGCATCCTGTCATTGAAGGGAAAGAAGCAACCTTCTGGCACATAATTAGCGAAGGGGCTATTGAGAATGAACGATTGCCGAATTTACGGCGTTGTGAGCGCATTCGCTGGCCGCGTCCAATAATTGAGGCAATTACTACTGGTCATGTGAAATGTTGGAAAAATATGCGAAGAAAAGAGGAGCGTATCGTAATTGCTTTAGAAGATTTTAGTTATGTAGTTGTCCTTGCCGATCGGGGTGATTACATATTACTCTGGATTGCCTACTACGTTGAACAGGAACATACTCGCAGAAAATTGAAGAATGAATTCACAAATTATTGGAGAGAAAAAGGCTAGTGCCGCCCAAAGGACGGCACCGTTACTCCTTCTACGCATGGTAGATGAGCTGTTTACAATAGTAATTATATTCTAAAGTGTGATAAAAGTCAATAAAAATTCAGTTTATATCCCACGTATTTTCAAGATCAGCAGGGTGAGGGCGATGCTGACCAGTGAACCGGCGACCACCTGCGGCACCGTGTGGCGGCGTAGGACCACGCGCGACCAGCTTACCAGGATCAGTAGCAGGAAGGTGGGTAGCATGATTGCGCCGTAGAATGCCGTGAGCATGGTGGCGACTCCTCCCATCGACGAGGCGTGGATGCTGATCTTCCACCACAAGGTTGTCACCATCATCACGATGCCGCTTACGGCTGTGATAATGAATAGGGTTTGCAGGTTTTCTGGCCCATGCAAAATAATGAACACCAGCCAGCCAGCCAGGGCCGATGAAATGCCGAAGAGGAATGGCCCGGCGCGCTCGGTGCGGCGACTGACATCCACATCTGATATTTTGCCCATATGCACAGCGACCAGGATGTAGGTAAATGGCCCAAAGCTCAGGAAGAAGAGTGTAAGCAGGGCATACAGCAAGGCGCGCAGGACATTTTGCGCTTGATAAAGAGCAACCAGCACGATGAAAGGCAATGAGATTGTTGCAGGCGCCAGGACGTTTGAGACAAGGCGCGCGACCCGAACATGTACAGGTTTCGATTCCGGCTCGACAATCACATGTTCTTCGGCATCGAATGCGAGATGATCTTGCATGGCTCTCCTTTTTTATAGATTGGTTTGCTGTGTCGTAACGGCGTAACCCAGGATTTTGCAGGCGACCTCGCTGAATTTCTCAGGGTCGCCAGTACACCAGACTTGTAGTTCGCCTGGCGCGACGTTCGGCTGAATCAGATTCTCGGTATCCAGGACGTAACGCGTGCGACGGGCGATGGCTGATCCACTATCGATCACCTGCACCTGCCGCGTTGCTACACGCTCGATGACGGGACGCAGTGCCGGGAAATGGGTGCAGCCCAGCACCATGACATCAATATCTTCGCGCAAAATGGGCGCTAACGCCTGCCTCACCGTCTCTTCTACCAGTGGCCCATCCAGTTGTCCCTCTTCTACCAGCGTCACCAGTTCGGGGCAGCCGATGGCAAACGCCTGGATGCCTTCGGCAAATTCGTCGATAAGTTGGCGCAGGTAAGTGGCTTTCGCGGCCTGGTTGGTTGCTGCGATGCCTATGCGCCCCTTTTTGGTAGCGCGCGCGGCAGGCTTTACGGCAGGCACTACGCCTACAAACGGGATGAAAGGAAAGGTTGCGCGCAACGCGGCCAGCGCCGCCTGCGACGCGGTGTTGCAGGCTACAACGATCAGTTTCACCCCTTGCTCGATCAAAAAACGGCTGATGCATATTGACAGGTCGATAATTTCCGCTTCACCGCGCACACCATACGGACAATGCGCGGTATCCCCCAGGTAAATGTAGCTCTCGCCGGGCAGTTCCTGGTGCAGCGCCGACAGGATCGTCAGCCCGCCCACGCCCGAATCAAACACACCAATGGGAGCTTCCGCTTTTCCCGCCGACTCACTCTTTTCACGATCAAGCGCGTGCAGACTACGTTCCGCGTCCCGCGCGGGATGCAGTGGAAAGGGTTGCTGCGCTTGCATATTCACCATATTCATCAATGCTTATACTCTATTCCAAACTACGAAATTCACGTTGTTCACCAAAGACGCGGCGCATGGCGTCGCTGATCTCTCCCAGTGTCGCATAGGCTTCGACAGCCGCGATGATGAGCGGCATGAGATTTTCTGTGCCTGCCGCGCCGCGTTCGAGCGCGGCCAATGCTTGCTGTGTCCGCTCGTTGTCCCGCTTTTGGCGCAGACTCGCCAGCTTTGCCGCCTGGCGTCTGCCCACTTCGGGGTCAACGCGCATGAGGATGGGATGCTGCTCGTTTTCCAGAGTGAAGCGATTGACGCCTACCACGATGGCGCGTTCCGCTTCCAATGCGCGTTGATACGTATAGGCCGCCTGCTCGATTTCGGCCTGCATGTAACCATGTTCGATGGCTCGCACACTGCCGCCCAGCTCGTCGATTTGCCGGATATACTCCCATGCCTGCTTCTCGATGGCGTCGGTCAGGTATTCGACATAATAGGAACCCGCCAGTGGGTCAACTACGTCGGCTACGCCGCTTTCATAGGCCAGAATTTGCTGGGTGCGCAGGGCTACCCGCACGGAATCTTCGGTCGGCAGGGAAAGCGCCTCGTCCTTCGAGTTAGTGTGTAGCGATTGTGTGCCGCCCAATACAGCCGCCAGCGCCTGGTACGCGGTGCGCGCGATGTTGTTATCGGGCTGCTGCGCCGTCAGGGTGGAACCGGCGGTCTGCGTATGGAAACGCAGCATCATCGAACGCGGGTCTTGCGCATGGAAACGCTCGCGCATGATGTGCGCCCACATGCGACGGGCGGCGCGGAACTTGGCGACTTCCTCGAACAGATTGTTATGACTATTAAAGAAAAACGAGAGTTGACCCGCGAAAGTATCGACATTCAGACCGGCATCGATGGCGGCCTGAACATAGGTAATAGCATTTGCGAGGGTAAACGCCACTTCTTGCACGGCAGTTGAGCCAGCCTCGCGCACATGGTAGCCGCTAATGCTGATGGTGTTCCAGCGCGGCAGGTTCTCAGCACAGTAGCGGAACATGTCGGTGATGATACGCATCGAATGCTGAGGCGGGTAAATGTAGGTGCCGCGCGCGATATATTCTTTCAAAACATCGTTTTGCACCGTGCCAGCGAGCTTGCGAATATCCGCGCCCTGCTTTTTCGCTACCGCGATGTACAGCGAAAGCAGGATACTGGCTGTGGCGTTGATGGTCATAGAGGTGCTGATGCGGTCAAGCGGCAAACCGTTGAGCAACGTCTCCATATCTTCGAGGCTGGAGATCGAGACGCCCACTTTGCCGACTTCCCCTTCTGACAGGGGATGATCGGCGTCATAGCCCATCTGGGTTGGTAAATCAAAGGCCACCGAGAGGCCGGTGGTACCTTGCGCAAGCAGGTAATGATAGCGTTTATTCGACTCTTCCGCCGTTGCGAAACCGGCGTACTGGCGCATCGTCCAGAAGCGCGAGCGATACATAGTCGGCTGCACACCGCGCGTAAAGGGAAATTCGCCTGGATAGCCAAGCTGCTCGTGGCTATCGAAGTCGCGCATGTCCTCTTCACTTAAAAGATCGGGTATCTCGATATCCGAACTGGTAACAAATTTGCCCTGTCGCTCTCCCGTTTTTTGTTTTGCCTGGCGCGCGGTTGTTTCGCGCCATTCCCCGGCATTGTTGCTGCTGTGCAGTTCCATAAAGCATCCTCTCTCTAATTCGCCTATGCATTATAGCATGATTGATGAGAAGGTTGCCACAAGGGTATCGTTACTGGCAGGCTTCTCAAAAATGGCTATGGGGAGGAAGGCGACCGCCAGGGTCGCCTCTACTAAGACGACGAAGCAGCTTGCCAGGCCCGTTCATAGTAGAGGCGACCCTGGCGGTCGCCTTGCCGCCACCCCCATGCTCCACTCATTCGACTTGTGAGAAGCTCTGCCGTTGCTGGCTAGTCTGCCCTGTAAACAACATCCAGTTGCAGGCGATGATCTTTGAAGGTAGCCCGACCCTCTTGCCGGACAGAGAAGCCATGACGATCGCGTAGAGAGACACGATAGTAAGCAGCGCGAGGACTTGCCGGTACGAAGGTATGGAAGTTCACGGTGAGGCAATGGTACGTCAACTTGTAACACTCTTCGATAGCAGTTTTCAATTCCATATAGTAACTATCATACATGGCTCCTCCCTGACTGATGAGAACGCGCCAAAAGAAAGAAGCATCAACAGAATTATACAATTAATGTCAAGCTGTACAATAAGTAGAGGTCGAGATGGGAAATAAGTGGAAGTTGTTGGAAGTTGTTCAAAATGCGGGAGCCGGAGGAACTACGCGCCTGAGACTACAACCAGCGCATCGCCCTGATTGACCGTTTGACCTTTCGTGACCTTGATTTCTTTGATCGTTCCGGCAATGGGAGAAGCCAGGTCATTCTCCATTTTCATGGCTTCGAGGATAGCGACGGTCTGGCCGCGTTCTACTTTTGCGCCTGCCTCGCATGGGATGCCCAGCACAAGTCCTGGCATGGGCGCGCGCACAATGGCCTCATCTGCTGCATGAGCGGATTTGATGGAACCAGTCAAAGCCTTTTCGCGCTCATCTTCGACATGTACCTCGAAACGCTGTCCTGCTATCACCATCTCATACCAGGAGCCACTGGAGTCAGGCTTGTTGATCTCCCGCGCATACACCTCGTATGATTTACCCGCGATGAGCAAGCTGTAGCGCCCACCTGTGCCAACCTTGCCCTTCGCGTCAACCGCGAGCGGCGCGAGTTGCCGCCAATCAATGTTTGCGGTCTGACCATCGATAGTGATTTCTTGCTGCTGGTTCCCTGTGCCTGTTACGACGGTGTACGATTGGTTGTTGGTGGTGGAGATGTAAGACATATATGGCTCCTGACAATGTATTTCAGAGGCATTATATCATACACTCGACAGAGTGTAGCCGATATGATACACTTTCACTAGAATAGGGATAGGAGGGACTAGGGAATATGCCGGGTCCGTGGGATAGCGCGGGGAAACGTCTCTTGCGAGAGATGCCGCAACATGTCGTGACGTGGTTAGTGAGGGGAGCGACCTTTGTGCGCACCTTGCCAACCGAATTGAAAAGCCGTAACATTTTCGCTGATGGGGTCTACGAGATCACAGTCAATGACCAACCAGCACTGATGCACATCGAGTTTCAATCGCGCCAGCACAAAATCATGCCGGAGCGGTTGATGGAGTACAATATGCTAGCAGCCAGCGAAAATGACTGGTGGCCGGTGTACACCTTTGTCATCTATTTACGCAAAGATGGCGAGGTACCGCAGTCCCCGCTCATTCGACGGTTGAGGAACGGGGAAGAGTACCAGCGCTTTTATTATACGGTGCTTGAGATGGCGAACATTTCGGCGCGGCAGTTATTGCGGATGGGCTTGCATGGTCTCTATCCGCTGATTCTACTGGCAAAGGGTGGCACCGAGCCAGAGGTAGTGCGGGAAATGGTGACAGACCTGACCGAGGCGCGCGAACTCGAGTTGCTCGCCCTGGCCTACACATTTGGTGGTTTAGTTCCGGGCAGCGAAGCCTACGAGTCGTGGTTCAAAAGGAGTTTTGCTATGCTTGATGACATTCTTGAGGACTCCTGGACGTACCAGGAAATCGTCAAAAAAGGGATGCAAAAAGGGATGCAGCAAGGGATGCAGCAAGGGATGCAGCAGGGAATACAACGTGGGCGTGAAGAAGAACGCCAGCACTTGATTCGAGGGCAGCGCGAGACTTTGTTGAATTTTGTGCATAGGAGCTTCCCTGATTTGAGTACTTTTGCAGAGGTGCATGTTGAAAACATCAAAGATACCGATGCCTTGCAACATCTGCTCAACCAGTTGTTGTTCACTGTACAGACCATCGAAGAAGCGAAACAAGCTATCGTGGATGCCAGTACGGAAGAAGTAAAAGAATAAACATGTTCAATGCTGCCGATCATTAACAACTTGGGCGACCACAAAGGTCGCCCAAGTTGTTTTTCTGAGCAAAATTCTAACACTCCTCTAACACTTCTCCTATGCGTTTCTAACGCACTGTATGCGATACTCATTTATAGAAAACGGGAAACATGAGTACCACTACACAGGCCAGAGGATATGAACGCGGAAAATATCGGACGACAGGAACAGCATAACGAGGAATTGCATGAGGGCAAAGGCATCATGCGAGGCCAGGCGTTGCGCTGTGCCAACTGTGATATCGAAATCCTCTGGACGCCTACTATGGCGCGAGGTGCGGCCTATTGCTGTACTGGATGCGCGGCTGGTGGCCCCTGCACCTGTGACTATTCGCAGTACCGTTCGGTCAACATTTCGGGCGTCATTCACTACTACCCCGATGCCAGTTGAACTGGCGTATAACGCGCTAGAATGAATGCCGGACAGCAAAGAGACCCGTTCATACCTGATTGTATTGAAAAGGAGTATACGTCGTGGCACAAAAGATTCGTCCTGTTGGCGACCGCGTGGTCGTGAAGCCCACCGCCAAAGAAGAAGTCACTAAGAGCGGTATTGTTATTCCTGACACAGCTAAAGAGAAGCCCCAGGAAGGGACTGTCGTCGCGGTTGGCAGCGGTCGCCTGCTGGATAATGGTGATCGCGCGGCTATGGATGTGCGCGAAGGTGATCGCATCCTGTTCGCCAAATATGGCGGCACCGAGTTCAAACTGGATGGCGAAGAGTATCTTGTGTTGAAAGAGAATGATATCCTTGCTATCATTGGCTAAGCATGTAAGGAGTTAAAGTATTATGGCAAAACAGCTTATGTTCGACGAGGAAGCTCGTCGTTCCTTGAAAAAGGGTATTGATATTTTGGCAGGGGCCGTCAAAGCCACGCTTGGGCCTAAGGGCCGCAACGTCGCGCTCGACAAGAAGTTCGGCGCGCCCACCGTCACGCATGATGGCGTCACGGTTGCCAAAGAAATTCAGCTTGAGAACGCCTTTGAAAACATGGGCGCGCAACTGCTCAAAGAAGCCGCCACGCGCACCAACGATGTCGCCGGTGATGGCACCACCACCGCCACCGTGCTGGCGCAGGCCATCGTCAATGAAGGCTTAAAGAACCTTGCCGCAGGCGCGAACCCTATGCAGCTCAAACAGGGCATCGATAAAGGCACCGAGGCGGTTGTCGAGTACATTCGCCAGGTAGCCATCCCTGTGGAGGACAAGAAAGAGATCGCGCAGATCGCTTCCATCTCCGCCGCCGATGATAGCATTGGCAACCTCATCGCCGATGTAATGGACCGCGTCGGCAAAGACGGCGTCATCACTGTTGAAGAGTCGCGCGGCGTCAACTTCGAGACCGAGTACGTCGAAGGTATGCAGATCGACAAAGGCTACATCTCCGCCTACTTCGTCACTAATTCGGAGAAGATGGAAGCCTCCCTCGACGAGCCGTACATCCTCATCACCGACAAAAAGATCAGCGCCGTACAGGACATCCTGCCTCTGCTTGAGAAGATGACCCAGCAAGGTCGCCGCGACATGGTGATTATCGCCGAAGATGTCGATGGCGAGGCGCTGCCAACGCTGGTTGTCAACAAGCTGCGTGGAATCCTCAACGTGTTGGCTATCAAAGCCCCTGGTTTTGGTGATCGCCGCAAAGAGATGCTGCGCGACATCGCCGTGTTGACCGGCGGCGAAGTTATCAGCGAAGAGATGGGTCGCCGTCTCGAGAGTGCCACTCTGGCTGATCTCGGCCAGGCGCGCCGCGTAGTTTCGCATAAAGACGACACCACCATCGTCGAAGGCAAGGGCGACCCGGCAGACATCCAGGCTCGTATCCGCCAGATCAAAGCCCAGATCGAAGAGACCACCAGCGACTATGACCGCGAGAAGTTGCAGGAACGCCAGGCCAAGCTCTCCGGCGGCGTGGCGCTGATTAAAGTCGGCGCTGGTTCCGAGGTTGAGCTGAAGTATCGCAAGACCCGCGTTGAGGACGCGCTTTCCGCGACGCGCGCCGGTGTCGAAGAGGGCATGGTCCCCGGCGGTGGCGTAGCTCTGCTGAACGCGGTTGAGGCCCTGGACAAGTTGCAATTGACGGGCGATGCCGCGACTGGCGTTGGCATCCTGCGCCGCGCTCTCGAAGAGCCACTGCGCCAGCTTGTTATCAACGGCGGCAAAGACGGTTCCGTGGTCGTCGAAGGTGTGCGCCGCGCTCAGAAGGAGCATAACAGCGATAAGATCGGCTACAATGTACTGTCCGACAAATTCGAGGACATGGTTGCTGCCGGTATCATCGACCCCGCGAAGGTGACTCGCTCTGCCTTGCAGAATGCCACCAGCATTGCGGCGATGATCCTCACCACCGAGGCTCTCATCACCGACCTGCCAGAGAAAGAGAAGGCCGCCGCTCCGGCCATGCCTGAGTACTAGGTTCTTGACTGGCCTGTTGATCTAAGCAGAAGCG
>JBOGTO010000062.1:0-5234 GCA_050695155.1 Ktedonobacteraceae bacterium
GCCCAACCCCGATCATTTCGCGGGCGGGGTGGGGCCAATCCAAATGTAGGGACGCCCCTTGTGGGCGTCCGGCTTTTGGGCGTCACCCCCGATTTGACGGTTCTCATTCAAGATGGTACAGTAGTAGACACATCTTGCTAAGAAAATACTATGAGAAACGAACTACTGGCATGGTTTGCGCGGGAGGGGCTGCTGCTGAGCGATATTACGACAGCGGCTGAGGACCCGCAGCATGACGAGATCAAGGTAACGGTGAGAGCGCCGATCATCGCATTGAGTCGCGCAGCGAGCGACTTCCGCGAATGTCCCGACCCGGTGCTTTTCGGCTATCCAGAGTCCAGTCTGGAGATGATGGCGCTGGAAGATTTCCACCAGTTTGTGTACGGCTGGTTTGAACGCGCGGTCGCGGCGGGCATGGCACGCTGTTTTGTATGCAACAAGACGCTGGACATGGGCGCGGAAAAGCCCTGGGACGCGCTCTTCATCAGCAACGAGTGGCATTGCTGGCTGCTGGCGCATTTCGACTGCAAACGCTACCTCAATCGTGATCTCAAGGGACGCAATCCTTTCGAGGTCACAGCCAATCCGCCGGAATTTTTTGATTTGCGTATACCATAACTGACGAGGTATGTATGGATAAAAATCAGGTTGCCAATATGTTAGAAGATGTCGCCAGCCTGCTCGAACTGAAAGAGGGCAGCAATCCCTTTGAGGTACGCGCTTACGAGAATGCAGCGCGTGCCGTCAGCGCGTTGGATGGCGATATTGAGCAGTTGACGCGCTATGGTAAGCTCAAAGGCGTACCGGGTTTGGGATCGACCATCATCAAGCGTATCGAAGAGCTGGTCAATACCGGGCAGATGGCCTTGTATGATGAACTGGTGGCGGAAACGCCGCCGGTGAAACTGGATATGCGGCGCATTCAAGGCGTAGGGCCAAAGAAGATCAACGTTATCTATAACCAGTTGCATGTGCAGAGCATCGCCGAACTGGAGCAAGCTTGCAAAGAGAATAAAGTTGCGGTGCTGCCCGGCTTTGGCAAGAAGACGCAGGATAAAATCTTGCAGGGCATCGAACTGCTGGCGCGGCACGCCGGACGTTTTCTCTATCCAGTAGCCGAGGACGAGGCGGAGCGGATGCGCGCGGCGTTGTCAACCATCCCGGAAATTGTGCGGATGCAGGTGGCGGGCAGCCTGCGCCGCCGCCGCGAAACGATTGGCGACATAGATATGGTGGTGAGCGTGGCCGACGATGCAGGCGACGCGGTACGGCGCAAGATCATGGATGTATTTACCAGCCAGCCATCGGTGCAGGTCATTACCGGCAAGGGCGATACAAAATCGAGCGTGGTTTTGAAAAGCGGTATGAATATGGACCTGCGCGTCGTCAACGATAGCCAGTTTCCTTATACGCTGCACCACTTTAGCGGCTCTAAAGAACACCATATCCCGCTGCGGCGGCGCGCGCTCAGCATGGGCATGACCATCAACGATTACGGGCTGTTTCGCGGCAAGGAACCTAACCTGGAACTGATACCGTGCAAAAATGAAGCTGACATCTATGCAGCGCTGGGCATGGCATATATCGAGCCGGAATTGCGCGAAGATACCGGTGAGATCGAGGCCGGCATCGCAGGCACATTGCCAACCCTGGTGCGTTTGGAGGATTTACAGGGCATCTTGCATGTGCATTCGACCTGGAGTGACGGGCAGAACACCATCCGTGAAATGGCCGAAGCCTGTATCGCGCGCGGCTACCACTACCTGGGCATGACCGATCATAGCAAGGTCGCCGCCTATGCTGGTGGTCTCAACGAGGACGCGCTGCGCCGTCAGGGCGAAGAAATTGACCGTCTGAACGAGGAGTTCGCGGGTCGTATTCATATTCTGAAAGGTACCGAATGCGACATCTTGCGCGATGGCGCGCTCGATTTCTCCGATGAGACGCTGGCAAGCCTCGATTTCGTGGTAGCGTCCATCCACAGCCTGTTCAATCTTCCGCCGCAAGAGCAGACCCAGCGTATGTTACGCGCTATCTCCAATCCCTATGTTGATATCATCGGGCATCCCACCGGGCGTATCCTGCTTGGACGCGAAGGATATACGCTGGACATCGAAGCCGTCATCGACGCGGCTGCCGCGCATGGCGTCAGCATCGAGATCAACGCCCATCCCTCGCGGCTGGATTTGGACTGGCGTTACCTGCGCCGCGCGCGCGATAAAGGCATGAAGATACCAGTTGATCCCGATGCGCACTCCATAGATGGATTAGATGTTGTTCGTTATGGTATTAATATAGCTCGTAAAGGCTGGCTGCGTCCCACCGATGTACTCAACACGTTATCGACAGAGGCAATCGTGGCCTATTTTCGCAACAGGCGTCAATAAACAACCGTCCCTTGTCCCTAATGAATTTTGACAACCGAATAGGGGAATGAGGAAAGGGGGAGGAGGCTTCCTTGTCCCTACAGGACGAACCGAGCGATTCCTGCATTCGTTCGGCAAAATTTATCAGGACGGGAGTAGACGATGTACCCAAAAATGGCGGATGTAGTACTATGCTGTAACGAAGCCGGTGTTAATTTCGTAGTAAGTGAGTGATAGTAGTAGAGAGAAAAGGAAACAATAGTATGGCAACAAAGCAAACAGAGTTAGCGGTAAGTCACCGGGAAGCCCTGGGGAAAGCCGCGAAGCGTTTACGCAAAGAGGGCCTGATTCCGGCCAATATCTACGGACACAAGGAAGCATCGCAGGCCGTGCAAATTGATGCTACCGAATTCGAGGCTTTGCGCCGGGCGCGCAAAACCACCGGCATCATCGCATTGCGCCTGGACGATCACTCAAAGGCGCAAACGGCGCTGGTGCGCCACGTCCAGCGCGACCCCATTAGCGGCAAAATCCTGCACATTGATTTTTTCCGCGTCAGCATGACCGAGCGCATTGTGATGAAGGTTCCGCTGCGCGTTGTGGGCGAAGCTCCCGGCGTGAAACTTGAGGATGGCGTGCTGCTGCACCTCCTGGATACGCTTGAAGTGGAGTGCGCGGCGCGAGACATCGTTAATGCACTCGATGTCGATGTGACATCATTGGAGCATATTGACGATACGCTGCACGCGAGCGACGTCAAGTTACCGGACAACTTCAAGCTGATTACCGATCCTGAAGAGGCCATCGTAAAGATTGCTGCCACGCGCGCCGAAAAAGCAGAGGAAGCAGAGGAAGCCGCTGCACCCGCCGCTGCCGCGCCTGCCGCAGCTCCAGAAGAAACGAGCACCGGGGAATAATCCCAGTGTCTGTAGGGGCGGGGGTGGGGTGGATGTGGGGAGGGGACCCTGGTGGTCGCCCCTACGGAATCAAGGCGGATTTCGTCCTGGTTTCCCGAAAGCCTAGAAGCGAGCGATAGTAATGCGTATCATGATCGTCACTGATCAATATCCTCCAATGGTTGGAGGCGTACCAAAGGTGACGCGCGATCTTGCAACGAACTTTGCCCAACGCGGGCATGACGTGGTGGTTGTCGCAACCAGCTACGGCACGCGCGATGCCTATCGCGTTGAGGATAATGTACACATCTATCGCTTTTCTTCGTTTGAATGGCCGACTTATGTAGAACTGCGCATAGCGTTCTTACCTATCCTGCCATTCCGCCGCCTGTTGAAGCAATTCGACCCTGAGATCATTCATATCCATTCTCCGGTAGTCATGGGCAATATCGCGCAAATCTTTGGAGGCGGACATCGCAAGCCAGTGATCGCCACCAACCATTATATGCCTACCAATATTGGGCGCTCGCTTTCGTCCGATCCTATCCTGGGGAAGTCGTTCCAGAATGTCTGGTATAGCTACCTGGTGCATTTCTGCAATCGCTGCGAGTACGTGACCGCTCCCACCCTTACGGCGCTCAACTTGCTTTATGAGCATGGATTGCGCGCTCCCGCCCGCTCCATTTCCAATGGCATAGACCTGGCGCGCTACCAGCCAGGGCAGCCAGATGAGGAGGCACGCCAGCGTTTCCAACTGCCAGCCGATCGCCCGCTTATCCTGTCTGTCAACCGCTTGAGTCCCGAAAAGCGCATTGATGTGCTGATCGACGCGGCGGCAAAGCTGCGCGAGCAGGCGCATCTTGTCATTACCAGCACCGGCCCGGCAGAGGCCGAACTACGCGCGCAGGTGGACGCGCTCAACTTGCAGGACAGGGTAACATTTCCGGGCTTTGTCAGCGACGAGGACCTGATCTCTCTCTATCACCTGGCCGACATCTTCGCCATTCCTTCGGAGGCAGATTTGCAGAGCCTGGCTACTATGGAAGCGATGGCCGTTGGCCTGCCCGTTGTAGCCGCCGACGCCTACGCGCTGCCCGAACTGGTGCATCACGAAGAAAACGGTTTCCTCTTCTCGCCCGGCAATAGCGACGAAATGGCCCATTATCTCGATATACTGCTGCGAGATGCGCAGCTTCGCAAAAGCATGGGCGCGCGCGGCCTGGAAATTGTGGCCCAGCACGACAGCACCTTCATCCTCGATCAATGGGAAACGCTCTACCAACGCCTCATCACCGAGTTTGCGGAAGCCAGGGAACGCAAACGCGGCCTGCGTTTGCCACGCAAGCTGGCCGGTTTCGCTCGTAACACAACTCATACGACGCGCGGACACCAGTCTATTCAGGGAGACTTAGCCCTTGATAAAGGGCAGATCACCGAGGAATAATTACAACTTTTTCATGCAATACCTGTTTAATTGACACTGGCTGAGCTTTACCGTATACTTGCTCAAAAGCTTGATAGCGAGCTTTTTTCTATTTCATTGACAACCTGGGGATCAGCCAGAGGAGGCATGAAACCGGGGAAAGGGGTTCGGCATGTTGCCGTCAAGCGAAGATAAACCCACCCCCATGTCAACATCGGACGCGGGCCGCAAAGGGGGAAGCGTGGTCCGCGATAAGTATGGTGAAGATTACTATCGAATCATCGGGAAGAAGGGCGGCACACGGCTCAAGGAAAAGCGTGGCGCTGAATATTACCGCGACATCGCCCGCAAAGGTGGCACTGCCAATATGGCGAAATACGGCTCGGAACATTTTTCCGAAATGGGCAAAAAGGGCGGCAAAACCACCAAAGAGCGACAGGCTCCCGACTTCTACAGCCGTATCGGCAAACTGGGCGGCTCCGCCCGGCGCAAAAAGATCGACTGAATCAGTGAGAATCATTACAGGGGCAGTGGAGGCGTAGCCTCCAC
>JBOGTO010000063.1:0-7034 GCA_050695155.1 Ktedonobacteraceae bacterium
TTGCTGCGCAGCAACGTCAGGCGCAAGCTTACTCCCTGCCGGTACAGGACGGGGCGCGTTATTGGAATACGTATCAGCGATTTGCATCAGATGTACCCTTATTCATCTCTGCCAGGACGCGATGGCGACGGTGGGATGCGACTCGGCGATGGCGGAGCTACGGATGGGCGCGCAGGCGCGGGTCTCATCGTCTGCTGATTGTTCACCGGGGGCAGTGGCAAATCCAGCATGTTGCCAGGGTTAGATAGCGGATGCTGCATCCCACCGGCAAACGGGGACAACTGAGGCGGCTCCATGAGCATCGAGGCGGGAGTGACACGCCCGGAAGGTGTAAGCGGCACACCACCGAATGGAGGCGGCGAAGTCCTGACAGGCGGCATATCCATCACCAGCGGCTCCGATTTTTGTCCATTACTGCCATTATGACCATTGCCGTTATGATTTTGCGTGGGAACCACCGTTTCAGGCGCTGCTACAGTATTTACTACCGACGCGGTAGCATAGAACTTATTGCGCTTGCGTTTTGGCGCGCGGTTCATAATAACGCCGGACGGAATCTTCGCCAGCGTACTAAGCAACTCTTTGGCGCGCACCAGGAAAGCCATCTTATCATGGCGCACGTCTACAACCATTACCACGCAATCTGCCAGGGTTGCCAGCAACAGAGCATCCGCATTGCTCAACAATGCCGGCCCATCGATAATGATCATATCGGTTTTAGTGCGCATCTGGGTGAGGAGCGGCGGCAATTTCTGTTCCAGCAAAATTGTCGGATCGCTGATTGGCATACCAGCAGGCATTACCCACACACCGGGAATATTGCTGCGCTTCACCACATCGTCAACGCCGCTTGAGGACCTGAGCGCGCTCGATAGGCCATCGCTAGAAGCTCCCATATTAAAGGCAATATGCGTGCCGGGCTTGCGTAAATTCCCATCTATAACCACGACCGAACCGCCCGCGTTGGCAACGTTGGCCGCAAGCGCTGCCGCTATGGTCGTCTTTCCCTCTGCCTCCTGGACACTCGTTACCAGCAACACGCCGCCACGCGGGGCCTGCCACTGGCTCGATTTAAGTCCTGTCAACCGCAGACCAGCGTACACATTGCCGATTTCCGCGAGAGACTCGCCAGTGGGCTGCGTCGGTTTGCCAGCAAGCGCCCTGCTGGTGGTGACGGACCCCAGATACGCAATGCCCAGCTTCGCTTGCACCTGCGCTTCATCACGCAGGCGATCATCCAGAAAGATCATGAGCATCATGATGAGTATGCCGATTAACAGCCCCACTGCGGCTGTAGCGGCTACAACAATGCTTGTTTTGCTGGTTGAAACCGCATCCCCGACTTCCGCATGTTGGACGACGGTTACATCGCTACGCACTGTCATCGGCAGATTAAGCAACTGAGATTGCAGGTTGTTGATGGTTGTATTGACGCCATTCAGGCTGTTATTCGTGAAGATATAGTTTGGATCGCTGGTATTGCCAATCTTCACCAGGGCCGCTTGCAACTGCTGCTGCTTCTGCTGGTAGGTAGCCAGTTGATCGGTCAGACCTTTGCGCAGCGTATCTAACGAGTTCTGTGATTGCTGCTGGCTATACACGACAAAACCATCCGCGACGTGATTAGCGAGAAAGACAGCATCATCTCTGGTGGTCGCGGTAGCTGTGACAGCAACAGTAGCTGCTGTGGTCGATGCGACTGCCGTATCATCATTTAGCAGGTCATTCGATGAGAAGCCCCGTTTGGCAATGGCGGGATCATGGTTATAAATAAAAATCATGACCTCGCGTGCAGGAATCTCGCTAGCATAGGTATTGGCTTCAGCCAGGCTCTGCGTCGGGTCGGTCGAAGATGTCAGGGTAGTAATACTGGTACCTGGCGCTCCGGTTTGCACCAGAATCGTGGCGGATACCTGAAAAGCCGGGGGGATGGATTTTGCGATGTAGAACCCCACACCGGATGCAAGTACAACACAGGCAAGTAATATCCAGCTATATTGTTTGATGGCAGGTAAATAGCGTTTCAATGAACTTCCTCCTCGAACTTAAACATTGTCAGTTTTATGATACCGTGTTTCCAAAGCGCACAGTGAAATGAAATGGTTAGTAAGACAATATCCCCTCTCTCGTCCTCTTTATCACCCTACGACCCCCGCAAAGTGTACCATGCCGGACGTAACTCCTCAGTCGGAAGACTATTGGAATCTGGTTACGATTTTGGCATTCTGGTTAAGAAATCATTACCGACTACATCAGGCCGAGAGGAACACTTTGATCATCATGACCTGGTTTGTCTGAGCGATGTTATCCTGCGTGGTCGTCATAAGCACAACCACGCCTTCTTGAACACCGGAAGCGTTCAGATTGTAGCGAACCACATTGCTAAAGTTGACGTAGCCGGAACCGCCGATGGGGCCGGAATTGCCAACCTTGAGGAAAGTGTCATCGTACACAACAATTTCGCCCAGAAGAGTCTTGCCAGCCTGCCCAACGCCGGTGACGGTGACGGGGCTGGTGAGCTGCGCGCCGCTAGCAGGGTTGTTAATAGTCGTATTTGTATCAAGCGGCGTGACGCTGGCGATTTCCAGCACATTTTTGGTATTGCCGTCCAGGTGGTGGCAGGTAGCAACGAACCCCCCGCCGCCTGTACCAAGATTCGTGAGCTGGACAATGACCGTATCAGTAGGTTGCAGAAATTTCAGAACGGCTGCTGACGTACTCAACCAGTGAAACACGTCGTTTGCCAGGTGGCCGCTTTCGGCAGTGCAAGAAACTTTCCAGGCGTTGGTATTTTGTCCGGCGGCCAGTTGCGCAGTAACAATGGCGTTGTCCGCTTCGGCTTGATAATGCGTCATGTCTGGATAGACAAAGGGAAATAGCACCTGCGCAAAGGTCGAGTGATTCCACTGGTACTCCTTAAACAGGTCAGGTATACCCATAATCGTGCTTTTCGGGCCTACTTCCGCCGTATTCAGCGTACCGGTGGAGCTGATCTGCGCATCGCCATCTATCAGGCCGGTCAATTTGAAGGCCTGCGTTGGCGTCCCGCCGAGATTGTCAAAGACATACACATCCAATCGCGCATCCGGCGTATAATAGCCCACCCCTACTACCGCTTCCAGGCTGCCCGCGCCTTCCAGACTGCCGCATGTGACGAGTTGCACTTTATTGACATTGGCTTTGGTCCCCAACAAGCTATCCCATTTATAGGAAGCGACAGTGGATGGACAACTGCTGCTGATGTGCGTAGTAATCGTGCGGGGGGTAGGAGTCGGCGATGCTATCGCCGCACTGGTCGGAGATGCAAAAGACTCGGGCGTTGCAGGCCCGCTCTTCGTCGGTGTGACGAAAGGGTTACTGCACGCGCATAGCAACACACATAGAATGGCGCTGCATAATGCTAGCATTCCTGCCGGATTTACGCGCTTTTCTCTATTCTGATCCTGTTTTTTATACAACAATGTGAAGCGCTTCATCATCGCTAACATCTCCGCTTATGACATAAACAATACATATTCTTTTGTTCACAATCGGCTTATCTCCAAACGAGAACAGGCCATATTTTGTGGCTTCTACAACTATGTGGGACGATACAAACGAGTGTCTGTAACATCGATATATTCCATTAGGACTCTTTACTTAGAGTTACAAAACACTCGAAGTCAGTTATCATTTCGTAACCAGAGAGAGGGTATCATCACCAATCCATTACCATCTGTCTCTGTACGCAGAGAAATGGATGCGTTATGTTAGCTGTGTTATGTTGGTAGTAATATAAGGAGAAGCATATCGATGAATGTAATAGAGAAAGTGAAGCATCGTTCCAAACAAGTCTATAGAATAGCGAGCAGTCCAGCGCGCTTAATGCCCGACTTCATTATTATTGGCGGTCAGCGCTGCGGAACCACTTCGCTTTACAATTACTTAACTGAGCAAGCGGCTATCGTGCCTGCCTCCACCAAAGAAGTTCATTTCTTTGACTACCATTTTGATCGACCGTTGTTCTGGTATCGCGCGCAATTCCCATCATCTTTTCAGAAGCTCTATTTAGAAAAATTTCGTCACCTTCCCTTTGTGACCGGAGAGGCAAGTCCCTACTATCTTTTCCATCCGCTCTCCCCTATAAGGATCGCAAAAACACTGCCACAGGTGAAGCTGATCGCGCTGTTGCGCAACCCGATTGATCGCGCATACTCACAGCACTGGCTTGAAACCAAACTCGGCTACGAACATCTGCCGTTTGAAGAGGCTATCGAGCGCGAAGAAGAGCGCCTGGCCGGCGAGCGCGAGAAGATGCTCAGCGAGAAAAATTACGAAAGCTACAACTACCGTCATTATTCCTATCTCTGCCGGGGTCTTTACTTCGATCAACTGCAATACTGGATGAAATTTTTCCGACAAGAACAGTTCTTAATACTGCGCAGCGAGGATCTGTACAGCAACCCTACCGGCATAGTCAAACAGACGCTGGAATTTCTCGGCGCGCCGGGCGGGGACATCGATAGGCAGCCGCGCGAATATAAGAATTACCGCGAGCCAACCAGGGAGGGTTATAAGAGCGAGGACAAGCCTCCCAAAATGCAAGCAAGCACGAGAGCGCGGCTGGTCGAATATTTTAAGCCGCGCAACGAGCAACTGAACGAATGGCTGGATAGGGATTTTGCATGGCAATAACGATGCGGTAATCTGAGCAAAAAAAAATCCGGGTGGATCGGTTCTCGATCCACCCGGTAGCCCAAACGAATTGGACTACGCGGAAACCTTACTTGTGCGAAGTCGAGCAACTCATGCCATGTTTGCTCCCCGTAACATGACAACCGCGACCGCCGGAATTGGCTAACGCGGAAGGCAGGTCACGCAGGCGCTGCACTTCGAGCTTGGGCGCTTCGTACTTCGCGCGGGTGATTTGAGTATTCATGTCTCAATC
Organism: Ktedonobacteraceae bacterium; assembly: GCA_050695155.1. Classification (GTDB taxonomy): domain Bacteria; phylum Chloroflexota; class Ktedonobacteria; order Ktedonobacterales; family Ktedonobacteraceae; genus CF-113. The sequence goes on from JBOGTO010000063.1 coordinate 4,928, forward strand.
TCCTCAAACTAGCTCCCATCATGCCCCGGTATGAACGATGAAGACCTTCAACGTTTTCACGAGGATGACGAGATCGACAATAAATGAACGAGTATCGATATATCGCATATCAAGCTGAACGCGCTCATCGTAGGAGATGTGCTGACGCCCGCTGATCTGCCACAATCCAGTAATGCCGGGTTTCACAGAGAGGCGTTTTTGCCCATACTCACCATAACGAGCAAGCTCACTCGGATGAATGATGCGCGGCCCCACCAACGACATTTGCCCAACCAGTACATTAAACAACTGCGGTAACTCATCAAGACTTGTTTTCCGCAGAAACCTCCCCGTGCGAGTGATGCGCGGGTCCTGGCTCAACTTCATATTTTGCTTGAACTTTTGCATCAATTCTGGATGCTTTGCCAGGTACGTATCCGCATCGGGCATCATGGTGCGAAACTTAAGCGCGTAGAAGCGTTTGCCATGTTTGCCAATGATTTCCCGAAAATGCAGTACAGACCCCCCATCGTCTATTTTGATAGAAATTGCGATACATAAAAAAATCGGTGCGAGAAATACGATACCGAGTATGGATAGAACAATATCAAGTAGACGTTTTACAGTATAGTACAATTTTGACGGTTCGCGTACAGCAAAAATACTGGTTTTTTCCGCCGCAAGAGGCTCGGTTTGTAATACGCCGGCATTCATACTCACATTCGCTCTGGAAGCTGGCCCCTTCTCAGATCGATTGGGCAAGGTTGCTGCTACCTGCTTCATGTAGAAGATGTTCTCCTTTGCTATTTTCCTCCTCGACGCTCTTATCTTAACAGACTCTTGCTGTGTTGTCGGTAGTGAACCAGTTAAGATATGATTGTAAATATTTCAATCCGGTTAAGATTTCTCTTGTTTGTGAGACATGAAGCTGCGAGGAATGTGCCATCCCTCGCTTCTCCTGTCATTCTGAGCGATAGCGAAGAATCTCTTGCCGCACGCAGATCCTTCGCTACGCTCAGGATGACAGGGCAAAGTGAGGGGCAAACAGGCGAAGCGAAGAAAGACATCTACTGCCCACCCCTGGCCGACAATATCATCAGATGCTCCAAAATGGCTATTTCAAAGCGCATACATTAATGATTTTCGATTATCTCGTTAGAATCTATGCTAGAACTTATACGCTTTCGACATTTGAGGAAATGCATATAATAAAAGGGGAGTATGATGAGAGGAGAACTGCGTGCCTTTATCTCAGGATAGCGCCATGATCGCTACTCTCTATATCGAAGCAGTGCGCAAAGGGCAACCACAATGGTTTCGCGTGATAAGCGGCAGTATGCATCCCTTGCTGCGCATTGGCGAAGAGGTGCGTGTTGAACCTGCCACAGCCGGGCAGATTGCGGTGGGAGAGATAGCAGCTTTTGAGACTGGCGAGGGGCTGGTAATTCACCGCATTGTGCAGCGACGACAGGAGGATGCTGGCGTTCAACTCGTCGAAATGAGCGATGTGCATTTTCGTGTGGGGCGAGTTGATGCTGAAGCGGTGGTCGGGCGCGTGGTGGCTATTCGCCGGGATCATACCTATATTGATCTACAACGCCCCATAGCCCAAAAGTGCGGGCGGGTTACTGCTCGCGTGCGTTATCGTTTATACACTATGCGTTCTGGCAATAAGCTGGCGCAAGTCATTATGCGGAAAAGCGCGCGCCTCGTTGCGCGTCTTGCAAGCTGTTTTGTACGTCGTTTTTGTACTACGTCTCAGCGCGAAGCGGCTACCAATCATATAAGCAACTGATGGTTGTGTATGATGGAAGTAGGATAGAGGAATATATCAGTTCATTAGCGGGAGAAATCTATGCTGGTACGCAATCCTTCGGTTCTCTGGCGAGAGCTTGACGGCGAGGCAATTTTACTGAACCCCAAAGAGGGATGCTCCTACAATCTTAATCCAGTCGGTACGCTAATCTGGAAATTGTTGGATGGTCAGCATACCACCACAGACATTATTGCAGCCATTTGTGAGGCGTATGAGGTGGAAAGCGAACAGGCAAGTCAAGATGCAAAGGTTTTGCTCGATGATATGCTGGCAAACAAACTAATAGACTCTTCTCCTTCACCCGTATAACGC
>JBOGTO010000064.1:0-13963 GCA_050695155.1 Ktedonobacteraceae bacterium
CCCCCAGTACCAATCTTCTTGCGTGGGGGACGAGGCCATATAAGTAGAGTTGATCTGTTCCTGCATATGCGATGCATCTTCGCTGTTTGCCTCATCCGCAAACAGCCAGCGTAGAAATGAGGGGAAAGGCATAGGGGCAAGCTCCTTTGGAAGCGCGTGAGAGGAGAACGATTGAGGAAGCGTCCAGTTGTTCGCTTTATGATAAGTATACTGACAAGCAAGCGGGCTGTCAAGAGTATGAAACGTGGAGACCACAAGATGGGACTGGGAAAGGCGACCGCAAGGTCAATGTGAAAGAGGAAAGGCGACCGCAAGGGTCGCCTGTACTATGAACGGGTTGCTGTTAACCCTCCGTGTCATAGTAGAGGCGACCCTTGCGGTCGCCTTTCAGCCCCACACCTTGCAGTCGCCTTTCCTCTTCATGTCTATCAGATGGGGAAGACCCTTGCGGTCTCTATGTTTCTCTGCGGTCGGTCCGCCTCCTCATTCATCGCGGCATTGTATCAATGGCATAAATCACGGGTTAAAAATGCAAAAAGCTGAGCGCATTGAAGGCATGGTGTGCAACCTCCATAACGGCAGGCCATTGTGTTACCGCCTTGTCGATGTCGGTCGCTACAAGGAGAAAATCTTTGAACTGCACCAGGCCGTTCAAAGCGGTTTGTAGCCAGTTTTTGCGCTCTGCTTTCGCTGCATCCTCCGCACTCCCGCCCAGCTTCTGCGTCTTCTCCTCTTCTTCCTCTTCTTCACGCTCGCTTTCAAGTTCGACTTTCTGCCGCAGGTCTTCTATCTGAGCGCCGGTGCTGGTACGGAACTCTTGCCATGTCTGTTCAATCTTATCGCTGGTACTCATAAGACCCTCAAGGTAGGTATCGACATCGTCCTGGTACTGGCGGCGGCCCGGATTCATGGCCGCTTTACCGCGCGCCTCCTCCAGGCGCTGGAAGTTGACAGCCAGGTGAGTGGCGAGCGATGAAAAGAGATTGTCCATGCGCCCGGCATCGCTGTAATGCTTGCCAAATTCGGGGTTGACAATGACATATTCGCGCATCGTTTTCAAAAAAGCGGCTACCTTTAAGGCATTCTGTTCGATAGTCAATGGATTACCTCCTGGCATAATACGTACTGTCTCATCAGATCGGGTAAACGTGGCATAGTTCGGGTTCTGCGGCCACAAATCCTGGGCTTTGATGACGATCGTAATGTTGGGATTGACCATAGTCTGGTTTTGCTGAGTGTTATTCGGGACAACCGGCGGAGGCGTTATGACAGTGGGATCGGGAACCATGTTGGTCTGTGTTATCTGCGGCGGGGTCGGCGGGTTCACCGGTATGTTTGTTTGCGACTGCATCAGGAGTTCGAGTTCTGGCGGGAAGCCTGGCTGGACGCGCGGCTTTTGCCTTTCATGGTGTACCACTGAGAGCAGCCTGGTCTGGGCCGTCTCCTTGCTCAAATTGACAAGGCTGAGAGCGACCAGGTCCCTCAGTGGGTGCTTAAACGCCTTGTCGTACTCGTGTACAACAATGGGCAGCACCGTATCTCGCTTACTGCTCACGACTTGTCTGAGGGTACGCAGGTTGTCGGAAGTCCCCAGATAGGTGGGTGAAAGCACAACGATAACGCGCTCAGCGCTGGCTCTGGCTCTGGTCATCTCAAGATCAAATCTGCGGCCAGCCTCGAAGTCCCAGTCGGGCAGGATGGTAGTGTAACCATCCGCCTCCAGGTGCCACGCAATCCATTCCGCCCACTGATAGTCCTCGTGATGGTACATAATACAGAAATTTTTAAGCGCAGACCCTGCCGCCGCTGGAGCGCCAGCGTAATGAGTAGTATCCGCAGATGCAAAGGGAGGGGGCAGCGCATTCCTTAGCGTTATGACCCTGCCGACAAGAACAAAGGGTGTGGCAAGCAGCGACAACAATAGAAGCAGCGGGTTGCGGCGTACTGAACCCGGTACCGCAACATTCACCTGTACAGAAGGTGCAGGAGCATATTGGTACGGATAGGCATTGGCCTGACCTGGGAAGGAAGCTCCTGTCACCCAGTTATTATAGGCGGGCTGCCTGTAGCCTGTAATGGTTGGTGGCCCCTGATAGACTACACTCCCCTGTGACATTCCCCATGCGCTAACATCAGGAGATTGTTCCGCAGTGTATGCTCGCTGCTCCCCCTGTGGTATCCACGGGTTCGCTGGCGTGTCTGAATATGCGCCTGGTGGGGTGAGATATGGATTTGTATAGGCAGGAGCCGAACTCCCTACCACAGGGGGTACTGCCTGCTGCGGCATTCCAGAGATCTCTGGAACTGGTACTGATGCCTGTCCCAGTCCCACTCCCCCTGTCTGTGGAGAGTATGGACTTGCAGGTAATGGCGCTGTCGGAGGAGGTTGCGTCAGGGCTGCCAGGCGCAAGGGTTCATTAAGCGCGTCCGCGAACGCTTTAATACTGGGGAAACGCTGCTCTGGACTCTTCGCCAGCGCTTTGAGCACGATCCTGTTGATCTCAGCAGGTATACGCGAGCCTAAAGGAGCCGGGCTACTCTGAACCTGTTTTATGAGGAGTTCCGTTGGATTGCCCCCCGCAAATGGAGGAAAACCACTCAACCACTGGTAGATAACGCAGCCCAGCGCGTACTGGTCAGCGGCAGCCGTGATCCTGGTGCCTGTCACCTGCTCAGGTGACATGTATACAGGGGTGCCTGTTATGACGTGATCGTCGGTCGCATCAGAGCGAGTGAAGGCGGCAATGCCGAAGTCACTGAGCAGGATATTGTTATCTTCGGAAACAAGAATATTTGACGGTTTGACATCGAGATGGACGATATTCTGGTTGTGAGCATAGCTCAAAGCCTCGGCTATCGCTGAAACATATGATCGAATAGTGGCAAATGGCACCGGTATGCCGGGTGGATGGCGGTCCGCCAGGTTGCCAGATGCATATTCCATGACCAGATACGCGAAAGATCGGCCTCCACCACTATGAATGCCAAAGTCGTAGATAGGGATGATATGAGGATGTTTGAGCCTCTCGATAAAACGGGCTTCTCGTAGAAAAGCGCTTTGGCCGATCTCGCTTATATCAGAATGGAGTATTTTGACCGCAACACGCCTGTCGAGGTAGGTATGCCTGGCAAGGTAAACATCCGCCATCCCCCCGCTAGCAATTCGCTCAGCCAGGTGATAGTTGCCAATTTGTTGTCCCGCGAGATCAACCATTTTTCAATACCCTAAAAATATGTCCCGCAAGTTTTTCAAGCGTGATTATTTAGAAGATTCTAAAACAGACAGTTGAGTTTGTCAAGCAATTTGGCATCACCAACCAGAAAGAGGCGGTTAAGATTTCTCAACCTCATACCAGTACTTTTCTATCATGTCAACCTGTATTGGTGCTTATAACTGTATATACGCCGCTTATTATTATTTGTAGGTCAATAATGTTTATTAAGTTCCAACGAGTTTCATCGTGACATAACATAGAAGAAAGAGTGAAACAGTGATAAACCATTCCAGAGTTCTGGTTGTTGATGATAGTCCCACTACCTGTCTTTTTGTCGCCTCTACGCTCGAGCAAGCGGGATTTGAAGTGGAAATTGCGCTCAAGGGGCGCGAAGGTCTCGCCAAAGTCATGAGATACCAACCTTACTGTCTCGTTCTGGACGTAATATTACCAGACATGAGCGGCTACGCGGTCTGCCGGCAAGTGCAGCAAAGCATGTTGCACAATTCGATGCACATAATCCTCATCAGCGCCAAAAATGCGCCTCTCGATCAACGATACGGGCTGAGCCAGGGGGCCAATCGCTATTTGCCGAAACCCTTTACGGCAGGCGAGCTTATTCAGGCGGTGTGGGAGGGAGTTCCAGAACCCCTGCGTCGCATCGTTCCTTCCACGTTGGCCGCGACTCCACGGGCAGATGCACCTCCAGCACTGTCAGAGCTTCTGCCGCGCCGCGTTAGCAATCAGGGTGCTATGCGCACGAATAGCCCTTTTGCGCGTACTCCTGCTATTAAAGATGAGCAGGCATCCCGGCTCTACAGCGCCATCGATGGTAAGAGAACACTGGCCGAACTAGCCGCCGTGACAGGTCTGGAAGCCAGAGCAGTCACCAGGGCAACTCAGGCGCTCATTAAAGAGAACTATGTTCAGATATATGATGCGGCAGGCAAGATCGTGGAGAAGCTCCTGTAAGACAAACGAAGCGCCTCATAAAGGAGACAGCTTGTGAATTCCAAAGAGATTACTGATCTCATTATAGCTTTCCAGGCCGTAATCACCTTACTCATCTCTATGCGCGCCTTCTACCTCTTTTCCAAGACGCGCAGCGACACACTCTTCATCGTAGGATTAGCGATGGCGGTGATTGGCATCGGTGGCGTGGCCGGATTGCTTGGAGATTATGTTATTAAAAGCAGCGCCTTCAATACCTTCTGGTTTCGCTATATCGGGCAGATCATAAGCTACCTGTTCATTTTTTTCATTTCGCTGCCCGGCGCAGACCACCACGCGCGCGCCTTGAAATGGGGGAATATCGTTGCCACCGTTTTCCTGTTAGCGTTGCTGGTGCTGACCCCTGTTCTCCCGGCGATTCCTGGCGTTGCGCTCACAGAAATACTTAGTGGCGCGCGCGGCGTGGTATGCCTGGCGATATGCTTCAATTATTACTTCGTGATTTATGGCATGAAAGGCACGCGCTTCAGTTTTCTGATGTGCGCTGCGTTCCTTTTAATAGCCACCGGCATCGGCGTGTACACCATCAAATTCTCTGTGGCGAACCCGTTACCCTACGACTACGCCGGTGATGGCACGCGCGCCGTTGGTCTTGTGCTGATGCTGGCGGCCTTTTTCGTGGGATAAAATTCCCCGTGTCGCTTTCTTCCTGAGTGTGTTATACTCTGCATACACACAAACATCCGTTCACATTTCGGGGAAGAGAGCCAACGCATGGGTGATGCCACGCCGCTAGAAATCGGGCCATTCGCCATCATTCGCCTGCTGCATGACGGTCCATTTGAGTCCGTCTACCTGGGCAAACAGCAGGGACGCGCCAAAAATTACAGTACCATTCACGTCTTTCATACCCCGCTTGCCACAGACGAGGAAAAGGAAGCTTTTCTCGCGCGCGCGAAGTCTCTCAAGAAGTTGAAACATCGCAACATCGCCGAAAGCCTCGATTATGGCCTGTTGCCCACTGCTGAGCAACCAACGATGCAAGGCTACCTGGTGACGCAGTACGTCTCGGACAAAAGCATCCTCGAGCGCTTTCCCCAGGGCAAACCCGTTATGCCAGATGAAGTCAAACGCGCGCTCTCGCCCATCGCGGACGCGCTGCAATACGCGCACGCCTCGCACATCTATCACCATCACCTCCATCCTGGTTGCATCCTCATCGACGAAGGCAAACAATTCTTGCTCACAGGCTTCGCGCCTGTGCCGCCTCAATTATACGCCGATGACCTGGACGCGCTGCCCTACATGGCTCCCGAAATGTTGCAAGGCGATGCTGGACCTGCCAGCGACCAGTATGCGCTGGGCGTGATGGTCTATGAATGGCTCTGCGGACGCCGCCCATACAACGCAACCGACCGCGAATCATTATTACGACAGCAGCAGAGCGAACCGCTGCCCGCGCCGCGCAGCCTGAATAGCTCGATCTCGCCAGCCGTTGAGCAGGTGCTGCTCAAAACGCTCGCGCTGAATCCTGCTGACCGTTATCCGCGTCCACAGATGTTTTCCAGCGAATACTTACGCGCCCTGATGGGCTTTGGCGCGCCTGCAACTCATACAACCGGCGCGCCAGGATTGGGCGAATTGAGAGCGGACACACATACAGATGCGATCAATCGCGTCCCTACAGCGCCACGTAATGATAAGTCCGTTCCGCATAGCGTACACAATTCATCGGAACAGCCAGCACCAGCGAGCCGAACCGAACCGGCATCCATAGATGAGCCGCCTGACGATCACGTAACGGAACCTGATCCCACACGAACACCCGTACAGGAACCGCGTCCTCTACCCAAACGTTTTTCGACGGGCAGCATTAGCGATCTGGGCGAGACCGTCACAGATGATTTGCGGGAGGACGGCATATTATCGAAACGGTTGGAGGGATATGAAGAACGTGCCGCACAGGTTGAAATGGCGCAGATGGTTGCCAAAGCTCTGATTGATGAAAAACATGCTATCATCGAAGCCTCGACAGGTACAGGAAAATCGCTCGCCTACTTGCTTCCTATTGTGCGTTCCGGGCGGGGCGCGATCATCAGCACCGCCAACAAAGCCTTGCAGGAGCAACTTTTCTACAAAGATATTCCCTTTGTGCAAAAGAATGTGCAGGATTTCGATGCCGCGCTGGTCAAAGGCGTGGGCAACTATATCTGTCTCGACCGCTTATTGGAGGTACGGCAGGAAGGGGCATGGGCTGCTAAAAGTCCCGACTACTCGCGCCTGCTCAACGTAGTGCAGGAATTCGAGCTAACCATCCCCGGCGATTTCGAGGCGTTGGGCTTTTCCGTGCCGGGCGAACTGATGCACCGCGTCAATGCTGACCGCGATCAATGTACCTGGAACGAGTGCAAATACTTCAAACATTGCTATGTGCGCCAGATGAAAGAGAAGGCGGAGATGGCCCAGGTCATCGTCGTCAATCATACCCTGCTCTTGCTGGATGCCGCCTCCGGTGGGTTTGTGCTGCCGCAGCGCGAGGCCGTCGTGATCGACGAGGCGCACCACCTGGAAGAAGAGGCCACACGCGCTTTCACCATTACCGCCAGCCAGTCCCATGTATACGCCCTGCTGGCCCAGAAGCGCCTGCAAACCAATAGCTCGCCCGAACTGCAACAGGAGGTGAAAGCCAAACTGATCCTGGCCTGGGACAGGCTGGCATCGGTAGCCGACCCCGGCGCGAAGGGACGCGCCAACCTGCGCGTCCCGCTCGAAGAAGGGCTGGTGCTGGCAAGCACCATCGAAAAGCTGGCAAACTCGCTGGAAAAGGAGCAGCCGCACTTTATCGTCGAGAAAGAGAACATCCTGTATACGCGGCTCATCGCTCGCACGCGCACGCTGGCCTCCAACATTCGCGCCGTCTTCTCAGTGGACAAGCCGGAAAAGTATGTCTATTATGTAGAGCGTGTGCCACTGGCCGGGCGCAGTCGCAACATCTCACCTCTTGAAGTGTCAGCCGCGCCCCTGGATGTAACACAGTGGCTCAAAAAACACCTGTTTGACCGGACGCACGTTATCTCCACTTCCGCCACCCTGGCTACGGTAGGAGCCGAAACGCGCAAGCCGGATGAGCCGCGCTCCTCCTTCAGCTATTTCCGCGCGCGCGTCGGTCTCGACAACGCAGATTACCCCGACATCCTGGAGAGTATGCTGCCACTAAGTTTTGACTACGAACATAACGCGCTGCTCTACCTGCCCCGTCACCTGCCCCCACCAGCCTATGGCGATGATGAAGCATACATTGGCTATATGAAGGCGATGGCGGGCGAAATGCTCAGTCTGGTGCGGGCGTCACGCGGGCGCGCCTTCCTGCTCTTCTCCAGCCGACGGATGCTCAACGATGTCTACCAGGAATTTCTGATGCGCCTGGAGTCGCACGAGCATTTCCGCCTGCTCAGCCAGGAAGATCGCACTATGACGCGCCTGGAAATGGTGCGCGAGTTCCGCACAGCCGAAAACGCGGTACTCTTCGGCCTGAAAAGCTTCTGGGAAGGCGTTGATATTGCTGGAGAGGCGCTTTCGCTGGTGGTCATCGACAAGATGCCCTTTGACCCGCCCGACGATCCCGTGCAAGAGGCGCGCGTGGCTCTAATGAAGAAAAATGGCGAAAACTGGTTTGGCTCCTACATACTACCCCAGGCCGTGCTGCGCCTCAAACAGGGGCTTGGACGCCTGCTGCGCACGCGCGATGATCGCGGCGTCATGGCGATCCTCGACTCGCGTCTGCACAGCAAAGGCTACGGCAAGCTCGTCATCAACGCGCTACCCCCCGCGCGCAGAGTGTACAGCGTGCGCGACGTGGAACGCTTCTTTGAGAATGATGGAGATGCGCCGTTCTGAAATAGAATATGTGTGAGGGTTTATGATTGATTGCCGCGTCAATTAGAGGAAGGCGACCGCAAGGGTCCCCACCCTACCCAACATCCGCCCCCGCCTCTACTATGATGACGGTGGTCAGCAGCAGACCGTTCATATGTAGAGGCGGGAGAGGATGTTGGGTAGGGTGGGGACCCTTGCGGTCGCCTTCCTCTAATTGACGCGGGTCAATTCTTACCTGTGATCTTAGACCCTAAATGCTAGCATTTCTCCGGCCAAATAGGCAGGAGGCAAGTGAAAACTCATAAACACAAGGCTCAGTATTGATCCTGTAGCTTTTTGGTGGCACACTGAACTACTCGTTTAATATCTATAGTGGCGTTTATTGATTGTTGAGGAGATTTTAATTATGCATGGTTGGTTCATTAAGAATATGACCAAGCTCATCAGGCTCATTTTGATCTTTATAGGCGTAATCCTACTTGTTCTATGTATCCTTGTTATTTCTCTTACATGGTCGAATCCTGGCGCGCCATCTTCCACCTATTACCTTACAGCCTTTGGGGTAGTTCTTGCCTTCTTAAGCATACTGTCCCCAATTTGGCTACCATATCTTTCTCAAAAAAAAGGCTCAACTGCCATATCTTCGATGAACCCGGCTCTATCTGATGAACAGAAGGCGGCATTAAATATCCTGTGCAGGCGAGAGAAAGCAAATCTACGTAAATCGCATCGCGGGAAAGGGACCCTCATCGTACTCGAAAATGTAAACGACTTCTATTGGCCGATTGTTGTCGCTAATGCCTCAAATCCGGAGGTGGCAAATACACGAGGTGATGAGCTATCCGATGGTTTGCTATACGGTGCAATTATCCAGGACTTAATGCCAGATCGCTATACGGTTACGCATAGAAAGGACTTAGAGGATCCTTGGACACAAAAGAAAAAGGTGAGAGGTGGGGAAGTGACGATAGTAGATTTTAGAACATCTAATCTTCAGAACTCACAAGAAAATTTTTCCTATCTAATCTAAGGGACTTACTATAATAACCTCTGAAAACAGACAGGGGAATAAAATAAAATGGCTCCGCCTCGTGAGCAGGTGACACATTTTGCCCAACATGCTATACTAGATTCGCATTCCGACGCTTTGACAGGTATGTCAGTATCTCAATAGAAGGATGATTGTCGAGATCATCCCATAAGACAGGGGAGTTTGCGCATGAGTAAAGTCAAATTGCGTTGCACCACCTGCGGCAAGTGGTTTCAGTCGGCTAATGCGAAAGAAGTAACTTGCCCGGATTGCGTGCAGAAGGCCAGAAAAGAAAAGTTGGCCGCCAAAACTACACCTACAGCGAACACAACATCAGGGATTAATAGCCCGACCCGTCCGGTACCACCGCCTCCAACTAAGCCCAAACCGGCGGAAGGCACTCGCTGGTTCGACAAAGTTGAAGATGTGAAGATTGGACAGCCCGATACGCCTCCACGTCCAAAGTTACCACCCTCCCCTGCGCCGCGCGATACACGCGGCCCCGGCGGCTACCGCGACCGCGATGATCGCGGCAATAGCCCGAGTGGCTATCGTGGTCCCGGTGGCTACCGCGATCGCGATGATCGCGGCCCCGTCCCTGGCGGCTATCGTGGCCCCGGTGGCTATCGTGATCGAGACGAACGCGGCTCCGGCAGCTATCGTCCCGGCACGCTGGATACGCCCGGCTATCGTCCGCGCCAGCCCATGGAAGGCGGGTTCAATCGCGTCCCGCGTCCAGGCGAAACACGCCCTAACGAGAAACGCGACAACAAGCCGCCCAAACCTAAAGCAGCTAAGCCACAAACTCCGTCAAAGCCCAGGCGTGAGAAGATTCCGCCTCCTACGCCCTTTGTGCCAACGCCTGAACAGGTCACCCAGGTTGAGGCTCGCTACCTGGAACTGGCAGTACCTGCCGAGTTTGACGGCATCCGCACGCAGATCGCTACTGAACTCTCGATTCCCAAAAAAGCGGTCAAGAAGATCGTCAATGATATTCGTGAACGCAACCACATTCTGAGTTGGTGGGAAACACAGGTTTATAAAGGCGATAGCGAGGAACTGGCAAAAATTAAAGCTGCCTACGAACCCTACCTGCCGGTGCCAGCCGTTGGTGTGCATAAAAAGATCGCCGACGAACTCGAACTTAAAGCGGGCATCGTCTACCAGGCCATCAAAGCCATTCGCCTTGAACTAAACCTGCCACAGTTCAACGACCCGTCACTACACGGCGAAGAACTGATCGCCAGAAAGCAGAAGGCAGCAAAAGCATCTGACGCCGGGGAAACGGGAGAGACAGGCGACGAGGCACCTAAAACAGCCGAAGCAGCCGCTCCAGAGAGCGAAGCCAGCGAAGCCAGCGCAACAACTCCCGCCGAAACGGCAGAGGCTCAAGCACCCGTTGAAGTTGCCGCTTCAAACGCTTCCGACGAAAAGAGCGACGCGGAAAATAGTTAAAAGGATTTGTATGGAGAACTGCCTGTTCTGTAAGATTATTGAGGGCCAGATACCCGCGAAAATCGTGTATCAGGATCAGGATGTCGTGGCGTTTGCGGACATCAACCCGCAAGCGCCGCAGCATGTCCTGTTCATTCCTCGCCGCCATATCGACTCGATGACCGACATCACGCCGGAAGATGGTCCTTTGCTTGCCAATATCTACATAGCCGCCACGAAAGTAGCGCGCGAACTGGGCATTGCCGAGAGCGGCTTCCGTTTCGTCACTAATGTCGGGCCTGATGCCGGACAAAGCGTTTTTCACCTGCATTTTCACCTGCTGGGCGGGCGCAAATTGGCCTGGCCTCCAGGCTAACGGGTGCAGGATAAACTCATGCGAATCGCTATTGACTACACCGCCGCTACACGAGAGAGCGCCGGCATCGGAAACTATGTGCGCAGCCTCGTGGATGCCATGCTGGAGCAGGATGCCGACAACCAGTACACCCTGCTCACCAGCGGGCGTCCGCCGCGCGAGCGTCCCTTTCCCGAAGCAAAGAACGCGCGCGGGCGCAGCCTGATTATTCCCGACCGCTATTTGAACGTACTCTGGTATCGCTGGCGACTGCCCATCTCGGCCACATTTTTCACAGGGCAGGTTGATGTCTATCACGGCCCTGATTTTGTGTTGCCGCCCCTGAACGGCCATACACATAAGATTGTGACGGTGCATGACCTGGCTTTCATCGAGCATCCCGAATACGCCGTACCGCAACTGGCAGCTTACCTGCAAAAAGTCGTGCCGGAAGCCGTAGCCGCCGCCGACGTAGTCGCCTCCATCTCGCAAACCACCCGCCAGACGCTGATTGACCACTTTCATACGCCGCCGGAGAAAATCACCATCATTCCCAACGGCATTCGTAGCTATTTTCGGCGCATCACCGACCCGGTATTATTAGAGGCCACCCGTCACAAGTTTGGCCTGAAAAGCCCGCTCGTGCTGGGCGTCGGCACGCAGCAGCCGCGCAAAAATCATCTCGGCCTCATCAAAGCCTTCCACAAAGCCGCCAGTTCCAGCAATAGACAGGCTCGACCGGCCATGCTCGCCCTGGCCGGCGGCAGTGGGTGGCTATATGAAGAGACGCAACAGGCAGTTACAGAACTCAAATTAGAGAAAAAGGTGCGCTTCCTGGGACATGTCAGCGATCTTGAATTGATGCTGCTCTATAGCCTGGCCGACGTATTTGTCTTTCCCTCGTTTTATGAAGGTTTCGGCGTCCCACCATTGGAGGCAATGGCCTGTGGCACGCCCGTTATTACCTCCAATACCTCATCCCTGCCAGAGGCTGCAGGGGATGCCGCGCTGCTGGTTGACCCACACAGACCCGGCGAGATAGCAAAAGCCATTACCGGCGTACTAGAAAATCCCCCATTACAGGAAGAACTTCGTCAAAAAGGATATAAGCAGGCCGCTCGCTATAGCTGGCAAAAATCGGCGCGTAAGATGCTCGCGGTCTACCAGCAGGTCTACGAGGGGAAGACACAATTTCACGACGAGGGGGAAAATACCGTATGAGAATTGGCATGAACGCGCTCTTTTTTCGCTATCTGGCTACTGGCAGCGGTCAATACATGACGCACCTGCTCAACGCGCTGGCCGAGGTTGACGGGGAAAACGAATACGTGCTGCTATCGCCCGATGATGCGCCGCCCAATCGTGAGAACAACCCGCGCTTCACCTACCTGAAGACGCCCATACCCGGCTTCGCCCGGCGCAGAGCTACCATAGAAAAGCTGGTCTGGGAGCAATTTACCGCTCCGGCAGCCGCGCACAAGGCCAAAGTAGACCTTTACCATGTACCTTATTTCGCGCCGCCCTATTTTTCGCGCACACCATCTGTGATTACCATCCATGATGTAATCCCCTTGCGCCTACCTATCTATCGCACCAGCCCCAGGATGAAAGCCTATCTACAACTGGTGGCGCGCGCCGCGCATAAGGCATCGCTCATCATCACCGTCTCGCAGCACGCCAAACAGGATATGATGGACGCCCTGCGCCTGCCAGCCGAGCGTATTCGCGTCATCTACGAAGCTGCCGGGAAAGAATATAAGCCTGTCACCGATCCTGAAACTCTGGCAAAAGCGCGCGCGCGTTATGGCGTCGGCGAGCGTTATATCTTCTACCTGGGCGGCCTCGACCATCGCAAAAATGTGCCACTGCTGGTCAGAGCCTTCGCGCATCTCTATCAAAAACTCGACGACTCTGGCCTGCAACTGCTGATCGCCGGCAATCCCGATAAGAAGAGCGGCCCGCTCTTTCCCGACCCGCGCCCCGTCGCGGCTGATCTTGGCATGACGGGTCAGATCATCTATCGCTACATCGAGGAGGAAGATAAGCCTGCACTCTATAGCGGTGCCAGCGCCTTCGTATTTCCCTCATCTTATGAAGGTTTCGGACTTGATCCACTTGAAGCCATGAGCTGCGGCGCGCCCGTCGTCTGTTCAAACCGCACCTCGCTGCCGGAAGTCGTGGGAGATGCAGCTATCACCTTCGACCCCGACAATACCGGACAACTGGTAGCCGCCATGCGCGACGTACTAACCAATCCCGCGCTTGCAGCCGACCTGCGCGCGCGTTCGCTGCAACAGGCGGCGCGTTTTAATTGGCGCAAGACCGCCACGGAAACGCTGGCAGCCTATCAAGAAGCTTACCAACGAAGCAGGAAAAGATAAGATGCGCGTCTTGATGATCTCAAAAGCCCTGGTAGCAGGCACATCGCAGCGCAAGCTCGAAGAACTGGCGAAATGCCCCGGCGTCGAGCTAACGCTTGTCACGCCTCCCTACTGGCAAAGCGACGACGGCAGCAAGCAGGTACTCGAACGCCTCTATACGAACGGCTACCGCATGATCGTCACGCCCATCGCCCTGAACGGCAACTTTCACCTGCATTTCTATCCGCAACTGGGCAAGATTATGCGCGAGACGCACCCCGAAATCGTGCATATCGACGAGGAGCCGTACAACTTCGCCACCTTCCAGGCCGCGCGCCTGGCGCACAAATTCAAAGCGCGCAGCCTCTTCTTCACCTGGCAAAATCTGTATCGCAACTACCCGCCGCCTTTTCGCCAGATGGAACTCTACAACTACCGTCATGCTCGCGCAGCCCTGGCCGGCAATCGTGAAGCAGCGGACATCCTGAAACGCAAGGGCTATCGCGGTCCTATTCATATCATCCCGCAATTCGGCTTCGACACTGACATTTACAAACGCAGCGAACCACGCTCGCCGCGCATCCCCGGCTCGCCTTTCACGCTGGGTGTCCTGGGGCGGCTCGTCGAAGACAAGGGCCTGCCCACCATCATCGAAGCTCTAACCATGCTGCCAGATTACTGCCGCGCCATCTTCACCGGCAACGGCCCCATGAAAAGCGTGCTGGAAGAGCAGGCGGCGCGC
>JBOGTO010000065.1:0-7076 GCA_050695155.1 Ktedonobacteraceae bacterium
GGCGTATATCTCATACTGCCATTGGCAAAGAAATAGACATGAGCGGACCTTCTGTGTATGCGCGTGTGCAGCGTTTGGAGCGCGAGGGCGTTATCAAGGGCTACACAGCCCTGCTCGCGCCTGAAAAGGTCGGACGCGGGCTGGCAGCTTTTGTGCGTATTCGCACTCAGACACCGGGCTATGATAGCGATGTTTTCGAGCGGTTTATCCAGGAAGAAGAACAGATCCTCGAATGCCATGATATTGATGGCGAAGATTGCTATATTCTCAAAGTGCGCACTGCCTCGCCGCAGTCGCTCCAGAAACTGCTCGCCACCATTCGCAGCTTCCCAGGCATTACGCGCACCGTCACCACCATTGCGCTGGAAACACTCAAAGAGGAGGGAACCGTTCGACCGGCGGCTAACAGACCAAAACGAGAGGAGGGATAGGCCATGACCGAATTAGAAGTAAAACCAACACAAGCTGCCACTACAGGCAACTTACGCTCTCAGATAGCGCGGCTGGAAGGCTGGCGCAAGGTTAAGGTCAATGCTTTGCTCGTGCTGGTGACAATGATCTGGGGCAGCACGTTCCTGATCGTGCAGCATACCATCGCGCTTACGGGGCCTTTCACCTTTCTGGCGATGCGTTTTGGCATAGGAACGCTGGCGCTGGCGGCAATCTTCCATAAACGGCTGGCGCGTATCACAAGCGCCGAGATCATCATGGGTTCAATCATCGGCATTTTCCTGTTTGCTACCTATGCGTTACAGACGACCGGTTTGCAGTACATTTCGTCAAGCAAAGCAGGTTTTATTAGCGGCCTGTATGTGCCACTGGTTGCTATCCTGGCGGTGCCAATGCTGCGCCAGAGACCGACCCTGGGCGGCCTGCTGGGTGTCGCGTTTTCGTTGACGGGAGTGCTGCTCATCTCGGTCAATCGCTCGTTCCAACTCACGTTTGGTCTGGGTGAATTGCTGGTGCTGGGCTGTGCCGTAGCTGCCGCGCTGCATGTGATCTTCATCAGCAAATTTAGTCCCAGGGTGGACGCTCTTAACCTGGCCCTGGTGCAGATTGCCTTTACTGCCGTGCTAAGCTGTATCGCCATACCCATCGCCAGGGAGCCATTTGTGATGCCGCCCCTGCCCGTGTGGGGATCAGCTTTGTTCATGGGGGTAGCGGCCACCGCCTTTGCCCTGGCCGTTATGAATAGAGTGCAGCAGTTTGTGAGCAGCACCCAGGCCACGCTGATCTACGCGCTTGAACTGGTATGGGTGGGAATGCTGGGCTACCTGGCGGGCGACCAACTCAGCCTGTTCGGCTGGATCGGCTGTGGCTGCATTCTGCTGGGCATGATCGCGGGCGAGTTGCGGCTGTCCAGGCTTTTGAAATGATGCGTTTCGCTCAGCTATTGCCAGGCCCATACCATAGCGTCGTTGAAGACAACCTCGGTATGATTCGAGCGGTCCTGCGCGGCAAGTCCAACCAGGCAATTCGGACTGGCAACGATATTACTGTCTCGCACGATCCAGTGCATGTTGACGTACAGATCAACGTTGTTGCCGGTCAACACAACCGCAACCAGGTTGGACGCATTCAGGCCGGTATGGACAAACGCGCTGGCATCGCCTTTCAGCAGAATAGTGGCATTTTCCCCGTTGAAGGAGTCGAGGATATATGAGCCGTCCTGCCCGATACCAAAGTAATAGAAGGTCTTTTGAGCCTCGTTGACCAGAAAGGTCAGCCCTCCCCGGTCGCCTTTGAGGATGGTCATGCGTGCCTGATAAACGAACGAGGTGAAATGGCCGGGGCTGGTGGCCGCCTTGCAGTATTGTACGTATGCTGTTTTCGCCGTATCGACGACATATGCAGCGTTACTGAACTGGCAAATGCCATCGTCATCATTCCCCACTTCCCAGCGATAGCCTTTGCTATTATCGCGCAGCGAGTCATCCAGCGCTACTGTACCTCCATACGGCGGGTAAGGATTCGCAAGGGCCTTTTGCGCATCGGCGGTTGCCCTGGCAAGAGCAGTCGCCGTTGCCAGGTAGACGGCTGTGCTGGCAGTTCTAGCTGTGCCAGTAGCTTTGCTGCTATTCATGTTGTTCTCTTGCCTGGTCTTCATTCCATCCAGGAAAGCGAACGCGCTACCTGCTGCCACTATAACGAGGAGCAGGCCAACCAGGAGAAGAATACGAGGGCGTGCCATTTGTGCTGGTCTTTGTGACATTTCTGTTGCCTCCAAAGCCTGATAACGCATCCTGAACCGAAGAATGGGTAGGTTGAGCCAAGTATAGCTGAGGAAAAAGCGATCTGATGTGAGCTACTTCACAAAAATGAAGACACCTCCATTCCTCCATGTCCGGTTTTAGTCGTTAATATTCATTAGATACATAAAAACCATAATAGACAGACAGGAGATGATGACCATGACCGAGCTCATGTGGGAGGGCAAGTACAGGGATGGCGAAAAGGTCGAGCCAGTGCGTATCGCTCTCCCTTTCCAGACCGTCGAAACCGTCAATCTCTTCCCTGGCTGCCCGGATGGCTTGTATAACCGTCTGATCTGGGGCGATAAAAAATACGTGTTGCCCGGCCTGCTGCCTGAGTTCGCGGGCAAGGTCAATCTTATTTATATTGATCCGCCATTTGATACGGGGGCGGATTTCTCTTTTATGACAACTCTTGCGCAAAGTCATGCAGGTTTTAGCGCAGAGCCGGGTAGAGTGGAGCAGAAAGCATATCGAGATAGCTGGGGGCGTGGCTTAGATCGTTACTTGCAATGGCTTTATGAAACGGTCGTGTTGTTACGCGAATTGTTAAGTGACAACGGCAGTATTTTTGTACACCTGGACTGGCGCGCCGGGCATTATGGGAAAACTATACTGGATGAGGTTTTCGGGCAGGATAAGCTGAGAAATGAAATTATCTGGTGTTATACCGGTCCCGGTTCCCCTGGTATGCAACAATTTAATCGCAAACATGACACTATTTTCTGGTATAGCAAATCTTCTCAGTGGGTTTTCAACGAAAAAGCTATTCGTATTCCTCATCACGAAAAGACGAAGGCCAATTTCAAAGAGGGGCTGGTAGGCTCTGGCTTTGTCGCCGGTAGCTATGCATTAGATGAGCAGGGGAAAATTCCCGAAGATTGGTGGCAATTCGCCATCGCCGGGCGTTATCCCGTTGATGGCGTCAATCGCGTGGGCTATCCAACAGAAAAGCCTGCTCTTTTACTCGAACGCATCATCAAAACTGCCAGCAACGCGGGCGATCTCGTGCTTGACTGCTTCTGTGGCAGTGGCACGACCGCAGCCGTCGCGGAGAGGCTTGGGCGGCGCTGGATCACCTGCGATCTTGGGCGCTTTGCCATTTACACGACGCGCAAACGCCTGCTTTCCATTGAGAACGCCAGGCCGTTTGTTGCGCAGAACCTGGGCAAATACGAGCGGCAAGCGTGGCAGGCTGCCGAGTTTGCCGACCCCGCGCAGCATGTCAGTGTGCAGTCGCGCTATCGCCACTTCATGCTCGATCTTTATCACGCCACGCCTGTTGATGGCTACACCTGGATTCACGGCGTCAAGGATGGGCGATTGGTGCATGTCGGCTCTGTTGACGCGCCGATTGCGTTGGACGAAGTGCAATCGATTATCAACGAGTTTTGGCGCGTGAGAGGGAAGGATGTGGCTCTCACTGGTAGGTTTTTGGGGAAAGGAACCGACGAGGGTGTGGATATTCTCGGCTGGGATTTTGCCTTTGATCTCAATGAGACGGCCAAACAGATGGCGGCGGATGCCACTATCCGATTGGCTTTTAAGAAGATTCCGCGCGAAGTATTGGAGAAAAGGGCCGTCGAGCAGGACGACATTCACTTTTATGAACTGGCCGCGCTGGATGTGGAGGTGCGCCAATGCAAGCAATGCATCGAGGTGGAGCTAAAGAATTTCTTTATGCCGCCCGATGACGTGCCGCAGGATGTGACCAATGCGATCTCGCACTGGAGCCAGTGGGTTGATTACTGGGCGGTAGACTGGGATTACCGCGACGATACCTTTCACAATCAGTGGCGGAGCTACCGCACCAAAAAGCAGCCAGGTATGCTATTGCGAGCTTCTCACGAGTACGATGTACCCGGCTCCTATACTATAGCCATTAAGGTCATCGATATTCTGGGCAACGATACGACAAGGGTTGTTAGAGTAGACATGTGAAACGGCCTCATGCAGCGCTTCCGCGCGTTAAATACACAATTATGCACAATTACGCCTATATAGGAATTTACAGTAGTATTCATAGAGAGATTATCTCTCGGCTTTGGTCTATTATCTTTTACGAAAGTACTATTGTATTTGACGCAACGGATGACGTTATTCTATACTTTACTTGCCGCTTTTATCGTACCACGATGAGTTTTTGTACTCAGTTTTTGGGAGTCTTTCGATGCATGGATTGATCTTTGTTACCTGGGAAAGGTACCTGGCCGAACGGTTTCCCGGCTCGGTGCTTGGGCGCTATCGGGATGCTATTGGTGAGACGCCAGCCACCGCGCCGCTCGCCAGTCGCGTCTATGATGATGCGACGCTGCTTACCGGAGTCGGCGCCGCGAGTCGCATTACCGGTCTGCCTGCTGATCGGCTGCTGCGCGAATATGGTCACTATTTCATCTCCAATGGCCTGACCGGGAATCTGTGTGCCTACCTGCTGAACCAGGTACACAGCGGGCGTGACCTGTTGCTGGCGATGCACGATGCCCACGAGCAAATGAGTCGTCTTCCCGAAGGTCTCACCCCGCCGTTGTTTAAGTACGCCGCCTTGCCTGATACGCCCTGGGGATTGATCCTCATCTACGAAGACCCGCGCCAACTCTGTTCCGTGTTGATAGGCGCGATTGAGGGCGCTGCGGATCGCTATGAGGAGCAGGTGTATATAGTCGAGCAGACCTGCATGAAGCGGGGAGACAGAGCCTGTCGCTTCGAGTTGCGCTTCTCTGCTCCCTCACCAGAACGCCTGGAAACGCCGGAGCAGAGGGAGCGCCGCCAGGAGCAGCAGCAGTTTGCGCAGTTTATCCTGGCACTGTTGCCTTATGAGGGAGGCGTCACCCTGGCAGAATTGCAAACGCTCCTCAAGATGAGAGGAATGAATAGAGAACTAACCCGTCCCGCGCGCCTGCTCGAGGCGCTGCGTCACCTCCATCATGCCGGGCTGGTGGCAACCAGCGCCAACCAGCCCGGAGACGATTTGACCCATCGCCGCTACTGGCGCGCCCCCACCTCGGACTAGTGGACTATCAGGGTTTATTTGCCGGGAGGAGCCGGACGCCCGCAAGGGGCGTCCCTACATGTCAGGATGACCCCGCCCCTTACATGAAGATTGACTCAATCTTTTCGCAATAGAGGAGTCTGCATCATGAATATTGCTATTGTCTGTGTGCCTTACCAGATTGATGTTGCCCGTTGGGGCTGCGCCAATGGCCCACAGGCATTTCTCGATCATGGCCTGATCCCACTGCTCGAAGCGCGGGGCCATACTGTCTCCGCACCCACCTGGATTGAGCTACCGAAGGCGGAACGCACACGCGATTCCGTGACGAACCTGGGGCGCATCGCTCAGCGCGCGGCGGCGGCTGTACGGGCGGCGCTGCAACAGGACGACAGCTTTGTGCTGGTACTAGAGGGGGATTGCTCACACGCGGTAGGAGCAATCGGAGGGCTGGCGCAGGCGCAAAGTCAGGTGGGCGTGGTATGGTTTGACGCGCATGGCGATTTGAATACGCTGGAGACCTCGACGAGCGGCTTTCTGGGCGGCTTGCCTTACGCCGTCGCGCTGGGCTGGGATCTCGCTGACTGGCGCTTGGCTGCTGGATTGGAGCCGCCTGTGCGACCGCAGGCAGCGGCTCTCATCGGGGCAAGCGACCTCGACCCGGCGGAGGTTGAGGCGCTGCAACGGCACGCCATCGCGCAGGTAGATGCGCGAGCCATGATGCAGCCGGGCGTCACAGAGCGTATCCAGGCGGCGCTGCGACCACAGGCGCGCGAGGCCAGCGCCTGGTACCTGCATATTGACCTGGATGTGGGCGGGCCGCAAGAATGTCCCGGCGGCTTCACACCCGCTCCCTACTGGCCTCCACGCGAGCATATTCTGGAAGCCGCAAGAGCGACGGTTCGCACGCTGCCGGTGAAAGTAGCTTCGCTGGCGGTCTACAATCCTGCGGCGGACGCTGATGGGCGAGGCGCGCGCTTCGGCCTGGATATGGCGCTAGCGATGCTGGCATAGAGGCCCATTCTGAATATATCCTTGACAATCGCTGTGCTATTTGGTACCTTTGGCCTGTCACCTCGCAAAATTACCACAATGCTGGAAGTGCTGGAGAATAAGGGTTTATGCATAATCACAGCGACAAGGTCAGCTTCATCTGGAGCGTCGCCGATTTGATCCGCGACACGTTCAAGCGCAGCAAGTACCAGGATGTCATCCTGCCGCTCACCGTGCTGCGCCGCATCGATTGCGTCTTGCAACCCGGCAAAGCAAAAGTGCTGGATGTCAACGCCAGTCTCAAAGGCAAGCTTGATAATCTCGCGCCGCAACTGCGCAGGGCTTCCGGCTACTCCTTTTATAACACCTCGCTGTATGACTTTGAACGCCTGTTGAACGACGCGCCCAATCTGGCCGCCAACTTGCGTGCCTACATCAATGGCTTCAGCGATAACATGCGCGAAGTGCTGGAAAAGTTCGACTTCAACAACACCATCAATAAGCTCGACGAGGCCGGGCTGCTCTTCCTGGTGATGGAGAAGTTCAGGCATATCGATTTACATCCCGACAAAGTATCAAACCATGATATGGGCTATATTTTTGAAGAGCTTATCCGCAAATTTAATGAGTCGTTGAACGAGAATCCCGGCGAACACTGGACGCCGCGTGAAGTGATTCGCCTGATGGTGAATCTTATCCTGGCTCAGGATGATACCGTCTTGCAGCAGCGGTGACGGGGAAGATCGATGTAAGGGGTGAGGCAGGAAACTATTCAGAAACACTTTAGCGTCCAGGTGAACGCATGACGATGGAAAATAAAATTTGGGGGCAACAAACACATG
>JBOGTO010000066.1:0-2329 GCA_050695155.1 Ktedonobacteraceae bacterium
CCCCTACAGATATGCATCGTCACATTGAAAAAGGGATTGAGAGGAACATTATGGAAGCGCGTATCATCACCGACCGCCAGCAGTGGAATGATTTTGTGGCGGCCTCGCCCTGTTGCAACATCACGCAATCCTACGAATGGGGGGACCTCGCGCCGCACCTGGGAGCGGTGCCGTTGCGCGCCGGCGTCGTCGATGACGATGGAAAACTACTCGCGGTCATGTTGGTGCTGATTACTCGCGCCCCCGTGCTGCGACGCAACTACTTTTACGCGCCGCGCGGCCCCGTTATCGACGATCCCACTTCGCCTGCGCTGACCGTCCTGCTCAACTTTGTCAAGGCCGAGGCGCGCAAACACGGCGCGTTTATGCTCAAAGTCGAGCCGAGCGTAGCCGACAAAGACCCACTATGGTTGGCGGCGCTCGAAAAACGTGGCTTTCGCCCCAACCCCTACGCTACGCATGTGCGCCACGAATGGATACTCGACCTGCGACCCGACGAAAAAGACATCCTGGCGAGTATGAAGGAGAAGTGGCGTTACAACGCGCGCCTGGCCGCGCGCAAAGGCGTCACCGTGCGGCGCGGCGAAGGTCAGGCCGATCTGGACGCCTTCTACCGTATTTATGAGACCACCAGCGAACGCGACCAGTTCTTCATTCACGACAAACATCACTACGAAGATGTTATGCGCCTGTACGGTGAGGATGGCCGCGCCGCGCTCTTCCTGGCCGAATACGAGGGCAAGGCCATCGCTGGTATCATCGTACTGCGCTACGGTCGCTGGAGTTGGTACATGTACGGCGCATCCTCCAACGAGCAGCGCAACCTGATGCCCAACCACCTCCTGCAATGGAACGGTATGCAATGGGCCAAAGCGCACGGCTGCTGGTACTACAACTTTCGCGGTATCCCTGATGTATTGGAAGAAGGACAGGAACTCTGGGGCGTCTATGTCTTCAAACGCGGATTTGGCGGCTACCCCATGATGTTCCTGGAGACACACGACCTGGTGTATTCGCCGCTTGTTTATGGAGCGTATATGCGACTGCTGGAAGTGAAGAGAAAAAGGGACGAGCGAGCGCGGCAGAAGATTGAGGAGAAGAGGAAAGAGGAACAATTTGAGCGTGAGAGGCTTGCTCATCTCTTTGCCAGTGAAAAACCTCTATCTGAAACGATTATAGAGGATAGAGGTCCTTACTAATGGACATTTACTTTCTGAATTCGGACTCCTCTATTGATCTCATCAGCTTTGCTGCCGAAGAGAAATTGAACGTAGAAAATCCAAATAATCACCCATGAAGCGTACTGCGCTTCTGCCTCATTCCTGGCAACCCTCCCATCGTTTCGGATACAATGGCACTGTATTGCTGTACTCATGTTATCTTCACCAGAGAGGAAAGAGACGCGCTTATGACACAGATTGTTCATCAGTCATTTGCTACAACGAGCGAACGCGGATTGCGCCACGATATTCTCCCCATGCGCCTGTATCATAAAGCGAAAAAGTTAGGCATATGGGACCCGCGCAGCATCGATTTCACGCAGGATATGCTCGACTGGCAGCGTTGTACTGACGAAGAGAAGGATACCCTGCTGCAACTGACCTCGCTTTTTCAGGCAGGCGAAGAGGGCGTAACGCTTGATCTACTGCCGCTCATCATGGTTGTGGCGCAGGGCGGACATATCGAGGAGGAAATGTACCTCACCTCGTTCCTGTGGGAAGAGGCCAAACATACCGAATTTTTCCGCCGTTTCTTAGACGAAGTCGCGCAGCATCATGGGGACTTGCGCCAGTACCACAAGCCCAGCTATTACCAGCTTTTCTACGAGACACTGCCACAGACCATGCACGCGCTGCTGACCGATTCTTCTCCCAAAGCTCTGGCGCGCGCTTCTGTCACCTATAACATGATTATCGAGGGAGTTCTGGCGGAAACAGGCTATCACGCCTATTTCAATATGCTCGAGCGCAATAACATCATGCCGGGTCTCAGACAGGGCGTGAGCTATATTAAGCGCGACGAGTCGCGCCACCTGGCCTACGGCGTCTTCCTCATCTCGCGCCTCGTTGCCCAGGACAAAACCCTGTGGCCCTTTATTGAAGAACAAATGAACACCTTGCTAGTTCCTGCGCTTGGCGTCGTGACCGAACTCTACGAAGGCACCGAAGAACTGGGCGAACTCCCCTTTGGCTTGAAGATGGAAGAATACCTGTCTTACGCCACCATGCAGTTTAGCAAGCGCATCGCCAGAATCGAGCGCGCCAGAGAGCAAACACTGGAACAACTCTACCAGTTGCCTGAGAGCGAGGTTGCGGAGGAGTATTGAGGG
>JBOGTO010000067.1:0-13145 GCA_050695155.1 Ktedonobacteraceae bacterium
CACCCATCCACATCACCGCCCCCGCCCCTACATTCTCTGCCACAAAGCCTGTGATAGCTCCCTGGCGCGCGCATGGATACGCGCTTCATCGGCGGTTAGCAACTGGCGGTTGCGCATCAGCCAGCGACCGGTCACCATGGTCGAATTGACATGCTGCCCATCCAGGCCGAAGATCAAGTGCCAGGGAAAGTTGGCATCGCTCATCGGCGTGGGTGGCACATAATCGAGTAACACTATATCAGCCGCCGCGCCAACACTCAGTTCGCCGACGCGCGGAAAATTCGCGCTGAACGGGCGAAAGACGGCATCGACGATACGCGCATTGTTTTGAAAGGCCATCTCAAAGACAAGATTCCCTGGCATGGCGCGCGGATCGAGCAGTGCTAGCTTATGCAGCAAATAGGCCGCCTTCATTTCTTGCAGCATATTCATGCTGAACCCGTCGTTGCCCAATCCCACATTGACGCCGGCACTTAGCATCTCTTCAACCGGAGCGCGTCCGACCGCGTTGTTCATATTGGAGCGCGGATTATGCACGCTATTGGTATGCGTTTCGGCCAGTCGGCCAATTTCGCCGCTATTGACATGCACGCAATGGGCGGCGATGCTGCGCGGCCCCAGGATGTGATCGGCTTCGAGACGTTCAACCACTCTTTTCTGATAGCGTGTCATGCTATCATTTTCATCTGAAATATCCTCCGCGACATGAATATGAAAGCCAACGCCCAGTTCGCTTGCCCCGGCGGCGCAACGTTCGAGCGTGGCTGGACTGAGCGTGAAGGATGCGTGCAGCCCATAACTGGCGGAAATCATACCAGCTTCGGCCTGTTCGTGGCGTCCGTCGCGCAACGAGCGGATGAAACGCTCATTTTCGCGCATACCTTCTTCGATCACCTCTAGGCCATCGCGGTCGGAAACCTCGTAAGCCAGACAGGCGCGTATTCCCGCCATCTCAGCGGCATCGGCAATGACATCCAGGCTACCCTCGATAGCGTTGGGACTGGCATGGTGATCGACGACGCAGGTCACGCCGCTGCGGATAGCGTCGGCCATATACACATCAGCGCTGGCGCGCGTGTCCTCCAACGTCAGCAATTTATCCAATCGCCACCACAACCGCTCCAGAATTTCAGGAAAGTTGCGCGGCGCTTCGCCTGGAATCGCCATACCTCGCGCAAAGGCGCTGTAAAAATGCGTATGTGTGCAAAGAAAACCAGGCATAATTAAACCGCCGCGAGCGTCAATATAATGCGCTCCAGGATACTGTTGGAGCAGCGCCATATCGCTTCCAATGGCGACAATGCGATCCCCTCGCACCAGCACCGCCCCATGCTCGATGAACTGGTTATGCTCGCCACCCGTCACAACAGTACCGTTGCCGATGAGGATATCTGACATGCATCACCTCCTATCATTTCCCATCGTCGCGTACAAATTAGCAACCATTTCCATCCCCTCTTCTCCCTTCTCAATCGGTATCACACTTCCCGCAGTCCCAACTACCGCGTCAATACTCTTTAAGCCACTGCCCGTCACCAGCAGCACGACTCGTTCATCTCGCGCTATCTTGCCCTCGTCGAGCAAGCGTAATAGTCCGGCGTAACTGGCCGCGCCCGATGGTTCGGCAAAGACGCCCGTTTGTCTTGCCAGTTCTTTTTCGGCAGAGAGTATCTGTTCATCTGAGACCGTCACGCCGAAGCCACCACTTGCGCGAATATGCTTGACTGCCATTGCGCCGTTGCGTGGCAAGCCTACCGAGATACCATCAGCGATAGTTTGCGCGGGATACTGGCGCACTATTCCATCGCCCTCCAACGCGCGAGCAATGGCGGGCGAACCTTCGGCCTGTACCGCGATCATGCGCGGGATACGCTCGATCATGCCCAGGCGATACAGGTCTTCAAAGCCACGATAGACACCGCTAATGATACAGCCATCGCCCGTAGGCACCAGCACACTATCGGGAACCTGCCAGCTCAGTTGTTCGGCAATCTCCAGCCCAACTGTTTTTTTGCCCTCAACAAGATAAGGATTGTATCCCGTGTTGCGGTTATACCAGCCGAAGGTGTTACACGCCTCGATACACAGGTCAAATGCATCATCGTAGCTGCCTTGCACAGCAAAGACCGTTGCCCCGCACATCAGCAATTGCACAATCTTGGCACGCGGCGCGTTATGCGGCACGAAGATGTAGCACGGCAAGCCCTGCGCTGCCGCCTGTACCGCCAGCGATGAGGCAGCATTGCCCGTCGAGGCGCAGGCTACCGTCCTGCCCTCTGCTCGCATTACCGCGATAATACTGGCCCTGTCTTTCAGCGACGCGCTGGGATTGCGCGAATCGTCCTTGAGCCACAGATGCGCCATACCCAACCGCGCTCGCAACCGCTCAACCGCGTACAAAGGCGTCCCACCAATCGCCAGAGGAGGTCGCGCTTCATGGCTATAGGAAATCGGCAAGAGAGCGCGGTAACGCCACATGGTTGTATCACGGTTGGCTGCCAGGGATGCGCGGCTGATATGCCGCGCAACCTGCTCATAATCGTAATGAACCTCAAGCACACCCAACGGGCCGCAGGCGGGACAGCTATAGGCGACTTCCGCGACGCTGTAGTGAACGCCGCAAAGGACGCATTGCAGGTCTTTGACGTGGTTCATGGTTGCCTCTTAGCGAATAACCTCTAGTTTAACGCTTGCCAGTTTCGCTTTATCGGCGTCGCTAATGGGATGTTCGCGGTCTGGCACTTCCAGTTCGCTGTATACGCCGCATAGCTCAGTTGAGAAGTAACGCAGGCCATTATCCGAGAGGACGGTCACAACCATGCCAATATCTGGGTAGCGCTGCGCAACTTTAATGGCTGCCGCCACATTGCAGCCCGATGAAATGCCGCAGAAAATGCCCTCTTCACGCGACATGCGACGCGCCATCTCGATGGATTCGTCAGAAGTCGTGGTGACAACACCATCGAGGTATTCAACATGCAGCACTTCAGGAATGAAACCATCGCCGATACCTTCGATCTTGTGCGGCCCCCACGAACCACCGGAGAGAATATCGCATTCGGCAGGTTCAACCGCGAAAATCTTAATATTGGGATTCTGCTCTTTCAAGTATTTGCCCGCCCCGGTGACGGTGCCTCCAGTTCCCTGGGACAGTACCAGCGCGCCAATCTTGCCTTCGGTCTGCTCCCAGATTTCTGGCCCGGTGGTGCGATAATGCGCTTCGATGTTGTCAGCATTAACGAACTGGCCTACCTCCCAGTATTTGCCGGGCGCGGCGGCTTTGAGTTCTTTGACCTTATCAATGACCAGGTCCACATCGCTTTCCGCGCCGGGAGTCAGCACCAACTCGGCTCCATAGGCGCGAATGGTTTTCTTACGCTCCTCGCTCATGCCATCGGGCATCACAATCACGGCGGGATAGCCCCTGGCGGCTGCAACACAGGAGGTAGCGATACCGGTATTGCCGGTGGTTCCCTCGATAATGGTCATGCCGGGGCGCAGGTCGCCGCGCCGTTCCGCCTCCGACACCAGGAAATGTAGGATACGATCCTTGACGCTGCCGCTGGGGCTGAAATATTCAACTTTGGCGACGATGGTTGGTTTTACATCACCAATCACGCGCCGCAGGCGCACCATAGGCGTCATACCCGCCGTATCAAGAATACTCTCCGCAATACGAGCGCGACGGTTCCAGTCAACCATGAGATGTTCCCTTCTGTTAAGCTTACCAGGGCGGCGGCAGAGCCACCAGCCCATATCCTATACAACTTATGCCCTGCGCCGCCAAATCGTAGCAGGGTACGGGCGGGGCTTGCCCCCGCCCTGGTTCGCGCCGGATAAATGCATTACATTCTGAGCAGGCTGCGGTCAATACTCGCCAGGGTTGGGCGGCCAGAGAGCGCCATCGCCAGGTCGAGTTCTTTGCGCAACAACTCCAGCACATCATAAACGCCGTTTGCGCCGTTAGCAGCCAACCCCCACAGCACCGGGCGACCGATCAGCACTGCCCGCGCTCCCAACGCCAGGGCTTTGATAATGTCGGTGCCGCGCCGTATACCCCCATCGAGATACACTTCACAGCGTCCGCCAACCGCCTCAGCAATTTCTGGCAAGGCTTCGATGCTGGGAATAGCTGTATCAAGCTGGCGACCGCCATGATTGGTGACGACAATTCCCTCTACGCCATGTTCAACGGCCAGCCGCGCATCCTCCTCAGTCAAAATACCTTTGAGGATGATGGGCAACGACGTGATCGAGCGCAGCCATGCCAGCGATTCCCAGGTCAGCGTTACCCATGCCTGCCCCACCTTCTCCACATCGACAAAGTTTGCTTCTTTATAAGGTACCGGCGGAATGGTGGCATTATTGCGCTTATCTTTCTCTCGATTGCCCAGTCTTGGCAAATCAACCGTTAGCACAATGGCCCGGTATCCGGCATCCTCCGCACGTCGCACCAGCGATTCCGCAACTTTGAGGGTGGGATAGGTATAAAGCTGAAACCAGAGCGGCCCGCTTGCCGCCTGCGCGATCTCTTCAATGGTGCGCGTAGCAACGGTGCTGGCTATCATCAGCGTACCCGCTCTGCCAGCCGCTTGCGCGGTAGCACACTCGCCTTCGGGATGGGCGATACAATGCGATGCCGTTGGCGCGATCAACACTGGCATACTGACGGGCGTGCCGAGTACCGAGCTACGCATATCAATGGAACTGACATCCACCAGCACACGCGGCCGAAGCTTGATGCGCTCGAAAGCGGCGCGACAATTCCGCATCGTTACCTCATCGTCGCTACCACCCTGGAAGAAGTCCCACAGTGCCGGTTCCATCTTTGCCTGCGCAATCGCTTCGTACTCAAACACATTGACCGGTTCCATGCTCAGTCCCTTTCCAGGAAACTATGAAATTGTTGCATTAGTCCGCATTTTCTGGTTCGCCCTCGAATAATCGAGGATTTCCTGGCTCTTTTTTAAGCCTTTATGAGCGTGAATACCCTTAGCCTTCAGTCCACCATACAACCCCTGATACCCATGATCTTGAAATATCGCAAAGTCGATGGACGTAACGACTCCTGCACTTTGCGCTGCACCTGCCAGTTGAGTATTATAAACGTTCATCTGAGAACGTCGCAGCAGGCGCAACTGATCTTCCGAAAAGGTTGCCAGTTCCTCTTGCAGTTCTTGACGCCGTGTTTGAACCGCGAAATAAGTCTGCCCTAGCGCAACTATTGGCTTAGATGGATCTGCATTCTGCACAATGAGGTAGCAGGCATAGCGTGAGAGTTGGTAGTCTTGAACTTTGCGCTGGCTTCCAGAACCAAGCGTGACCATTTTGTTGACTTCAACAAAATGGTCTGAAACGGCTTGTCCACTGTTTTGGCAGGCTTCTTTTGCTTTCTCAATTGCAGTGGTAAAATTGCGCCATTCAGTATATCCAAGTATCTTAGACAGGTCTCGCGCTGACCAGTACTCACTATCATCCTCAGCCTTCTTGCGAAGCGTTTCGAAAGGCGAAAGATGCGGTACATTGGTATCCTTGTCACCACTATCCATGATGGTTCCCCCTTTAATCATTTCAATCAATGTTTATCGATTCGTCCCCTGCCCACGAATGGCTCGCAGTACGCGCTCTGGTGTTAGCGGAATCTGGCGAATACGTATCCCAAGTGCATCGGCGACAGCGTTGGCGATGGCGGGGGCCATGCCATCGATGGGTATTTCGGCGATAGCCTTCGCGCCAAAGGGACCAAATGGATCGCTGGTCTCCACGATGTAGGTCTCCATCTCAGGCATATCGGGCGCGCTGAAGATGCGGTAATCGCTCAGATTGGTCGTGAGCATGGCTCCATTCTGATCGTAGACCATCTCTTCGCAGACGCCATAGCCGAGGGCCTGGGTTGCGCCGCCTTCTATCTGGCCCTCAGCAGTTATGGGGTTGATGACGCGCCCGGCATCAATGGCCGAGATAGCACGCAGCACGCGCACTACGCCCGTTTCGGTATCGACTTCGACTTCCGCTCCTTGCGCGGCGAATGGCGGGGGCGATTCATAGCTCATCCACGAAGCAGTAGCCATGATTTGCTGCTGGTTCTCGACGTGCAGCGAGTGCAAGGCGACCTGCGAAACCGTGACGGTGTTGCCGTTGGGAGCCGTGATGACACGATCTCTAATGGTGAGCGTTTCGGGATTGGCTTTGAGCATCTCTCCGGCCACCGCCAGTATTTGCGCGCGCGCCTGTTCCGCCGCTTTTTTGGCTGCGCCGCCACTGATGTAGGTGGTCGATGAGGCATACGCGCCGGTATCAAAAGGCGTGAAATCAGTGTCCGACGAGTGGATGATGATGTCTTCGACGCGCACTCCCAGCGTTTCGGCTACGATCTGCGCGATCACTGTATCCGAACCGGTGC
Source organism: Ktedonobacteraceae bacterium (assembly GCA_050695155.1). GTDB lineage: Bacteria > Chloroflexota > Ktedonobacteria > Ktedonobacterales > Ktedonobacteraceae > CF-113. The sequence goes on from JBOGTO010000067.1 coordinate 6,404, forward strand.
CTATGTCGGTTGCGCCCACCAGCAAGTTGAACGAGCCATCATCGTTCAGTTTGATACTGGCTCCAGCCATGTCAAGGCCAGCGATGGCTGTGCCGTGCATGGCAAGCGCCACGCCGACGCCGCGCCGGTAGCGACCCGTGCCACCCTTGCCGCGCTTCTCTTTCCAGTTCAGCCTTTCCTCGACGATTTGCAAACACTGTGGCAGGCCGCAACTCTGAATAACCTGATCATATCCTTCTTTGCCTTCGCCAAGCGCCTTCGCAAAGGGAATCTCCTCGCCCTCTTTAATCCAGTTTTTGCGCCGCAGTTCCAGAGCGTCCATGCCTAACTGCTTCGCAACTTCGTCCATGTGGCTTTCAAGCGCGAATGCGCCCTGCGGCACACCATAGCCGCGAAAGGCCCCGGCGGGTGGTAGATTGGTATACACAACATCGGCATCGAACAGGATATTGGGGCAGGGATAGAGTGGCAGCGTTTTGGAGCCTGTGTTGCTCTGTACTGTCAGCGAATGTCCGCCATACGCGCCCGTATTGGCGATCAGTTTCATCTGGTTGGCTACCAGCGTGCCGTCGCGCTTCACGCCTGTCTTCATACGAATAACTTGCGGGTGGCGCGAGCGACTGCTGCGAAACTCCTCGGCGCGCGAATATTCCAGCTTGACCGGCCTATCGGTTGCAATGGTCAATAAAGCGCAGATATCCTCAAGCAGCACTTCCTGCTTGACGCCGAAGCCACCACCGATGCGCGGCTTAATGACGCGAATGCGGCGCGGCGATAGGCCGATGACGGGCGCGATGATGCGGCGCACATGGTAGGGAACCTGTGTGCTGGTACGCACCACCATGCGATCATCCTCATCCCAGTAGGTAATCACAATATGGTTTTCAATGGGCGTTTGCTGCACCTGCGGAACGATGTATTCGCCCTCGACGATCAGGTCAGATTCGGCAAAGCCGCTTTGCACGTCTCCTACTTCCGCGTGCAGGTGCGCGGCAATGTTGCGTGAGGCATCATGGATGCGATACGACTCCGGTTCTGGATGAATACGCGGCGCATCGGGGTCCATCGCCTTGCGCAGGTCCAGCACGGCGGGCTTGATCTCGTAATCAACCTTAATCAGTTTCAGAGCCTGCTCCGCGATTTCGGGCATTTCGGCGGCAACGGCGGCCACGCGGTCTCCCACGAAGCGCACGATGTAATCAAGACTGTACTGGTCATGCGGCCCCGGTTCGGGCCAGGATTGCCCGGCGGTTGTATAGGGAACGCGCGGTATATCCTTATAGGTCAAGACCGCGTGGACGCCTGGCAAAGCGCGCGCCTCGGACACATCAATCTCGCGGATGACGGCGTGCGCGTGCGGGCTGGTCAGCAAACGCCCGTGCAACATATCGCGCAGTTCAATATCGTCCACATACGCTGGTTTGCCCGTTACCAGTTTCACGGCATCAACCTTGCGCTCGGCCTTACCCACAATGCTCAATTCAGTCGAAACGCGCGTACCTGTTAAAGTGGCTACGCCGCCATCGTCACTACCTTGCGCAGGCGCGCCATGTCCTTCGCCGTCGCCATGCGTACCGGGACCGGATGCGCCATGCTCAGTGTGTTCGAGCGGAGAGCGTCCGGGGTCCCAGGGCTGGAAATTCTCTTTGGAGTCGGGGCGACTGATGGGAGCCATTGACTCGCCGCGCAGAACGGCTGCCGCCCTCAAAACGGCCTGCACAGGTTTGACGTAGCCGGTGCAGCGGCAGAGATTGCCCGAAAGCGCATCGCGCGCCTCCGCCTCGGTCGGGTTGGCATTGCGCTTGAGCAGCTCGTAAGCCGAAAGCACCATACCAGGTGTGCAAAAGCCGCACTGGATCGCGCCCGTATCAATGAAGGCTTCCTGTATGGGATGCAGCTTACGCGCATTGCCCAGGCTTTCGACAGTGATGAGGGTGCAACCGCCCACCTGAGCCGCGAACGTGACGCAACTGGGACGAGCAACGCCATCGATCAGCACGGTACAGGCACCGCATTCGCCCGTCTCACAGCCATGCTTGACGCTAAAATATCCCTCCTGGCGCAGCGCCGACAGCAGAGACTGATTGGCCGCCACATCTACGCTTTTAATGACGCCATTAATGCGAAATTCAACTTCCATTGCTATTGCCTCTCCTTCGACGATACCATGTTACGCCAGCGTGAAATATTGGTCGCTTCCTCCAGCGCGCGCAGCGCCAGATTTACCCCGCTAATTTTGCGGTAGCCATTGCTGGCGCGGAAATCTGTCGGGGGCGAAAAATCCGCCATGCCTGCCTGCAACGCGGAGACGAGCAGTTGTGTATTGATGCTCGTCTCGCCTTCATTCATGGCGACCTGCCCTTCAAGCTTTTTTTCAACGCCCTGCAAACGCAACGGCTCCATATTCACCCCACCCAGCGCGAGATGCACCCGTTTGTATATGCCATCTTTGATTTCGACCAGCGCGCACGCATTTAAGAGCGCGACATCGGTGGGAGTGCGGCCAATGCGCTGGAATGACGCGCCTGTACCAGCAGGCGGGCGCGGAACGATGGCCTCGACAATAAGCTCATTGGAACGGCGTTCATGGCTCAAGCTGGCACAGGAGACGCGCCGCTCCTGTTTGCCCTTGAAGGTGACGCCGGCCAGCGCGAAACCAGGGCGTTCGACCGAACCAGCGCTAAGATCAACTTTTGTGCGCGAACCGGAACGCAAAAGGGCCTCGGCGTCCAGCGCGGCCAGCACGGTCAGCACATCGGCCTGCGACGGCACGCCAATCGCCAGCGTGCCGCCAAGCGTCGCGCTATTGCGTATGACACGCGAGAACGAGGACGCCTGCGCCGCCTTTGCCAGCACACCCATCACCAGTTCTTGCAATATGGGCGCATCAACCATGTTTTGCAGGGTGGTCATCGCGCCGATATGCACGCTCGTGGCATCCTCGCTGACGTGACCCAGTTCCAGGTCGCGCAGATCAACCACCGCCTCGATACTATCATCATCCAACCCCAGCAGGTACGTCCCACCGGCCAGTGGCACCGTCTTTACGTCCGGTCGCCCCATCAGAAGCAGCGCTTCATCAATATTCTCTGCCCAGTGGTATTCGAGTAAATTCAGCAACATCTGTTTTACCTTCTAAAAATATATACGCGGTGGTACACATTACTTAGGAACATCCTAACTTCACTAAGAAAGATCGGTCGTCTCCTGTCATCCTGAGCGCAGCGAAGCATCTCTCGACCGAGCAAGCCAGGTCCTTCGCTGCGCTCAGGATGACAGGATGGATTTTGATTGGTAATGTTCATCAGGCGTCCAGCTAGATTCAGCTTTGTAACGGAAGCAAAGTAAAGGTTTCAATGTCGATCAAACCCTGATCGGTCAGTTTGAGAGATGGGATAACCGACAGCGAAAGAAAACTGAGCGTCATACAGGGATGTTCAAGCGTACAGCCGAGCGCGGCGGCGGCAGCATCGAGCTTATGCAACTGCTGCACCAGTTCGCTGACGGGCAGCGATGAGACGAGGCCGCCCAGAGGCAACGGCACCTGAGCCTGCACTTCTCCATCCACGACACAGACAAAACCGCCACCCATCTCTTCGAGTACATATGCGGCCATCAATATGTCATCATCGCTCACTCCTGCGATCACCAGGTTATGCGCGTCGTGCGCCACGCTAGACGCAATAGCTCCCTTACGCAGCCCGAAGCCCTTGACAAGTCCCAGACCTATGTTGCCACTCGCGTGATGTCGCTCGATCACTACCAGTTTGAGCAGGTCGCGCGCCGGATCAGCGACTATCGCGCCATCAACGATGGAGGCTTCTTCCCGCAAATGCCGGGTGGTAATCTGTCCCGGTTCGATCCCCACCACTTCGACCAGTCCCGCCTTGCCCGCTATGCGCAAATCATGCAATGAAATGGCTCCCACATGTACCGTGCCGGTCACGCCAGTAAATGTAGTGGATGGAGCGTCAACCAGCAATTTTCCGCCCTGAGCCACCAACTTGCCGTCTTTGTAGACCGATTCCACCGCGAAGGTGGCGAGATCATCCAGCACTACCAGGTCCGCTACAAAGTTGGGGGCAATTGCGCCTCGATTGTACAGGCGGAAATATTGCGCGGTATTATAGGAAGCGAGACGAATGGCTTCTATAGGGTCCAGTCCCAGTTCGATAGCGCGACGCACCATCGAATCAATATGGCCGCGCGAGGTCAGGTCCTGCGGGTCGCGGTCATCCGTGACGAAGAGGACGCGCGGTGGGTGCAGTTCTTTGACCAGGGGTAACAGGGCGTCCAGATTGCGCGCGGCTGACCCTTCGCGGATCATCAGCCACATACCCAGACGAATACGCTGGCGCGCCTCCTCCAGCGTGACGCATTCGTGATCGGACATGACGCCAGCCGTCGCATAGGCGCTCAGATCGGCCTCGGAAAGTCCGGGCGCGTGTCCATCTACGACCAATCCGCTGCGCTGCGTGGCGAGAATCTTGGCAAGCACCTGCTCGTCGCCATGCAGCACGCCCGGCATGTTCATCATTTCAGCCAGCCCCAGTACGCGCTCGTCCTCTAGTAATGGCAGCAGGTCATCGGCCATCAAGACGCGATACGGACTTTCAAAGGATGAGGCAGGCACGCAAGATGAAAGCATTACATAGGCGTTGAGCGGCAGACCACGACCGGATTCGAGTACATAACGTATGCCCTCGACGCCTAACACATTGGCAAATTCGTGAGGATCAAGCATCACGGTGGTAACACCGCGTGGGACGACGATACGCGCAAATTCCGCCAGGACAAGCATGGTACTTTCAATATGCATATGCCCGTCCATCAGCGCGGGCGCGAGCCAGCGTCCCTGCAAGTCGCGCTCCTGGTGGCCGCGATAGCTACCGCCCGCTTCACTGATGCCCACCACCAATCCATCAGCGAGAGCCACATCGGCAGGGTAACATTCGCCACTACACACATTCACCAGCCGCGCATTGCGTAACAGCAAGTCGGCTGGCTCCTCACCCCGCGCAATGCGAATGCGGCGTCGAAGTTCTTCCATAGGATCAACCGTCCTCCATGCGCATTAAGATATCTAACATGCACCATTGACGTTAGTGCTGAACATCGTATCAAAAAATCACGCTATCGTCGAGAGTTTTGCGGTAATATGGCTCTTCCGTCCAGCCCATTCCTTCTTTATACTGCTAAGTATACCTTGCCAGACAATTATGTGGAACGCTTTTCCGGTGAATGGAATTAATGTGAGTACAACTATTTTCAGCCATCAAAGCGAGACATCGTGAGGACCGGACGCCCACAAGGGGCGTCCCTACATGTGAAGATGACCCCACCCCTCACATGAAACTCGACGCAGCGCTGAGAAATCGGGAGGCAAGAGAAGATTGATCTACTCTTAATAATCAAGACAGGTTATCGACCAGGCGGCGCGCGACGTGCAGCCACTCCTCCGGGGTATCATCGGGAACCGAGCAGCCGTTGGCGAGGATCAGTCTGCGCCCTTTGGTCTGCGAGACGGCAGCCATGATCTCGTTATCGATGGCGGATTCGCCGCCGTGCGTCAAGGGGCCGCGTTCGTGCAGACCTCCCATCAGGCACTTTAAGGTCATGGTAGCGGCCTCGCTCAGGCTTGGCCCGGTCAGGCGATCGCTCCAACTCATGACGGAGACAGGATAGTCGGTGAAGAGATCAAAATAGAGTTGATCATCTGTTTGCGTGGGATCGGCGTGAACATGCACGGTATTCAGCCAACCGCCGGTAGCACCCTGCAAAGCCTCTACATCATGAGGAAAGGCATAGTTGACATACTCCTCGCGCGTAAAGTCGGCAGTCGTCGCACCCATACACGAGAAGAAGACGCCGCTAGCCCCTGTCTCAATCGCGCCCACTATCAGGCGGCGCAGATTGGAGGCAATGGTACCCAGACCTTCGCCAAATACCAGCGGGTTTTTTCTGCATTCCGCTATCGCTCGCTGTTTGCCCATATAGCGTATAGCATAGGTCATCGGGCTAAAAAGCGTCAGGATCAGCGGGTAATCATTCCCAAGTTGCTCGCGCAACAGGCGAATGCAGGTAAGTTGCTCGCGGAACATAGGGGTATCCAGGTCAAGGCGCGGCAAGAAGCGCATCTGCTCTGCCTCTACCAGGGGAGCATCCGGCTGCGGATAGGGCAGATCAGGCATAATCTTGACGATATCAAGATTAAATTTCCGCACAAAGAACTCCATTGTGAGGTCCGCCATGCGTTCGCCCGACCCCTCCGGCTTGAAGTGATGCCAGAAGCAAAACGGGACGCGATCAACTTGTTCTCCCTTGAGCGCGGCGCGCACGCGCTCCCCCGGTGTCATGCTGGTCATGAATTGTTCCTTTACTGGTATATTCGACTAAGTGCCATAGCCCTCTCTTCGACGCTTCCATTCCAAATTATAGCACGTTCAGAACGCCGAAACTGAGATTGTAAACAGGTCAATAACCTGCTACAATGCCTCATATAGAGCGGCGCTCATATCAACAGGAGAACCCATGAGAAAACTTGATGTCAGTGAATTACGCGAGGGGCATGAACTGGTAACACGCATTAATGAGATTTTGCGTCTGATAGAAGAAGATGGCGAGACAATCGAGATCATTGACAAAGGCAAAGTCGTTGCGCATGTAGTGCCAGCAAACGCATCTGAAAAGGCTATTGAAAAAAGTGATGCTGCTGCCTGGAACGATTTGAAGCGATTAGCTG
>JBOGTO010000068.1:0-1982 GCA_050695155.1 Ktedonobacteraceae bacterium
TAGTAGAGGCGACCCTTGCGGTCGCCTTCCTGCCTCCCCATACTTTCCCTCCTCCACTTGACTTTTAAATCGCCTTGATCTGACTGACCTTCTGTACAGTTGACAAGCAGCGTAGACAGGATGATACTACACAGTATATAGTTCAATCCACAGAAGCCTGCATAATGCTATGCTGACGAAATAATTAAAGGATTTTCCGCTCAATGACCATAGAGAAAGAGTTTTTCCGGCAGGTGATGGGCCAGTTCGCCACTGGCGTAACGATTGTTACCACCGCGACCGGCGAAGGATTGTCAGGGTTGACCGTCAATTCGTTTACCTCCGTTTCACTGAACCCGCCGCTGGTACTGGTTTGCATAGATTTAACCAGCCATACGCTCCCCTTTTTACGCGCAAGTGGATACTTCGCGGTCAACTTTCTGACCAACAAGCAAGAGGCCCTTTCGCGCTGTTTCGCCACCACTTCAACCGAACGCTACGACCGCTTCTGCCACGCGCCATACCATGTCGCCTCGACCGGCTCGCCCATTCTGGATGGATCGCTGGCATTTATTGACGCCCGTGTCGTAGCCGAATATCCCGGCGGCGATCATGCCGTCTTCATCGGCCAGGTCGAAGCGATGGGTACCGGTGGCAAAGCGCAATTCCTGAACATGGCAGGCAAGGAGCGCAGCACGCTGATCGAGTGGAGCGACGAAGAGCAGGAGCATATTCACGAAGCACAGCCCGATAAATGGCCGCTCGCCTACTATTTAGGGCAGTACAGGCACCTTGCGCGTGATTACAAACGACCCAGTCTCTCAGCATACTATGACGAAGACTTCGAGTAATTTGCATACTGTAGAAAAAGAGCGCCGCACAGCCCTGGAGATGTTGCATTGTCGCATACTCGCGTGTCGTCTGTGCGAGGAACAGGGCTACATTGCGAAGGCGCAGCCGCTTGTGAACGGGCGAGCCAGTGACCGTATCATGGTGATTGGTCAAGCGCCGGGGCATCGCTCGGTGGCGAAAGGGCGTTCGTTCAGCGGCCCTGGTGGTAGCCTGCTCCAAAAATGGTTGGAACGGGCAGGTTTCCCACCTGGCTATCTTCACGCGCATGTCTATCTCAGTTCGCTGACGCGCTGCGATCCAGGCCGCAACCCGCGCGGCGATGGTGACAGGCGACCCTCACCGCCAGAAATCGCGCTCTGCCGACCGTTTCTGGAAGCCGAACTAGCCATATTACAGCCGAAAGTAGTTTTGCTGGTAGGGGCGATGGCTATCGAGACATTCCTGGGCAAGCGAAAACTGGAAGAATGTATAGGCACATTTGAAGAGAGAAATGGCATGTTGTTATTGCCACTGCCACATCCATCAGGGGTAAGCAGGTGGCTACTTGATCCCGCGCATCAACAATTGCTTCAACGCGCGCTGGCTATCCTGTCACAGTGGCGCGAAGACCTGGGATTATAAGCGATAAGGTAGAAACAAGCTTTCAGTTCGATTCCCGTGCCTTCTTGCGCATAGCGTATTCATGCACACCCTTTTTGAGCGTTCCCAGCGCCAGTGTGGCGCAGGTCGGGCGCGTCATGACCAATTCACGCCCCAACTGCTCGATGAGGTCTTCAAAACTCAACTGCTCGATCTCTTCCGCCGTCAGGCCCTGCGTGATCTCCGTCACATATGACGCGGCGGCGCTGCTGATCGTACAACCCTCGCCATCCCAGTGAACTTCTTCGATTTTGCCATCTTTGTCAAAACGCGCGTGCATAGAGATTATATCGGCGCAACCCGGATTGCCGCCCGTCATGCTCACATCCGCGTGTTCCAAAGGCCCCTTATTGCGCGGGTTATCATAATGATCCATTAAAAATTCGATGGCTTCTTGACGATCCATAGATTGATTGTTTCCTTTTATTGACTACCCACAGAGAACGAGGGCGGCGCAAGCGCCCCCACCGCCCTTCCCTACCTCTCCCGCCCCTACAGCATCTGTCATCCTG
>JBOGTO010000069.1:0-11523 GCA_050695155.1 Ktedonobacteraceae bacterium
CCCAGACTCTTCTGGAACGCTTGAAACGGAGCGACACGTCAAAACGTGTTACAATTAGGATTAAGCAAATCTGGTCTGGTTATTTTCGTCTAGCAAAGAGGACCTGTCCTATGCAAGAACGTAGAACACTACCAATGCTTCCTCAACCGGCGCAAACGCTTGTCTCGCAAGCGCTGGAAATCGGCTCAAAAGTGCAGCCATTCAGCAATGAGAGCCGCGAAAAAGCTCCCCGCATCCGCGATGCGAAGGTCGTGCATAGCGTTTGTCCCTACTGCGCGGTAGGGTGCAGCCAAAACGTCTATGTCAAAGATGGCGCGGTAATTGATATTGAGGGCGACCCTAACAGTCCGATCAACCATGGCACGTTGTGTCCGAAAGGCTCGGCCACCTTCCAGTACACCATCAACTCTAGCCGTTTGAAACAGATACTGTACCGCGCTCCCTATAGCGATCACTGGGAGATGAAATCGCTGGATTGGGCGATGGAGCAGATCGCGCAGCGCATCAAGAAGACGCGCGACGAAACCTTTGTGGAACGGCTGCCCGATGGGCGCGAGGTCAACCACACGCTGGGCATAGCCTGCCTGGGCGGGGCCACGCTGGATAACGAGGAAAACTATCTGATGAAGAAGCTCCTCGGCGGCGGACTGGGTATCGTCTCGATTGAGAACCAGGCCCGTATATGACACAGCTCCACTGTACCCGGTCTGGGTACTTCGTTGGGGCGTGGCGGAGCCACCACTTTTCCGCAGGACCTTGTCAATAGCGATGCTATTTTAATCATGGGCAGCAATATGGCAGAGGCGCACCCCATCGCGTTCGCCAGCGTGGTGAAGGCGAAGGAGAAGGGCGCGAAGGTCATGCATGTTGACCCGCATTATTCGCGCACATCTGCCCTGGCAAACCTGTACGTACCCACGCGCGCTGGTGGCGATATCGTCTTCCTGGGCGCGATCATTCACCATATCCTGGAAAATAACGGGTATTTCCACGATTACGTGGTCAATTACACTAACGCGGCTACACTGGTGCGCAAAGATTTTCAGGATACTGAAGACCTGAATGGACTGTTTTCTGGCTATGAAGCCGATTCGGAAACCTACACCGATCAGAGTACCTGGGATTACGAACGCGATAAAGACGGCAGGCCACTGAGCGACCCGACGCTGCAAGATCCGCGCTGCGTCTTCCAGGTGATGCGCCGTCATTTCTCGCGCTACACGCCGGAGATGGTGGAAGAGGTGTGCGGTGTGCCACGCGAGCAATGGTTACAGGTGGCGCAAACCATGATCGAGAACTCAGGACGCGAGCGCACGTCCGCCATCTGTTACGCGGTCGGTTGGACGCAACAATCCAAAGGCGTGCAGATTATCCGCTCTGCCGCCATCATCCAACTGCTGCTGGGCAACATTGGGCGACCCGGTGGTGGTATCATGGCCCTGCGCGGCCACGCATCGATTCAGGGATCAACCGACATACCCACGTTGTACGATCTGCTATCCGGTTATATGCCGCAGCCCAGCGCGCTCCTCACACCAGTGCCACACGCTGAACAATCTCCCGGCGCGACGACCTGGGGCGAGACAAGGGACGCTAAAACCAATGTCCTTTCGCAACAGACGCTGCAAGAATACCTGGATTCATCGGGGCAGAAGCTGGGCTGGTGGTCAAACACGCCTGCTTATATGCGCAGCTTTCTCCATGCCTGGTATGGAGATGCCGCCAACGAAGACGATGGCAATTGCAGCTACCGCCTCATTCCCAAAATCGTCGGGGATCATTCGCACCTGGTAACGAGTTACCAGATGCTGGACGGCAAGGTCAAGGGCTATCTGCTTTTCGGGCAGAACCCGGCGGCTGGCAGCACCAATTCGCGTATGCAGCGCAAGGCGTTGGAGCAACTGGACTGGATGGTGGTGCGCGATCTATACGAGGTTGAATCGGCGGCATTCTGGTATAAGCAGCCTGGCTACGGCCCGGATACCAGCCCGGTCGATTCGAGCAAGATCAAGACCGAAATCTTCCTCTTGCCCGTCGCAGCTACGACGGAGAAACAGGGGACGTTCACCAATACGCAGCGTATGCTCCAGTGGCGCGACAAAGCGGTTGACCCACCGGGGGATGCGCGTTCCGATCTCTGGTTTGTCTACCATCTAGGCAACCGCCTGCGGGAACTCTACGCGGGCAGCAAGGAGTGGCGCGACCAGGGATTGCTCAGCCTGACCTGGGACTACGCGCGCGAGAAGCCAGAAGAAGGCTCGCGCATTACGGATGAGCCGGACGCGCTGCTCGTGTTGAAAGAGATCAACGGCTACTACGTGCATCCACCCGACGCGAAAGAAGGGGATAAGAAAACCTATACCCTGCGCGATGCTCCGCATGTGCCGGGTTACGGGGTACTCAAGGACGATGGCAGCACGGCGTGCGGATCATGGATTTATAGCGGCGTGTATCCGGCCCCCGGTAAAAACGTGGCGGCTTCGCGCAATCCCGAAGGGCGTACTTTCCTGGGTTGGGGCTATTCCTGGCCTGCCAACCGGCGCATCCTGTACAACCGCGCCTCGGCAGACCCGGAAGGGAAGCCCTGGTCGGAGCGCAAGAAGTACGTGTGGTGGGACGAAGCCGAAAAGAAATGGACTGGCTACGATGTACCCGACTTCATGTTGAACAGGCCGCCCAGTTTCCGGCCACAGCCAGGAGCGGTAGGCATGGATGCGCATTCCGGCACCGATCCATTCATCATGAAGCCGGACGGCAAAGGCTGGCTGTTTGCGCCTAAGGGGCTGAAAGATGGTCCGTTGCCCACGCACTACGAGCCGGTAGAGTCGCCCATGCATAACGCCCTGTATCGCCAGCAGAGCAATCCAGCCGCCAAATACTTCCGCAAACGGCCCGATAACCACCTGGCGGCAGTGGGTGATGAGCAGTTTCCAATCGTGATTACCACTTATCGCCTGACCGAGCATCATGTGAGCGGGCAGATGACGCGCTGGTTGCCCTGGCTCAACGCGCTGCAACCTTCGTTGTTCGCCGAACTTAGCCCCGAACTGGCCGAGGAGCGCCACATTCGGCATGGCGAGTGGCTGATTATCAACACGCCGCGCGGCGAGATCGAGGCGCGCGCCATGGTGACGCGGCGTATGCGTCCCCTGTACTTCTCCGGGCGCGTCGTGCATCAAATCGGCCTGCCGTTCCACTGGGGCTTCCAGGGCAAGAGCAAGGGCAGCATCACCAATGACCTTGCCCACATGGTGCTGGAACCGAATGTGAGCATCCAGGAGGCCAAAGCCTTTACCTGCAACATCCGGCCCGGCAAGCTGCCGTGAAGAAGGAGAATACTATGGCAATTGAACCTTCTCAGAGATCGGTGCAATCCGTGATCGGGGCGCTGGTGGGCAATAAGACGCCGCCCCTGCCACAGCAAACTGCTATGGGGTTTTTCACGGATACCAGCCTGTGTATTGGCTGCAAGGCGTGTGAAGTGGCCTGCAAGCAGTGGAATCAGCTTCCGGCAGAGGAAATGCACTGGACGGGTTCCAGCTACGACAATACAGGAGCGTTAAGCCCGACGACGTGGCGGCATGTGCAATTCATCGAGCATATCGGGCGGCGCGAGAATGGAGCTAACGGGCGGCCTGATACTGTCGATGCGCAAATTGCGCAGGCCAGAAGTGAGGGAGTGATCCCGTTCAACCCACCCGGCACGGCACTGCCGTTCTTTAATACGGATCGCTGGCTGATGCACAGCGACGTGTGCAAACATTGCGTTAACGCGCCATGCCAGGAAGCCTGCCCGACCGGCGCGATTATTCACACGGAGTTCAATACGGTCTATGTGCAGCAGGATATTTGCAATGGCTGCGGCTACTGCGTGGTGGCCTGCCCGTTCGGGGTAATCGCGCGTGACGACAAGGGAGATCACACGGCACATAAATGCACGCTGTGCTATGATCGTATGAAAGATGGCATCGAGCCAGCCTGCGCTAAAGCCTGTCCGACCGATTCGATTCAATATGGCGAAGTGGCAACGCTAAAGGCACACGCGCGCGAGCGGCTGGGCTTTCTCCAGGCGCGCGGCGTCAAAGAGGCGCGGCTGTATGGCGTGGACGACGATATACTCGAAGGCGGGCTTAATTCCAGCTTTCTGCTGCTGGACGAACCAGAAGTATACAATCTGCCGACCAATCCCGCGCGCCCCTCGAATAACGTGGCACCGGCGTCGCTCTGGACGATTCTAGCAGCTATGATCCTGGGGCTATTCGGCATTATTTTCTTTAGGGAAGATTAAGGGAGTGGGGCCGGACGCCCACAAGGGGCGTCCCTACATATCGGCTTACCCACCCCTCACATGAAGCTTGATGGCAGTACTAAGGGAGCGCGTTATGGAGCAAAATCGACTACCTCTGGCTCTGCGCGATAGCGTCTCGTCGCCTGAGAACGTTATCGAGCGACTGGCAACGCTCACAACGGGCTATACGCCTGATCCTGAGCGAGAGCTTGCGGAGGAACCCAGCTATTACGACTATCCGGCGATAAAGCAGCCCACATGGCACTGGGAAATCACCTGGTACTTCTTTTTTGGCGGACTGGCGGGCGGCTGCTACGTGATCGCCAGCATCGCCTCGCTGTTTGGCTCAAAGGAAGACCGGGCGGTAGCGCGCGCCGGTTACTATCTTTCGCTGCTGGCGCTGCTGCCGTGTCCGCCCCTGCTCATCAAAGATCTGGGCAGACCGGAACGTTTTTTGCACATGCTGCGTATGTTTAAGGTCAAATCGCCTATGTCGATGGGAACATGGGGGCTGCTCAGCTTCTCGCTCTTTAGCGGGCTGACGGCAGTGATTCAGGCGGCGCGCGATGGCATTCTGGGCCGCTGGTGGGGACCGCGCCTGTTGGCCGGGCTGCCGCAACGTTTGATCGCGCTACCGGGTACGATACTTGGCATATTTCTGGGTGGCTACACCGGCGTGTTGCTCACGGCAACCAGCGTGCCATTGTGGTCACGCAGCAAGGTACTCGGTGGGGTATTCATCTCCTCGGCCATATCGACCTCTGCGGCCCTCATTTCACTCGTGCTGCGGATCGCTGGCGCGCCCACTCACACGTTGCATAAGCTGGAACGCCTGGAATGGGTTGCCATCCTGCTTGAAATGACTGGCCTGCTGACCTTCTTACGCGGATCCGGGCGCGCGGCACGCCCATTAGTGGGAACCGCACCCGCCGAACATGGGCGCACATTCTGGAGCGTCGTGTTCGGTAGTGGTCTGTTTCTGCCCTGGCTGGTGCAGTCGTTCTCTCTGTTGAGCGGGCGTCGCAAGAACAAAAAGAACAACGCGCGCGGCATTGTTATGTCGCTGCTCGTGTTGACAGGCGGCTACTTCCTGCGCCGCACAATGGTCGAGGCCGGGCATACTTCGAGCAAGGATGCACGCACGACGTTGTGGAACGCTAAAAGATAATAGTATCATTCAGCCTTCTCCTCCCGCACTCGCGTCATGTCGTTTCTGGCATGGGTACGTCGAGAAATTCGGTAATCATCGAGACCAGCCACCCGGCGCGGTCCACGAGCGTCTCATGCGTCGTGCCGGGGAGTACGGCAAGCTGGGAACGCGGCAGACCGACGAGATCACCTATTACACCGCCGCCTAGCAGGCGAAACATCTCGACTGTGTGTTCTGGGCGTACAATATCGGAGTCCCCGATGATGAGCAAGGCGGGCGCTTTGATCGAGGCAATAGCTTCGCGTGACCGGTCCCCAATCGAGCGGTCGAAATCCGCGATCTTCGCAACGAGCCGGTGCCACTGCTCCGGGTGTGGCGCGACGCGAGCGTATGCCTGCTGGAACGAAGAGCCATCCAGGTCTTCGGGTTGCATGGTCGCGCCTGCCGCCAGCAGTTCGGGATAGAAGCCGTCGCGTCTATAACTGGTACCTCCCGCGATGATGAGTTTGCGCACCAGGGCGGCAGAGCGCAGCGCGATCTCCAGGGCGACCGCGCCCCCCGAACTATAGCCGAAGAAGTCGGCCTGCTCGATTCCCAGATGACTCAGAAGCGCGGTGGTATCCTCTGCCCATTGCACCAGGCTGAACGGGCGATCAATGTCGGCGGTGTGTCCATGTCCCTGCTGCTCAACGGCAATAATCCGCCGCGTCGAGGCAAGCTGAGGCAGCACCTTGCCGAACGTGGTGCCAATGGTCGAGAGATTGCCGTGCAGCAGCACCAGCGGCTGACCATTGCCGTGGATCTCGTAGTACATCTTGAGACCGTTCACGGGAACATAGCCGCTCTCCACGGGCGTACTTGTATGATGCTGCGTTGTCATGGCTACTCATACCTTTTCTGATGGTGGAGTGCTACAAAAGAGATCAAGACAAGCTGTGCTAGTCCTTGACGGGTTGGTAGGTGAGTACCACGACGCCCGCACCCAATGTTCTGCTCTCGACCAGTTTGAGTACTTTCTTCTCATTCCCGCCTGAGAACAGACGTTTCCCGCTCCCCAGCACCACCGGAAAGATCATGAGGCGATAGACATCGATGAGGCCGCGCTCGTGAAGTGTCTGAACCAGTTGCCCACTGCCGAAAACCAGGATGTCCTGACCAGGCTCCTGCTTGCGTTTGGACAGTTCTTCCGCCAGATCGCCCTTGATCGGGGTGGCATTCCAGGTCATGTCCGAGAGGGTCGTGGAAGCCACGTATTTGGGCATACTGTTCATTCTCTCCCCATACTCTCCGGTTCCGGGCATGTTCGGCCAGGCGGCGGCAAACCCCTCATAGGTGCGGCGACCCAGCAGCAGCGCATCACAGGCGAAGAGTTCCTCGAATTTATACTGTTCCTGTTCCTGGCCCCCAAATCCAAAGCTCCAGCCGCCGTATTTGAACCCTTCAGCGCCGCCGGGATCTTCCATCACGCCATCCAGCGTCACGTATTCGGATACAATGATTTTTCTCATGTGGTTAGCCTCTCTTTCATACTCAACAAGCTTCTCGTACTTCCGCCAGAAGCATACTCTATTATTGGACTTGTGAAAAGAGCCATTTTTCGCTATACTTAAGAGGCCATTAAGCATGGCTCTCGATTCGTGCAGCAGTTTTAAGGGGAAAGAGACGCCTATGTCTAAACGGGCAACACTTCTCAAGAAACCGGAAATCATTCTCGATCAGAATGCAGCAGCGCCTCTGTACAGGCAGCTTTATGAGCGGCTGCGCGGCTCTATTCTGGCAGGACAACTGGAAGCTGGGACGCGCCTCCCCTCGACGCGCGTACTGGCTAGTTCGCTGGGAGTCTCACGCACCACTACCGCGCTCGCCTACGAGTTGTTGCTGCTAGAAGGCTATATCGAGAGCAGGGTGGGAGACGGCACGCGGGTGGCACGTCTGCAACCAGAGCAGTTGTTTCAGGGGAGCAGGAACGCACAAGGTCTGGGTGCAACCGGTACATCGGGGACGCCTCCAGCAGCGTTCGCGCGGCGCGGCCAGGTACTCATCGATATGCAGTATCCAGAAGAATTCTACGGTGATCAGGCGCGGCGCGGAACGAGCCCGTTCCTCGTCGGCCAGCCAGATGTAACATCCTTTCCCTATGAAATCTGGGCCAGAATGGTGGCAAGACATGCTCGCCACTCGCTGCAAGCCGTCTCATCTTACCAGTACGTGCGAGGCTACCTTCCTCTGCGCCAGGCCATCGCCACACACATCGGCATGACGCGCGGCGTCCACTGCTCGCCCGAGCAGATCATCCTCACCACCGGAGCGCAGGGCGCGCTCGATCTGGTCACGCGCGTGTTGCTTGATCCAGGAGATCCAGCCTGGGTTGAAGATCCTGGATATTCGGGAGGACGTGGGGCATTGCTGGCTGCCGGAGCAAAACTCGTGTCGGTGCCAGTTGATGAGGAGGGCCTCGATGTCGATGCCGGGCGACAGCTTTGTCCAGAAGCGCGGCTGGCAATCGTCACTCCCTCGCATCAGTTCCCAACCGGAGTCACCATGAACCTGAACCGACGGCTAGCGTTGCTAGAATGGAGCAGAGAGGCGCACGCCTGGATCGTCGAGGACGACTATGATAGTGAATATCGCTTTAGCGGACGGCCTTTAGAAGCCCTGCAAGGATTGGACCGCGCCGGGCGCGTGCTTTACATAGGCACCTTTAGCAAGGTCCTCTTTCCCGCCTTACGCCTGGGCTATTTGGTCGCTCCTCCTGAGTTGCTCGACGGCCTGGTCGCGGCATACCGCCTCATCGCGGTGCATCTGCCTCTGCTGGAACAGCTGGCTCTGGCCGATTTTATGGCCGAGGGATATTTCGCGCGACACTTGCGGAGAATGTGCCTGCTCTACAAAGAGCGCCGTAATGTCCTTGTAGACGCACTGACGCGGGAACTGGGCAATGTGCTGGATGTCACCGTGCCAGAAGCAGGAATGCACCTGGTCGCCTGGCTTCCTTCAGGGATGAGCGCCCAGTCAGTCGCTCAACGGGCAGCCGCCTCTGGCCTGCACATGCTCCCCATCTCACAATTCAGCTTGCGATCGCTCCCACGCGACGGTTTGGTATTAGGTTTCGCAAGCGCCTCCCCGCAAGAGCTGCGAGCGGGTGTACAAACGTTGGCGCTCGCGCTAGCGCTAAAAGCGATCTGAACTTCGAACTCGACAGGGTGTCTATATTCATCATTATGTGTAGGTGCCACTTGTACGTAACTCATGTTGACGAATCTCATAATCAGAAGAGTAGTTGCAAAGAAATTAGCAGCTTATTAACATTTACGTTATTCAGAGGAATGGAAAAAAAACGGTAGCCTTCGCTACCGTTTTTTAGAAATCAACACAATACCAATCAGGGCTTAAAAAATCGCCCCCAGAAAGACTGGGACGACTCAACTGGTTCATCGGATTCGGCAAGGGCGAGGCAGGCTTCCTTTACGTCTTCATTATAGGGATGCTCAATTTCCTCAAGCTCCTCCATAGTAAGCTCACCACGCATAAATTGCCCGGAAGCTATCCACAGATCGCGCTCGCGCTCGTCTGCTGACTTCTCCTGATATGCACGCACGATCTGGTCCTCCATTGTTAGTAAGCATATGCCTTAATTATTAGAGATTCGCTCCCGTCTATAGTATAACGTACAAGCGGCCCAAAAATCAATGAAAAACACGGCTATTTCGCTCAATAATCAACAACAGTTACCATATTCACACACTGTCCGGGGGTGGAAATTGCTCATAGATCAAAAGGGCTGCGGCAATGCGCCTGCCCAGCGTTTGGAGCAAGGTCTGGACATGTTGGTTATCAAAGAAAGCCAGATTCTGGCTATCGAAACAGACCACTCCCAGGCAAGTCGTGGAGCTTACTTCCGGTGAGCTGGGGGTATATCCGATAATGGGGACACCGACGAGCGAGTGATAAGGCGGGAAAGGGCGTCTTTTATCAAAATCGATGTAACAATCGCAATCACACTTCCAATGATCACTTTCGTGCAGGATATGCGCTATATGAATTTTGCCTTCTAAAAAGGTCTCTCCTGCTACCCCACGTTTTCTATCCTCTCCATCTTTCCCTACATAGAAGACTGTCCTGACGATGCTCTCCTGGGGCATCTGGTAATGCACCCATGCTCTGAGATACTCTCCTGTCGCATCAGGAAGAAAGATGAGCGCCCGGTGAACCTCTCCATCAAAGGCATTGGTAGCATCGCGCAAGAGTTCTGTTAAAAGCAGCTTCATACCTGCTTCCCGATCTGCCGCGCGCATCCAATTCGCCAAAAGTCTTAACAGGGATTCATCCAAGCCCAAAAGCATGTTCATCTTATCCAGCCCGCCACTCATTCTGTGCAATTCACTATTCATCTTACGCAGTTCAGTTCTCATGGCTGCGCCATTGCGCCACACAAAAAAGAGCACAAGAGTAAAACCAATGACCATAGTAACAAAGGTAATAATCCAGGGCCACGAGCTGTTTTTGGACAACGCATCCCATAAGCGAATGAAAAGGTTATCCGCGCTGTTCCCGATAACCCCGGCAATAGCATTAGTTACGATAAATAAGATGGCTGTACCAATGCTAACCCCGGCAATTTTTTCACCTAATGACCAACGTCTCCTATCCATACGGCCCTCAGATCTAGCTATGATCACTTTAGCTTTGGACGCACAAGCACATATGTTGCTCGAAGGATAACTTATAATATCGTTTTGGTAAAGCAAATACAACTATAAGCGAAACTTGCTCTTATGGAACAGGAGACGTCAGGAAAAATCGTTCAGGGGATTGATAGTGAGCTTCTTTTGATAGCTACTACCAATTACATTCCCAAATACTTATCAAAAAAGGCATCGACGCGCTGCATATACTCCTGGGGGTCAACATCAAAGGATTGGGCGTGTTGCGCGCCGGGGACTACCCAGGACTGTTTGGGCTCACCCGCGTTGGCGAATAATGCTTGCATACCTGCTAAGGGGGTTATCGTATCGGCATCACCGTTCACAAAAAAGATAGCTGTATGTCCCGCTAATTTATGTACCACATCGATAGGCCGCGCCTGCGTAATATCAACCCCGTAGACTTCCTCGACTAGCTGCTTATCGGCCTGTCTCGCGGCCTCGTCGGGAACATCAGTCGTTACCAGCGTCGCATCAACAGGGCAACTTTCGGCGACCAGCGCCAGAATATCTGTTGTGTGGGAGGCCGCCAGCACAGCCGCCGTCGCGCCCATCGAAAGGCCCAGTACGCCGATTTTGCTGGACATAGTGGCTGGCAGGCTATGCACATAGGCAATGGCCGCCAAAATATCTTCTGACTCCACCATACCAAGCGTTGACATCACGCCCTGGCTTTTTCCATAACTCTGGAAGTCAAAAAGCAGCACAGTAAAGCCATGATTGAACAGGAAGGTCGCACGCGAAAGCATCGAAACACGATTGCCCGGCGTCCCATGGTTGAGAATGATGACGGGCGCGCCGGGCGAACTCAACGCAAGCCAGCCCGAGAGGAGTTCATCACGCGCATTGTAAAAAGAAACATCTTTCACGGGTAAAGCAGACACGTCAGCAGCGTTGGGAATCGCTTCGCCACGACCGGGACGCAGGCCAGCCGTCAATTGAAACACACCGGTAGCCGTCATGGCATGATAGAGCGGCCATGCTTCATCCACAAACGAGGAAAAGTCAGCCATTGGTGAGGGCGAAGTCGCATCCCCATAGATTGGCGCATTCCTTTCCGCCGCGCTCACCCTGTCTGTACCACCTTGTGGGAACCGCGCCACCGGAGGAAACAGTCCGGCCAGAGTCGCCACAAACAGAAAAGAAACAATCAGAAAACGTCGTTTCGTGTGTGAAAAATGTATGAAGTTCAAATACCTGCGCAAGAAATGCCCCCAGATGAGATCGAATGCCATTGTTACCTGACAGCGAGTTAGGTTTCAAATAACCTGGTAATATCGATAATTGTAGCTAACAGCTTCGATAATTTCAACGTTTCAAGGACTGGTAGTACCTGTTAGACAATTCTTATCACGATTAAAAAGCCTGAGAAGAGTCACAAC
>JBOGTO010000070.1:0-18683 GCA_050695155.1 Ktedonobacteraceae bacterium
TTCCTACCGCACGCCCGCAAGGAAGCGTACTGTATACCTATCATGGTCATACCAGTCGCCCGACGACGGTAGCATGGTCGCCCAATGGCAAATACATCGCCTCGGGATCTTTAGATCAGACTGTCCAGGTGTGGGATGCCAACCCCGACGATCATATTCACTCCTTTATTTATCACGGTCATACTGCCGGAGTGCAAGCAGTGGCCTGGTCACCAGACAGTAATCGCGTTGTCTCAGGTTCCGCAGATAAAACTGTCCAGGTGTGGGATGCGATTACCGGAGAGCATGTCGCCATCTATCGTGGACATACCGACATCGTGAACACAGTAGCGTGGTCCCCCGATGGCAAATACATTGCTACTGGCTCCGTTGATAACACAATACGCATGTGGGATGTTGCCACCAGCAAGCAGATGTACGTTTATCACGGCCATCAAGGGAGCGTAAACTCGATAGTATGGTCGCCCGATAGCCAGCAGATCGCCTCTGGCGCTTCGGATAACACAGTGCAGATACTGGATGCCGCAACCGGAAATCATAGATATACCTATCGCGGTCATACTGGCGTGGTAAGCTCGGTTTCCTGGTCGCCTGCTGGGAAATTCATCGCTTCAGGTTCGTGGGACAAAACAGTGCAGGTGTGGGATGCGGCGACTGGCGCTGTTATGTATACCTACAGTGGGTACAATGTGCAGGCTGCGCAACATAATCCTGCTAAGGGAGTACTCCCTGACCTCATCTTTGCTGTTGCCTGGTCACACAATGGGAAACGTATCGCAGCTGTCACCCAGGTCTATTGCGGCGATAACTGTGGAGTCATGTTAAGCTGGGATGCGAATACCGAGCGCAATTTCTCCTTTTATGTAGATCAGCCGATCTTTGCAATGGCTTGGTCTCCCGACGATACACGCTTTGTTACGGCAATTGTTATTTCAGGGCAAGGCTTCTCACAGAATGGCAATCTGGTGCAAATATCACAGGCGTAATGGCAGCTTTCAACTTGTGGTATGATGTGGGCAATTCTGTTAGAGGAGGGATGCATGGAGCTTTCACTACGACTAGACACGTTGGGTATGGTGGAGGTGCGCTACTTACGTGGTAGAGAGCGCTTCCGGGACTGGCCTCCATTCCTGTTGTTTGCGGCATCAAGGCAAGCGCGAGTGCTGGCCTATCTTTCACGCGAGGCACTTGAACAATTGCACACACAAATCCTGGCGGTGGAGGAAGCCGCTGGCCTGGGTATAGACAACGATGATGATGACGACGACGACGATGATAGCGATAACGATGAAGCGCGTGATGCCGAGAATCTGAACGAGGGGGAGTTGGAGGAAAATACGCCGCTCTCGCCCGCTTTCGCCCAGGCCCTCGAACGTTTGAACGACCTGGCGCGGCAACGTCTGCCAGAGGTTGGCAGCAACCCCAGCCCACGCCCGACCAGCGAAGAACTGGTTGATGATGGCCTGGTGCTGGGCGATGAAGAAGACGCGCTCGAACAGCTTCAAGATGCCCTGGTGCAAATGATGGAGGTCGTGCGCGAACTGGCCGAAGAACTCTCTACCGACGCGCTAAAACTCACCAGTCGCCTGCGCTGCGTTCGCACCGACATCTTTTTCACCCAATCCGAGCGTGAAGAAAGCGAAGTTGCGGACGCCTTGAGCGAAAACGAAGATGACGATGAAGATACCAGTTTGCTTGACCTGGCGTTGGTCTTGCGGCTCTTCGAGGATGGTCGCTCCAAAACCGACGACCTGCCCGCGATTGAGCTTCAGCTCGACGTGGACGACTTTGAAAGGCTCCACGAAACGCTCGATATCGCGCTGGAACGCGAACGGCGCAGCCGCAGACGCCGAGGATAACACATCTAGTTTAGTAAGGAAGTTAGAGTATGTCCAAACCGATTATTCACCAGGAATTTGACCCCGCCAACGATGTTCTTTCCTATTATACGTATGATACGCTCACGCGGATACTCCATGATCTTGTCGCGGCCTATCCCAATCTGACGCAACTCGAATCCATCGGCAAAAGCTACGAGGGGCGCGAATTGTGGCTGGTGACGCTCACCAACTCTGCCACCGGCCCTGCCAGCGATAAGCCTGCCTACTGGATTGATGCCAATACACACGCTGGCGAAGTGACCGGCTCAACGGTGGTACTCTATACTATCTGGTCTTATCTCACATCATACGGCTCCGATGAAAAGGTGACGAAGGTGCTGGATCGTTCCGCCATCTACCTGTTGCCGCGTATCAGCGTAGACGGCGCGGAAAAATATCTTACTTCACCCTATTTCCTGCGTAGCAGTACGCGCCTGCACCCCTACCAGGATGAGCGCGATGGACTGTACCCGGAGGATATAGACGGCGATGGGCAGATTCTGGACATGCGCGTCAAAGACCCCAACGGTCCCTGGAAACGCTCGGAAAAAGATCCGCGCATCATGCGCCGCCGCGACATCGACGAAGAGGGCGGCGACTATTACCAGTTGCTCACCGAAGGTCTTGTCCGCAACTACGATGGTTACACCATCCCCATTGCCCCTCCACGCGAGGGCATGGACATCAATCGCAACTATCCCTACGAATGGGTGCCGGAAAACGTCGAGTCTGGCTCAGGTCCCTACCCCTTTTCTGAGCCGGAGACGCGCGCGGAGGCCGAGTTCTGGCGCACACATCCCAACATCAACGGCGTGCTGACCTACCATACCACTTCGGGCGTCATCCTGCGCCCCTATGGCACACAGCCGGACGAGAATATGCACACCGATGATCTGGATGTTTACAAACTCATCGGTGAACTTGGTACAAAGTATACCGGCTACCCCAGCGTTTCGGTCTATCATGGCTTCCGCTACCATCCCAAAGAAGTCATGCATGGCGCGATGGATGATTTCGGCTATGACCATCATGGCTGGTTTGGCTTCACTACCGAGCTATGGGACATGCCAACCGAAGCAGGCATTGGCCCGCGTGATTTCATCGCCTGGATTCGCTGGCATCCTGAAGAGGACGATCTGAAACTCATGCAGTGGAACGACGAGGTTATGGGCGGCGAAGCATTCGAGAATTGGCGCTCATTCGATCATCCCCAGCTTGGCCCGGTCGAACTTGGAGGCTGGAAAGGCAAACTCTACGATCAGAACGCGCCGCTCAAATACCTGCCCGATATGTGTAAGAAACACAGCCGCTTCACGCTGTCGCACGCCTCGCTCAATCCCTATTTGGGCCTGCGCACGCTCGACATCAACCGGCAGGGCGAAAACGTCTATCGTGTCGTAGCCGTCATCGAAAACAACGGCTTCCTGCCAACCTACACTAGCCAGAAGGCGTTAGAGCGCAAGGACGCGCGTCCCATCGAAGCCGAACTACAACTGCCCGAAGATGTCAATCTCATTGCTGGCGAACGGCGTCAGGAATTGGGACAACTCGAAGGACGTTCCAACAAAATCTGGAACTGGTGGAGCAGCGCTTCCCCCACCGATAATCGCCGCAAAGTCGAATGGGTCTTCAAAGCCGCGCCCGGCTCGCGCGTCGAGCTTACGGTACGCGCGCAACGCGCGGGAGTGTTGCGCAAAACGATCGTGCTGGATTAGCCAGGGGGCCTACTTCCGGCCACAAATAGGCTATCATGCCACTTTTTCATTTACTCCTAAGCTCTAGTATGGTATGCTAGGGCTTAGGGAGTTGATACACCTGTGTCTTCTTCACTACCAGAAGCTGCAAACTCAAGAACCCGGCCATTGCTTGAAAGGAAGTGACAGATGCTACAAGAAGCATCTATGCAAAACGACCAACGCTTCCGCGCGCTCATCGAACATAGTTCTGATGCCGTTGCCCTCCTTACTACGGAGGGTATCTTTACCTATGCCAGTCCCTCCTCCGAGCGCGTCACAGGCTATCCCGTCAGCGAACTGGTAGGTATGAACGCCTTTACCTTATTGCATCCCGATGACCTTGAAAACGTCCAGCAACAATTCATCATGCTCCTTGAGCAACCCGGCCACTTCATCACGCTTGAGTATCGCATTCGTCATAAAAACGGCTCCTGGCGCTGGATGGAGGGAACAGCAACGAATTTATTACACGATCCAACCGTCCAGGCTCTTGTGGTCAACTTCCGTGATACCACCGAGCGCAAGCAATTGCAGCAGCAACTCCAGTATAGCGAAAAGAAGCTGCGCGCGCTTGTAGAATCCAACGTTCTTGGTGTAGCTATCACTGACGGGAGCGGGCGCATCCATGAAGTCAATGACCGCTTCGCGCAAATAGTCGGCTATAACAAAGAAGAAATGCTCTCCGGCGCGGTCACAAAGGATCACCTGATACCGGAGGACTACCGCGAGGCGCTGGCGCGGCATGAAAAGACCTTGCTGGCTACAGGAGCCATGCCTCCCTGGGAAAAGGAGTGTATACGCAAGGATGGGAGTCGCGCCCAGACTTTGATGTCAGGAGCTTTGCTTGATCGGGAGCGCGGCCTGGCCCTGGTGCTGTTTCACGATATATCCGAACGCAAGGTGTTCGAGCGGCGCAAGCAAGAATTTCTGAGTATGGTAAGCCATGAACTCCGCACACCGCTCACCGCTCTCATGGGCTTTATAGAGATCGCGCTGCTGGAGATCGAACAGCAACGTAGATTACCATCACCCATTACAGAAGGCATGATTACCCACATCGAAAAGATGCTTAAACAGGCAAGCAAACAGGTGGACATCGAGACCCGCATGGTGGAAGATCTTCTGGAGGCATCGCGGTTGGAGATGCATCAATTCGAGCTTCTAGTGCAAAGAGAGAATCTTGTCACGCTCGTGCAAGAAGTGGTTGCTAATCAGCAGCAAGTGGCACGCACGCGCCAGATCGAGCTAATTTTACCATCAGATAAGGAAGTGCCGGTGATGGCCGATGCAGGCCGTATCGGGCAGGTGCTGACCAACTATCTGACGAATGCCCTCAAATATACTCCCGCTGACCGGACCATATCTGTGTGTCTGGAAGTTGTAGCGGATACTGCGCGAGTGTTGGTACGCGATGAGGGGCCGGGATTAACGCTGGAACAACAGCAACAGGTGTGGGAGCGTTTTTATCAGGCAGCGACACCCAGACATTACGGGTTAGACGGCGGGTTGGGGCTGGGATTAGCGATAGCAAAAGGCATCATAGAGCAGCACCAGGGCCAGGTAGGAGTCGAAAGTACCCCCGGTCAGGGTTCAACCTTCTGGTTTAGCTTACAACTGGCCGACGCACATAATCACGCTACCAGGTAATGCCAGCATACTCACTTCATTAATTTCTTCCTCCGCTAGATTAAGATTTGCTTAATATTTTCATGCTGCCTTAAAAACCTGAGCTGTTCAGCTTTTCTTCTGTTATACTTTCAACGAGACACACGGGATGAGCTTATCAGATTGACTCTTTTTTGTGGTTGAGCCGTGTATAAACTGTAGCTATTGTAATCCACTTGATCGTTTAGCAGCTATTTTCGCATGTACCATCGAGTAGCTACTGTGTTACATGTTGCGTATTGCAATTCCTTGAGAGGAGGAACGGAAACAATGGAGTTACGCAAATACACCGGACGCGCGCGTGGTCTGGCCGCCATGAGTCCCGAACGCCGCCGCGAGATTGCCAGCAAAGGTGGCCGCACTTCCCAGGCGCGCGGCACCGCGCACCAGTGGACCGCCGAAGAAGCCTCCGCCGCCGGCAAAAAAGGCAGCGCTCGTTACGCCCTGCGACGCGACGAAGCAAGTTGAGATTCATTATGCGTGTGTAGTGGTCTGATTCTATGCCAGACCACTACACAACGATCACTAATTTAATCTATGACCAAGACGGGTAACCCAATCACGAACAACGACTTCTGCTTTTAGTGGTAACTGAATTTCCCACGCTTCCCACATCCCAACGTCACCCAGGCTCTTAAACGCCAGAGTATCAGGGACCGATTTGGGTACAGACGCTTTATGAAAAACCACATAATATGAGTCACCTAGAACCATTGCTTTATGATCTTCTAATCGTATGTCCTCATTCGATGATAAAGCTTCCTTGTGTTTCTTAAACACTGTCCCTAATAGGCTCAATCCTTTTACCTCACATATTGATGAGTTTTTTAAATCCATGAGCAGAGGCCGTAAATCTGTACGTGAAGAGCTTGTACTTATCAGCTTGATTCCATAGTTCATTTCTTGAGGCATTACAGCCAGATATGTATAATTGCGCTGAAGTTGCTCTATTTTTAAAGTATGGATAGCACCCTCAACGGTTAAACTACAAAAACCACGGGCAAAAAGTCTCTCCGATACATACGAATTCAGTTTGGGAAATACAATCAATAACTCCCACCTTTTCTTGTATTTTCTAAATACTAACGAGGTCGTTTTTCCTATATTATGAGAGGGTTGATTAACAACTCGCTGTATATTACTTTTGCTTTTCTGGGGGCTTCTTGTAGGTATTATTTGAAAAGGGTTCTTTGTAAAGGGAGAATTTCTCGCAGAGGCAGTTGCTGATATGATCGGTCTATTTTGAATAACCGCATTTTTTGAGTGAATATCAGAGCCACCAATAAATACCCAATTAGACTCGATCATCTCTTGAAGTTGCCATGCCGGAAATGTTTTTCCAGCATATACGCCTTTACGTTCCAGATAAGTAAGCCCGAGATCACGAACTTGCCAGGTGTCTATACCATCTTTAGAGTGTGAGTAAGCTCGAATACAATAATCACCATTTTCTTTCTGTACTAATCTCGGCATGGTTATACCTCTCAGGTCTCAAATATGAACTGCTCCTAATTTTAGTATACATAGCTCCTCCAAATAATTGAGACCCAAGAGGCTCTGTTATTCAGTGATCGACTCCCTCTATGCCTTCCCTGGCTACCTGGTCGCCGTGAGCGGCGGCCCAGCGCAATACCTCGGCGGCCAGATAAAGCGAGCCGGTGGCACAGATGAGATCATCGCTTCCAGCGAGGTCGGAGGCGAGGTCCATCGCGGAATCGCTGGTATCGGAGGTGTAAACCTGTACATGCGGCGCGTATTGCTCAAAGAGCGCGTGTAATTGCTCGATGGAGGCGGCGCGTGGATTCGCCATACGGGTCAATACCACGGCATCTATAGCGGACAAGGCTTTCACGATGCCCGGCAAATCTTTATCGCGTGCCACCCCCAGCACGATGAACAGGCGATGCCAGTGGAACGACTCTTGCAAAGCCAGCAGCAATTTTTGCATCGAGTCGGTATTGTGCGCTCCATCAACGACAATGGTAGGGTCATGACCCACCACCTCCATACGCGCAGGCCAGAAGACATTGCGCAATCCCCGGCGCAATGCGTCTTCATTCCAGGCCACTCCTTTTTCGCGCAGCGTCTCAAGTGTCGCCAGCGCCAGTGTCGCATTCTCCAACTGGTGTTGACCGGCCAGGGGTATTTCGAGATTGTTATAGACTCGCCCAGGAGCAACAACGGTGAAACGCTGGTATTCCGCCGCGCGTTCTTCCAGCGTATAGCGATAGCTTATAGCTGGCAAAAGTTCGGCATCTACTTCGGCCTGCGCGGGATCATCCGCCATTGCGCCCACTCGTATCAAATGCGCCTGTCGCGCATTGCTTATGCGAGCAATAGCAAGCAAAGCTTCGGGGGCTTGCGCCGAGGTAACGACGATGCCACGAGGCTTGATGATACCCGCCTTCTCTGTGGCAATTTCAGTCAGCGTGTTCCCCAGTATCTGCATGTGGTCGTAGCTGATCGAGGCAATTACTGAGACGAGTGGCTCGGTCACATTCGTAGCATCCAGCCGCCCACCCAATCCTACTTCTAAGACGGCGTGTTCTACCTGCTGGCGCGCGAAGTAGAGCAGGGCCAGCGCGGTCGCCACCTCGTAGGTGATATAAGAACCGAACTCGTGCAACTGTTCAATCTGTTCCACCTTCGTGCGCAATTCCGTCACCAACTCAGCCATTTGCTGCTCGCTGATGAGATGCCCGTTGACGCGCATCCGTTCGCGGAAGGTGTGCAGGTCGGGCTGCGTATACAGGCCGGTGCGCAGACCAGCCTCGCGCAAGACACGCTCGATACAGGCGGCGGTTGACCCCTTGCCTTTCGTACCCGCTATAAGCGTGCAGTTGTAACGTTGCTGCGGATTGCCCACAGCCGCTAGTAGACGCGCCTCGCGTGGAAGATTCTCTTCCGGGGCGTGACTGAATGGCCCACCGCGTTCAAAATCGCTCAGGCTATAGAGATAGGCTAATGCCTCTGAATAATTCATAATTGTCCTCGCGCGATGGCATCGCTCATTTTCACCACGCGCATCATTGCGCGTACATCATGCACGCGCACAATATCGGCTCCCTGCGCGATGCCGAGCGCAACGGCTGCTGCCGTGCCTTCCACGCGCTCCTCCGGCGGCAATCCGCCCAACACAAGACCAATCGTGGATTTACGCGATACGCCCAGCAGGATGGGACGCCCTAAAGAGCATAACTCGCCCAGACGCCGTAACATGGTCAAGTTCTCCTGTGGCGTGGTACCAAATCCAATGCCGGGATCAACGATGATACGCTCCCACTCGATCCCCGCCGCTAGCGCCATTTCGATACTACCTGACAAAAAGCGCATCACATCGCTGACAATCTCGCGCTTCTGCACGCCGCGCATGTTCGCCATTAAAATCACCGGCACCGCCCGTTCGCTTGCCAGCGCAGCCATCCCCGCGTCATGGCGTAAGGCCCATATATCGTTGATAATGCTGGCTCCGGCATCCAGAGCCTGCCGCGCCACTTCCGCTTTGTAGGTATCAATCGAGATCAAAACATCAGAAGGCACACTGGCACGCAACGCCCGTATCACGGGAACGACGCGCTCCAGTTCTTTTTCCAGGCTTACAGGCGCGAAGTTCGGGCGAGTCGATTCGCCGCCCACGTCGATCATTGTCGCGCCCTCCGCCACAAAGCTCTGCGCCTGGGCAACAGCGCGAGTAGTAATTTCCTCTGCCGACAGGCTCTCATCAACAAGACCATCACCCGCGAAAGAGTCGGGGGTCACATTGATAATACCCATTACATAGGTTCGCTGCCCCCATTCGAGGCGGTGGTCAGCCCAGGTTGTCGCAGGCAGTGGCGTTGGCATAAATTTTTTCTCCGTAACGTTATCCACCCTCGCCCTTATATTGATGATAGTTGGGCAACCAGGTAATTAGCAGCCTGGCGAGCAAGCATAATGCCCGGCAAAACGCCGTGCGCTCCCAGACCTTCAATAGCGACGCCCGGCGCGCCATCTTCTAACACGCGCATCACAGGGATCAGATCAGCCGTCACATACAGGTCTACCGCCCAGCGATAGGCCGGTCTTTTCCCCCGCAGTTCAGGCACCCAACGACGGGTCGCATCGGCCAGATGTTGATAGTATGAATCATCATTTTTCGCTCCCCCGGCTTTGCCATAGCGCCCACCGCTCACGCCCAAACGGCCATTCCCAGGACGATAGTCGGCATAGGTATAGGGCGATGCATCCCAGAAAAGCGGAAAATCACCGGGAAAATCGGCCTTAAACGCGAGGGCGTAAATACGCGCATTGGCCTCTACCGTCGGCCCCATACAATTTACCAGCGCGCGTGCCTGCAATAGCGTGCCATCCGCCAGCGTTATCTGCCAGCCTGCCGGTTGAGTCTGTCCTTTTATCGCTTCACAACTCGTGACACGCGCCTGCCCTGCTATCTCCACAGCGTATTCTTCCCGCGCTCTATGGGCCAGGTACGCCAATAGCGTCAAAGGCTGGATGCGTCCCTCGTCTGGCAGCCACATGGCGTTGACCATCGTTTTCGTGTCGAGCCGCCCCTGTGTAGCCTCGTTCACTTGCGCGGGCGTCCACAACTGCGCGCGCAAGCCCGCTTCAACCCGCAACCGAGTTTCGCGTTCCAATTTGTGGGCAGCGCGTTTGCTCGTCGCCATAGTGATCGCGCCCGTTTTGCTAACGGAAAGGAGCGTGTCATCTTTCTGTCCCTCTTCTATTAAGCGATGGAAAATAGCCGTCGTGGCAGGATAGAATTCGAGCGCTGGACTACCTGGCTCGATTTCAGACATCGCCATGTTTATACCGGGCGTAAAAATACCCGCGTTGCGCCCGGTCGCGCCATAACCCAGCATTTCAGCCCGCTCAAGCACCAGTACGCGCATCGCCGCGTCCCGCTCTTTAATAGCAAGCGCGGCGCTTAGTCCTGCCACACCCCCGCCAATCACGACCACATCAATTGGTTGCAGCATCGCCTCGCTTACCGGTGACAACTGGAGTTCCGCGTAAACTGCCGGGTCAATATCCTGCCACCAGGGAATGAGTTTTTGCAATGTATGAACTCTCGATGGGCTTGATGACGTTTCGCTTTTCGCGTTTGTGCTGGACTGCATGTGGCTCCCTTATCAGCCTACCAGGGCGAGAGCAAGCCTCGTCCCTACTCCTCTGTCAACCTTCATGGAGCCGTCTCCTGTCATTCTTCGCTGCGCTCAGAATGACACGCAAAATAGCTCATCGAAGATTGACAAACTACTACCCTGACCGCTTTCCTATGTGAAAAACCATCTATCCCCATTCTATCCGTTTACATTGCCCCCGTGCAAATGTCCTGTTATAATCTCCACAGGGTTATTAAGGCGCTGAAAAGTCAAAGAAGAGATGTTACCTGAATGGTTACTAAATAAAGCTACAACACCGGGGGACAGCACTATATGAAAGACAAAGAAATAAAGGCGGCGCAGCAACAGATCCGCCGCAATAGCGGTATCGCAGCCACCAGGCGATGTCATGAATGCGATGAGGAGGCATTGGGGCATTGCCCCGATTGCCGCAAAGGATTCTGCCAGGACCACTTTCCCAAGCAGCAACACTCCCCTTGCGCTGAGAAGCAGATGCGCCTGGCGCAAACGCAAGTATGCTATATTTGCGGCAGGCAGGTCTATCCCGATCAGTGGTCGCTCTCGCGCACCTCACACTACATCGATGAGTTCCGCTGCGAGGGATGCGGTCGCCATATTTGCGATGAACTACATACGCACCGCAAAACAGAAAACGTCACCATCCTGCGCGAGGGCTTACGCGGCCATCGCTATCAATCGACCACCCGCTATTGCGGCCTCTGCTCTCCTTTCTATCGTATTGGCGGCATAAAAGGGTTGACGCGCTGGGCGGTTGTGGTAGGAACAGTCGCCGTTGGCGTGTTGTTCTACCTGCACCCCTGAGCATTTTAAGTCGAGGAGGAAAAAGGCACGCGCTATGGCCGTGCTGATACGTTATGACAGCAACGCCAGACATTCAATCTACCCTCACACGCTATCACCGCGAAATACTGGCGGAGATGCGCGCCGCGCTGCAAAGGGCTAGTGACACAGTACTACTGCCCGGTGAATCTTTCGATTTCTACCCATACATGCGCTATCACCTGGGCTGGGTAGACACGGCCTTCGCGCCCGTTTCCAGCAATCCAGGGAAACTCTTGCGTCCAACGCTACTCCTGCTGGCCTATGAAGCTGCCGGAGCCAACGGGCTAACGGAAGGTACGCCCACGAATACCGACTACCTGGCGCGTGCCTTACCAGCCGCCGCCGCGCTCGAATTCACGCATAATTTCACGCTCATTCATGACGATATTGAAGACGGCGACGTGGAACGCCGTCACCGCGCCACACTGTGGAAACAGTGGGGTGTTCCTCAAGCCATCAATGCTGGCGACGGTATGTTCGCGCTGGCGCGTTTGACACTCTGGGGCGTGCTGGACAGAGGCGTCGAGCCGGCGATTGCTGTGAAACTGGGAGCCGCGCTCGACTATGCCTGCCTGGTGATCGCTGAAGGACAATACCTCGACATCAGCTTTGAGGAGTTCCAGACTATCCCGGTTGCTACCTATCTTGATATGATTCGCCGCAAAACCGCCGCTTTGATGGCCTGTTCCGCTGAAATGGGCGCATTACTCGGCACAAAAGATCAACAGACCATCGCCAGCCTGTGCGACTTTGGACAGGCCATAGGCATTGCCTTTCAGGTGCGCGATGATTTGCTCGGTATCTGGGCCAGCGCGGTTGAATCCGGCAAAACTGTTGCGGGCGACATCTATCGCCGCAAGAAAAGCCTGCCTATCCTCCACGCGCTCGAACATGCCAATGCATCAGATCGCCACATACTCAATCAAATCTATAGCCAGGGGACTTCCGTCACCCCCGCGCAGGTGCATAAGGTGCTGGACATCTTCGCGCGCACCGGGACAAGAGCCTACTGCCGCGACTTTCTGGCCGAACAATGCCGCCTGGCCCATGCCGCCCTGGCAAGTGTGCCGCGCTATCAACATAGCGTCGTAGCACGCGCGCTCGATGACATGGAAATGCTGGTGCATTTCGTTGAGGCAGCGTGTAAAAGCTAATATAGTACACCTCTGCTGTAGAATGCAATACTTCTCTGCTTCCTGCGTCTCATAAATGGGCAGCAAGGAGCGCGATAGCATATCCTGGCGCGTCAGCCCGCCGGATTATGCCTTCGCGGCCCTGATTGTGTCGATCAAGAGGGCCAGAACATGCTATCACGACATTCCTGTAACAAGTGCATATTCATGCTCGTACAGACTCTCCTGCTGTGTTTACTGCTGGTCGGTTGCGCTTCTTCCAACCGACCGATCTCCTCCCTTACCACATCTTCAAGCACCACTCGCTATTCATTTCCTGTGGATACACTGCCCATCAATCACCTGGTTGCAACGACTGGTTGTGGCAGCGTCTCGCCAGTCGCGCCCGGCAGCAGCGTAAACGTAACTATCGCCGCACATCCGGCAGAGTCACTTGGCAACCATACGCGCAGCTACCGTATCTACGTTCCGAAAGGGTATAGCAATAGCCGCCCTGTGACCGTTGTACTGGTATTTCATGGCTACGGAGGCGACGCGGCAGGTATGGAAAATGGAAGCGGCTTCTCAACACTGGCTGACCAGAAGGATTTTCTGGCGGTTTACCCGCAGGGATTACCCGATAAGGAAACGAATAGGCCGTTCTGGGCTGAAATTGGTCCTATAGATTATGGTGTCGATGATGCATTATTCGTAAGCGACATACTCAATGATTTGCAACAAAAGTATTGCGTTGACGCGCATCATATCTATGCCACCGGCTTCTCCAATGGCGGAGGTATAACCAACCTGCTTGCGTGCAGGCTGGCCGGGCGTATTGCTGCCTTCGCGCCCCTTTCCGCCAATGCCTATGCAATTCCCGGCGGTTGTCATCCTGGTCGCCCCGTAGCCATCCTCGACATGCATGGTACCGCCGATCCGCTACTTCCCTACAACGGCATCCCGGCTAGCGCAAATCCCAACTGGCCTTTGCCAGCAGTACCCGCCTATCTCCGGTCGTGGGCTACGCGCGATGGCTGCACGCGCGGACCAGACATCTTCCTGCGCGAGCCAAAGGCAACAGGAATGCAATGGACAAACTGTCAGGGCAATGTCAGCGTTGTCCATTACCGTATCGAGGGAGGCGGTCACTCGTGGCCTCCAACCATCAACAGCAATACGCCCGCCGGGGTAATATGGCAATTCTTCTCAAAGTATCCTTTACCCGCGCTGTAATGCCCCCTCCATCTAAGAGGCTTTGCGGGGAGGCGATGACTCCGTTGGCGCCTCCATATGCGGGCCGGGCAACCCTGCCTTTACCGCGAATGGAGCTTCAATCTGCTCGATCTTCCCCAGCAGGAAAAGGTAGCAGAGGATGCCTACGACGAGGATACAAGGGCCGTCATAAAGGTTGCCAGCGACCATATAATCGTCCCGACTCGAATCAGCCATTTGACGCCGATCCTGTCCAACAAGGCTCCCACAGGAGTTTGCATCAGCGTGTAGGACCAACGGCATATCCTTCTAAAAAGTGATAGTGATCTCAACCGGGGAAGCATTGAATAGAAATTAGCCGGATGCCAATGGCATCCGGTCAAAAACAAGCAAGCAGAGCCGTAGCCCCGGCTTTTTTTAGAGCACTACTGTCAATGATACCGAAACGGTCTGTGGGCTTCCCTGAGCAGCCACGCCGCTATGATCGACAGCCGTCAGTGTGATTTGCCCGCTATATGTTCCTAACAGCTTTCCATTCGTATTCACCTGCACTACCAGCGTACTCCCACCCTTGCCGGATGTCGTCGCAAGCTGCAACCAGCCCTGGCTACCGGCATCTACTGAGGCCGTCCATGAAACGGGCTGCGGGCAGTTTCCTGTCACATTCAGTGCCAGTGTTTGCGCAGGAGGATTCGATTGAAGCAGGGTTGCGATAAACCCAAGATGCGTGGGGGTCACTTGCAATATACAGGGCTGCGCAACCGGCGTCGGCGTTCCTGGCACAGGAGTTGGTGTTCCCGGAGCTACCGTACTCGATGGGGCAGGTGATGGCGTTGTTGATACTGGCGTCCCTGCTCCGGGTGTCGTTGAAACGGGCGTACCATTTGGGGAAGTTCCCGAAACAGGTGTTGAATTGCCTGTGGTCTTGCCTGGCAACGTCGCTGATGAAGATACTATGGTTAGCTGCACCATCAGCGTTTGCGAGCGCATTTCCGTCAGTAGATCAACCGAAACATTGTATGTTCCTGGCACAAGCGTACTCGCGTCGATCAGCAGATTGCTCTTAATATTGACACCGGGCTGCAATTGGCCGCTGGCTGGCGTTATCTTCAACCAGCTTGCCTGCGGGAAGGCTTGCCAGTTTGTCGCATCCGCGCAACCGGGGGTTGTGCTAATAGCAAGCGGTTGATCGAGCGATGCCTGCTGGCTGGCAAGTGCCGCAAGCGAGATGCTTGCAGGGCTGGATGTCACCCCGCAACGCGGCTGCACCGTCAGGGCGACCGCAACTGGCTGCAGCGCATCAAGCGGATTGCCATTGATGGAAAAAAGCAGAAGCCCGCCATACACGCCTGGGAGAAGTTGCTGGCTCTGCGCTATGACCCGTATGCGCGCGCTGGCCCCTGGTGCCACTATACCCGACGTGCTATCTGTATGTAACCATGCATCATCATTCTGACCATTCAGGTTTTGAGTGAGAGGACTTTGCGGCACGCTTGTCGTAAGCGACCAGTTCAAGGGCTGCTTTCCAGGATTGTTAATAGTCAGGTACTGGGAAGTCTGGCCGCTTGCCCCATCGGTTGTAGTAAATGAAAGCAAGGGAGGCTCAACAACCAGCAAAGCGGAAGCGGTTGTCGGTGGCGGAAGTACCGTCACCTGCGCCTGTATGATGACAGGCTTACCCACATTTGGCGTGATAGTAATAGCCCCTTGATGGTAGCCAGGCGCAAGATGCGCGCGTGCTGCCGCGACAAAAACGCCCTGGCTATCCTGGAAAACGCCTTGCTGAGGAGCCAGCGCCAACCAGGGCTGATCGCTCGTAGCCGTCCAGGAAATCCAGCTTCCACCAGTATTGCGCAACAATAACGATTGAAGCGTATTTTCTTCGGGAATATCCGTCCCAAAATTCAGCGGGGTTTTCAACCCGTTGGGCTGATCCTGAGTGCCTACCAACAAGTGCGGTGGTGGCGCGGGAAAATGGCTCGTCACCTGAAGCGAAACGCTGGCGGTATAATGCGAGTGAATATCTTCGGCCAATAAGAGATGCACCCCGGCCTCCCAGCTATCTTCAACCAGTATCTGCACATCGGAGCGGCCATCTTTCCCCACCCTGATGAGTGAAGTGCCATTAGCAGTACGCACTGGTTGCTGCATATCGCGCGTCAGTAACACCTGCGCAGATGGCGAGAAATTGTTGATATGCAGGGTGACGATCTGCTCTGGATGCGTAGTCACCGGAGTCACGGTCAGCGTTGGATTGCTATGAATATTGGCTAGCGAGCTTGAGGAATGAGACCTGCTCATATTGAGCAAAAATAAACTACCATCCAATGTTAAGAGTAGGGCGACAACGATCAGCGCTGATAAAACTAGATACTTGCGCCTGGATTGAAGCGCACGAAAACGAGCAATAAGCCGTTGAGGAGTGCGCGGTGGAGGCAACGGTGTTACTGGCGCATTGCTGATGATATGTGTATCAATCTGAGCAATGGCCCGCTGAATATCTGCTTCCTCTATGGGCGCGGCTTCAATACTGGTTGGCAAATGCCGGTGTTCAAAAGGGTCTTCCTCATCGTCAAAAGCATCTTGCTCATCTTGCGAAAGCGTATCTGCTTCTACTAGCTCAGAGAAGGAATCATCGAGAGGTTGTTCTTCCGTTTCCTCTAATTCCTCTTCTACAGGAACATCGTCAACACTGTTCGACAAATCCCGTTGTTCCAACAGATCAGCCCGCTCATTCTGGATTGCAAGCCGACTTTGTGTTACCTCTTCTTTATTTGCCATACATGACGACCTACACTTCCTAAAATACTTACAATGATCGAAATAAGATGACAAAATCTGGCCTTCTACATCGAATAATACGCATAGTCGGATGCTTTGAGATAAGAGCGATTACTTTTTTCCTGAGAGGGGGGGACTATGGTACCGTTCCGGGCAGGTGATAGGCATAGACACGATGATCGAGCGAAGCGATATAGACAACACCATTGGCTACAGCAGGCGAGGCGTAGAGCGCATCACAGGTGGCCTTCTGACACCCAGCCGCGCTGAAGGCGTAAAGCATCCCATCGAACGAACCGACGTAGACAACACCCCCGCCACGACTGGCGACGAGAGGAGACTTCCACCGATCCATGCCCTCCTACCAACAGAGGGGATTCCCAACAGCGATTCGCTTGTAGAGACGCCAGTAAATCAGATGTATTGCGATTATCCGGCTATAGGAAAATCAATGCAGATTCCAGAGTGTGACATTGTTGCCTGATGCCGTTGCAACCTGCTTCCCATCGAGCGACCACGCCAGGGATAGCACCGGTCCATCAAGGTGAACGCGTAAGAGCGGTGTCTGACTTTGCGTGGGATACCAGATCGCCAGGGTGCCGTCATCGCCGCCCGTCGCCAGCAAACGCCCATCAAGCGACCAGGCCAATGCGCGTATAATGCCGTTATGCGCGTGCAAACGCTGTGGAGTATCCATACACTGGTTCCCAAAGGCGCTCTGCTGCCCCTGTTGGCAGGTCAGACCGGACCATAGGCGCACAATGCCATCATCCCCGCCCACTGCCAGCAAACTGCCGGTTGGCGCGAAAGCCAGCGCGCGCATCGGCAATTGCGCGTCCAGGTAGTAACCATGCACCTCCTGCCCGCTACCAGCATTCCACACACGTATCACGCCGCCCTCTGAAGAGGTCGCTACCGTCTGACCATCTGATGCCCAGGTAGACGATAAAATGGCGGCGGTATGGCGCGTGAAGTCTGTCTGCTGCGTAAAGGCGGGGATGTTCCAGACGATGGCGTGCATATCGCTAGAGCCGGAGAGCAGACGCAATGGTTGCTGAGACGACCAGGCCAGCGTTGTTACTGTCTTGTTATGTCCATCCAGTACCTGCTGCTGCGTCAGGCCGTTTACAACATTGAAGAGCGCCACATGGTTTGTTGAGCCTGCCGCAAGCCAGAGACCATCAGGCGACCAGGCAACGGTATGCACTATTCCACCTTGCTGTTGCTGGCCTTGCACCGTACCATTTAGATCCCAGGTCAACAAAAGTTTATCGTTTGCGCCACTGGCTAACATCTTGCCATTGGGCGACCACGCTACAGAGCGCACCGTTTGCTGGTGCTGCGTGAATACCAGCGCTTTTCTTGCTGTAGTGGGCGGAGCGAATGGTTGAGCAGTCGAAGTGGCATTGACGCGCGTAGGCGTTTTAAGCGGAGCGGGCGCGGTCTTCGCAGGCGGCGTCTGGCTTGTATTTAAGAATGATAATAAATGATGATTGGCCGCATATCCTACCCCAACTGCTCCCGCGCCCACAACTGCCGCTCCCCCTAGTAGCAGAAAAGCCCGCCGCGACCAATGTTTTTCCTTTTTACGCGGCATAGCATAGAGTGACCCGGAAGTATGCATATCCAGAGCCGGAAATGCGGCAGAGTCAGCCAGAGTATCCGAAGCATAGAATGTGGGCTGACGCGATCCCTGAAAGTTCTGTACTGAAACATCATACCCGGTTTGATGCGCTCTCTGGTAATTCTGCATTGAAGCGCTAACAGTGGGTTGCTGCGCCCGTTGCCGGGTCTGCTTTAAGGCAGCTACCGACCCATCGAACACATACGAATCGAGAGCCAGTTTGGTGCCGGAATGAATCCCTGCCGCAACCAGGCTTTTATCATTGGGCAATATGGGGCCGGTTGGAGCATAGCGCAGCACATACACGAGGGGATTCCCCAGCAGATCAGTTCTCGGCAATCGCAGTTCATCCACAATGGCGGGCAGGAGCGCGGAAACGGGCGCATAGGCTGCAAGTTCCATCGGACGCACATCACCCGGAACGGCCTGTTCAATCAAAATTTCTAACGTTCGCACTTTTTCTCCCCAGGTACTATAACTTCCAGGCTCAAGTGTACCATGCTGATTTATGCTCATTCATCGATTTTCAAAGAATAGGGAGAAATGGCTACTTTCAGGTTAAGAAGGTGTGCGCCCACAAAGACAAAATTTGGGATATAATAGTGCAAACCCAACAATAGTACCATACAATAGAATAAGTTTCAGTCGTTTGTTATAGTAACATCACTATAGCGGGCGAGGAGGGAAAGTATGCCAGAGTCGTTTCC
>JBOGTO010000071.1:0-14991 GCA_050695155.1 Ktedonobacteraceae bacterium
GCCCATCCCCTCCGAACCGCGCGATGGGGGATGGGGCCGCCCGGTAATGTAGGGATGCCCCTTGTGGGCATCCGGCCCACGCCGCCCAATAAGCGTCGGGGCGAGAGGCTTATGACTGGGCGTCGACGTTCTCGAACTGCTGGGCGGTGTTTTGCAGGTGACGCCCGATGTCCTCGCCCTGGGCGACGACGCGGTCGGCGGCAGCGCGCCATTCCTGAAACATCTGCTCGAAGCGCTGGCGGCTGACACCCTGCCAGTCACTTTCGAGGCTGCCGATGTGATTTTGAATCTGCGGCTCAGTCTGGTTATTGAGCTGGTCGTTGAGTTGAACGAAGACCTGGCCGAGCTGGCGCATCAGGTCGGTATTTACATGAATTGTAGCCATAGTACTGCGCTATTCTCCTTTTGTCACTATTGATGCGTAATTAACGAGGATTTGCGAGCAATGTCTGCTTCCTTCCTTCCTCACCTGTAGTATAGAGACCCGCGCCAAATCGATAGCCATCAAATTTGTGATAAATTACCATTGAAGAGCATAGTCAGAAATCGGCTGTGGGTGTATACTGTGGGACATGATGTAACGTAATCATCAGAACGAAAACACATGAGTTGTATTGGGACAGCCGGGCATATCGATCATGGCAAATCGACGCTGGTCAAGGCTTTGACGGGCATCGATCCTGATCGGCTGGCAGAAGAAAAAGAACGTGGCATGACGATTGACCTGGGCTTTGCCTGGTTGACGCTTCCAGGTGGGCGCGAGGTCAGCATTGTCGATGTACCCGGACACGAAGGCTTCATCAAGAATATGCTGGCAGGGGTTGGCGGGATAGACGCGGCTCTGCTGGTAATCGCGGCTGACGAGGGGGTTATGCCGCAGACACGCGAACACCTGGCGATCCTCGATCTGCTGCATGTGCCGCGCGGCGTAGTTGCGCTGACAAAGGCCGACCTGGTAGATGAAGATTGGATC
Organism: Ktedonobacteraceae bacterium; assembly: GCA_050695155.1. Taxonomy (GTDB): domain Bacteria; phylum Chloroflexota; class Ktedonobacteria; order Ktedonobacterales; family Ktedonobacteraceae; genus CF-113. Next base: position 974 of record JBOGTO010000071.1, read on the forward strand.
GAGATGGTGCGCGAAGAGGTGGCGGAAGTGTTACTACCGACCACGCTGGCCGGAAGCGCCATTATCCCGCTTTCCGCCTACACGGGTCAGGGTTTGCCGGAACTTGTGGCCGAACTGGAGCGTCTATTGAACGAGGCGCAGGAACGGCAAAACATCGCTCGCCCGCGTCTGCCCATAGATCGTGTCTTCACTATGACCGGCTTTGGTACCGTCGTCACTGGCACGCTGCTGGACGGCACCTTCAAAATGGGACAGGAAGTTGAGGCCATGCCGCAGGGCATAAAGACACGCATTCGCACGTTGCAAACGCACCGGCACACCGTCGAAATTGCGCATCCCGGCAGCCGCGTCGCCATTAACCTGGCGAATGTGCCGCGCTCGGAACTGCAACGTGGCAACGTGGTAACGCTGCCAGGCCAATTTCAACCCACCATATTGATCGATGCGCGGGTACAATTGCTGGCCGATGCGGCGCGGCCATTGAGTCACAATACACAGGTGGATTTCTATACTGGCTCACAGGAAGTTCCCGCCAGTGTGCGACTGCTCGACGTGGATGAGTTAAAGCCGGGTGAAAGCGCGTGGGCGCAATTGCGTTTGAGCCGCGCTGCCGTGATGGCGCGACGTGATCGCTTCATCCTGCGCATCCCTTCGCCCAGTATGACGATTGGTGGTGGCGAGGTCATCGATACGCACCCGCGCTACCATCGCCGTTTCCAGGCGGCGGTACTGAGCAAACTGGAGACACTGGAACGCGGCACGCCGGAAGAACTGGTCCTGGCAGCCCTGGACAGGCGACGCGAGGCGGGGAAATCAGCTAAACCAGGGCGGGGGCAGAGCCACCAGCCCGTACCCTATACGAGGACGTTGGGGTATGAGATGGCGGAGGTTGTGAAGCAGAGTGGCCTGGGGTTGGATGTGACGCGGCAGGCGTTGGAGACGTTGTTAATTGAGGGTCGGGCGCGGCATATCGGGGTATTCTGGTTCGCGCAGGCGGTGTGGGAAACGCTGCGGGAAGAGACCATACGCCTGTTGCGCGAACAACATCAACACTATCCATTACGCAGTGGACTGGCGAAGGAGGAATGGCGCGCGCGGCTAGGATTGCCGCCAAAAATGGCAAACGAAGTATTGGCGGCGTTACAAGAGGAAGGTGTTGTAACGGAGGCGGTCAGCGCGACGGGCGCGGCAGGCAGCGTTCTGCGCTTGCCTGATTTCTCGCCGGGCTTTACAGCGACGCAACAGCAACAGGTTAACCAGTTATTGCGCCAATTCCGCGATCATCCTTTCACTCCCCCTGGACGCGCTGAGGCAGAGGCGTTGGTGGGAAGCGAGGTTCTGGGGGCGTTGATCGAGCAGGGTACGCTGGTGAAGGTGGGCAGCGCAGCAGACGCCGTGTTGTTCTTATACGAGAGCTATGATGAAGCAATGGCAAGCTTGCTGGCCTACCTGCGCGAACATGGCAAAATGACGGCAGCCGAGGCGCGCGATGTGCTGGGAACCACGCGCAAGTATATCTTGCCTCTTCTCGAACACATGGATGAGCGCCGCCTCACGCGCCGCGTGGGGGACGAGCGTGTGCCGGGACCGACTATGCCGCAATTATAAAGAAAGTATCAATACATCGGATAATCTGGTATATTTGTGGCACAAAGTGTTCCATTAAGTAGCAGAATGCGTTACAATAGTGTGCGCGGGCAATAGACATTGTATCTCACCTGACAGGCAGTGTAGCTGTAGATGAGCATTGGTGGGAGAGATAGATAGAGACCAGTGCGTTTTAAGTGAATGGGTCAGCTCCCTTCACACATCGGGAGAGCCATGCAGATTGAAGTTCTGGGAGATCGCTACCAGTTACAAGAACCTATAGGGCGTGGTGGCATGGCCACCATTTATCGCGGGTACGATAAGCGTATGGAGCGTGTGGTTGCTATCAAGGTGCTGCGCGATATCTACAGTACCGACCCCAAATTCGTGACGCGCTTTCAACGCGAGGCGAAAGCCGCGTCGGCTTTGCAGCATCCAAACATTGTGCAGGTCTATGATTATGGGCAGACCGATGGCAATTATTTCATTGTCATGGAGCTGATCGATGGCACTGACTTGCGTCGTTACCTGCGCGCGCGTGAGGTCCTCGATAATGAACGAGCCATCATCATCGCGCATGACGTGGCGCTGGGTCTGGGCGCAGCGCACCGCCGGGGCATTGTGCATCGTGATGTTAAGCCCCAAAACGTGCTGGTGGGGCGCGATGGCTCGATCAAATTGACCGACTTCGGCATCGCCAGTGTGTATAAAGACATCAATGCCGAACGCCTGACCACCACAGGGATGACGCTTGGTACGGTGCAATACTACGCGCCGGAGCAGGCGCAGGGCGAAATTGTCAGCCCGGCAGCCGATGTCTACGCGCTGGGTATCGTGATGTACGAGATGCTGACGGGGCGCACACCCTTTGATGGCGATTCGCCGGTGGCAGTTGCCATGCAGCATATCCAGGAGCCGCCGGTGCCACCCACTCAATACAATCCCAATATTCCGCCTGCCCTGGAAGAGATCATCCTGCGCTGCCTGGAAAAGGTGCCGGAGATGCGTTTCCGCGATGGCTCGCAACTGGCGCGCGCCCTGGAATTGCTGGGCGATGCAGACACCAGCGAAACGCTCCCGTTCACGCCAGGATCAATGCCTGTACCTTCAAACACGCCTTACAATCAGATACCCCAGCGCCCCAGTGCGAGTGGGCGCGGGCCTGCGCGTCCTATCCCACCGCGCGTGCCTGTTTCGTCGCCCAATAACATGCTGCCCAACGGTCTATCCCCCAATGTAATGAATGGCAATGGTCACGGCATGGGAACGTACCCGCCCGCGCAGCCGCAACAGCCTATGTATCTTGATGAGAATATCTATACCCCGCCCGCTCCTCCTCCCGATTCAGGGAGTACGCGCCCGTTCCAACGCGGCGCAGGCCAGAACGACAAAAGGGGATCGCGGGCCACGACCATCGTTACTATACTCATCCTGTTAGCCGCCCTGTTATTATTAGGCTTTAGCGTCTGGCTGGCAGGCGCAATAGGCATCATCAAGCTTCCTTTCATGAACAACGACGCAACGCCCACGCAGACTATCAACACCGCCGTTGTACCGAACCTGGTTGGTAGCGATCATGCAACAGCGCAGAGCGCGGCGCAGGCAGCCGGTTTCACGCTGACACTCGCTAATGGAGCCACATCTCAAGATGGCGTAGTCACACGGCAATCTCCCCTGGCCGGCACAACCTATACAAAAGGGAAGGCGATTGAGGTGACGATGGGGCCAAAGATGACGACAGTACCTGCAATTCCTAATGATAGTACTCTCGCAGCGGCGGAGCTATCGCTACAGACAGCAGGACTTAACGCGATAATAAAAGATGCAGGAACGGATAATGCACTTCTGCCAAATACGGTAGTGAATGTAACCCCGGCTCCTGGCTCCTCTATTGCCGTTGGTGCTAACGTTACCCTGTATGTAAAGAACTATACAACCGCGTCTCCGACGGTAACACCAACATTGACAACTACGCCCAACCCGACGCCGACAACCACGCCCGACCCAACGCCGACGAAGACGCCCGATCCGACGCCAACTATTACACCAACAGTGACGCCGACACTGACGCCAACAGTGACGCCTGATCCGACGGCTGACCCGACCAGCACTACCACCCCCGCATTAGGAATGTGAAATGGGCGACCCCACGCCGCCCCCGGATGCCCACCAGGGGCATCCCTACATAACGTGGTGGCCCATCCCCTCGCCTGGCGCGCCGGGCGGGAAGGGTTCCGGGAACATCCGGGAATGTAGGGATGCCCCTGGTGGGCATCCGGGGGCGGCGCGGGGCGGCACATGATGGCGCACAATTACCATCTTCACCTGCAAGCATGGATATGGTATAACATCAGGGTACCAGAGATAGAAGGGAAGCAGCGTAATTGGACTCCATCGAGCAGGCGCTTAAAATAAATTTTGGGCATGACTCCTTTCGCGCGGGTCAGCGCCAGGTTATCGAATCTATTGTGGCGGGGCAGGACGCCTTTGTGTTGATGCCCACGGGCGGCGGCAAATCCCTGACATACCAGTTGCCAGCTTTGCTGTTGCCTGGATTGACGATTGTGATTTCACCATTGATCGCGCTGATGCACGACCAGGTGGATCGCCTGCGCGCCAATGGTATCGCCGCCACCTTTATCAATAGTTCGCTCAACCTTGCTGAGCAAAGGGAACGCGAGCGGACGGTACTCAACGGGCAGGTGCAATTGCTCTATGTAGCTCCAGAGCGGCTGGTGACGGGCAACTTCCTGGCGCTGCTCGACCAGGTTGAGCAGAACGCGGGCATATCGCTGGTGGCAGTTGACGAAGCGCACTGTGTCAGCGAATGGGGCCATGATTTTCGCCCTGAGTATCGACAGATCGGCATATTGCGCGCGCGCTTTCCCCATGTGCCGATGATGGCATTGACGGCGACGGCCACCACGCGCGTGCGCAAAGATATTTTGTCGCAACTGGGACTGCGCGACCCACTGGTGCATATCGCCAGCTTCAATCGCCCCAACCTTTCCTACGAAGTACGCGACAAACGGGGCGCTTTTGGCGAATTAGTATTGCTGCTGCGCGAACTGGCCGGAGAATCGGTGATCGTGTATTGCCAGAGCCGTAAAAGCGTGGAAGAACTCAGTATGACGCTTAACCAGAGCGGCATCGAGTCCTTGCCCTATCACGCGGGTTTAAGCGCTGAGCAGCGCACCGAAAACCAGAACCGTTTCATACGCGATGACGTGCCGGTGCTGGTGGCAACGATTGCCTTCGGTATGGGCATTGGCAAACCAGACGTGCGCGCCGTGATTCACTATGATCTGCCGCGCAACCTGGAGGGCTATTACCAGGAATCGGGGCGCGCCGGACGCGATGGCCTGCCCGCGCGCTGCGTCATTTTCTTCAGTCGCGGCGACCTCATGAAAGTCGAGTACATCATCGGTCAGAAGCCGGACGAGCAGGAGCAGCGCATCGCCCGCCAGCAGTTGCAACAGGTGGTAGCGTACTGCGAAAGCAGCGTGTGCCGCCGCAAAGTTTTGCTGGCCTATTTTGGTGAGACGCTGGAGGATGAATGCGGGAATTGCGATACCTGCGCGCGTCCGACCGTGCTGGAAGATCGCACGAAGGACGCCATACGGCTGCTGTTCTGCATTGCGAAGACGCAGCAACGTTTCGGTATGAAGCATGTCATCGATGTGTTGCGCGGGGCGCAGACGCAGAAGGTACGCGCCAGCGGCCATGACCAGCTTCCCATTTACGGCTATGGCAAAGAACTGAGCGCCGATGAATGGCTGCGCATTGGCCGCTCGCTTATTCACCAGGGCCTGCTCGATGAAACAACCGAGGGGTATACCATACCACGCCTGAACGCGCTCTCGTGGGAGATCATCCGCAAGCAACGCGCGGTAGAAATTGCCGCGCCGGTGAAACCTGTGCAGTCGCGCCTGGCGAAGTCGGGTCGGCGAGCATCATCTATCATAGAAAGCGATGAGGAAGCCGCGCCAGACCCACCAGGAACGGAGGAGTTGTTCCAGCATTTACGCAAATTGCGCAAGCAGCTCGCCGACGAACAGGGTGTGCCGCCTTATGTCGTCTTTCCCGATAGCAGCCTGTGGGCGATGGCACAACAACGTCCCCAGACCAAAAGCCAGTTCGAGGATATTTCCGGCGTTGGCGAGCGCAAGCTGGAGGCGTTCTATTATACTTTCACGCATGAGATTTGCGCCTACTGTGAAGAACACGGGCTGGATATGGAGTTGGCAACAGTCAAGCCTCCAAAAGTGAAAGCCGCAGAGAAACCTCCAAAGGAAAGTACGTCCTCATCGCCCGCCGGTTCGGTCACGCGCCAGTTGACGCTGGCAATGTTCCAGCAAGGCTTGAGCATCGCCGAAATCGCGCAGAATCGCAACATGACCAGAGGCACCATTCTCACACACCTGACCGAACTGCTCGAATCGGGTGAATCTCTCGATATGGAGCGCTTGATACGCCCCGAACGCTACGAGGTAATCGCCGAAGCTCTAAAAGAAGTAGGCGGCGAGCTTTTGAAGCCCGTCAAGGAATTTCTGGGGGATGAGTATTCTTATGATGAGATACGATTGGTAAGGGCGGCGGAGAACCGAATTTTTTGACAGACCAGTAGATTCCCCGTCAAATATCTTGAAAGGGATTCTACAATGGTTAATCGTTCTGGACAAACACTGGGGCATTATATCCTCATCCGTTTAATCGGGAGAGGCGGTTCCGCCGATGTCTACCTCGCGCGGAATTTGCACTTGCGATCATTGTGCGCCATCAAGATTCTGAGAACGCCGCTGATCCGTAAGGGACGACACAAGTTCCTGGAAGAGGCGCGGATTGCTGCCACTCTGGAACATGAACATATTGTGCGCGTGCTGGACTTTGACGTACAAAACGGCGTTCCCTTTATTGTGATGAGTTATGCTCCGCACGGCTCCTTACGCGGCTTCCATCCACGAGGCACAAAGCTCAGCTTCAGGAAGACCCTGCACTACCTTGAGCAAATCGCTGGTGCATTGGACTACCTGCACGCCCAGGATTTTATACATCTGGACATCAAGCCAGAAAACCTGTTATTAGGGCGCAACTATGAGGTGCTACTTGGCGATTTTGGCATCACTGAAACAGCGCATAAAATATCTGGTTCTCGACCCGGCACGTTTAATTACATGGCTCCCGAACACAAGCGAGGCAAGCCATGCGCGGCGAGCGATCAGTACGCGCTGGCTGTCTGTGTCTATGAGTGGCTTACAGGTCAATCGCCATTCAGCGGAACGCGCACAGAGGTTATATGGCAACATCTGCACGATCGCCCGGCTTCATTACGCGCCCTGGCTCATGATATTCCGCTAGCAATGGAACGAGTGATACTGCGGGCGCTGGCGAAAAACCCGCAGCAGCGCTATGCCAGCGTGGGAGCATTTGTGGACGCCTTCAGAGAGGCCATACCGCCTGCTCCGCCACCCGCCACAGCACGCTCAGTAGCGCAACTGGGTCTGTCGAAGTTACGCAGGTGGATTACAGACTGTCGCAAGTGGTTTCTCACCCGCCTGTAGCGATGCCCCACGCGGGTGTTCCGTCCGCTATGCATGAACATAGGCTTCAATAAGCGCCAGTTCTTTGCTTACATATTCCCCAAAGTTGGGGGGATAGTCGTGATCTGGACCGGGCTGGACTTCCAGTTCGCAGGGGAGATTGTAGGCGTGCATGATCTCGACAACCTTGCGCGAGACCTCCAGGCACTGAATATCTTCCTCACCCACGAGGATGGAGCCACGCAAACTGGTCAGTTTCTGGCTTTCGAGGATTGCTGGCAGCGCCTCAAGCTCGGCAGGGGTCAGATAGGGTGCCAGGACAACGAAGCCACAGGTCTTAACCGATTGGTTCAGAGCCATCCAGACCGCCTGGCCGCCGCCCATTGAAAAGCCGCCGAGTACCACGCGGTTCTGATCCAACGTCTGCTCACGGCTCAGTGAAGCCAGGTGCGCGCGTATCTCGCTGATACCGACCTCGCGGTCATCCCAAACGAAAGAATTTTGGTCGTAAATCTGTGAAGACTGTGGAACGGCCAGCAACCAGCCCTGAGTAGTAATCCCTTTCCAGTATTCAAGAGTAACGCTGGCGTTCTCGGCATTGCCATGCAGCGCGATCAAGAGCGGGAGCGCGGCGACCTGTTTTGCGGGTTGCAGAACAAGCAATTCAGGTTGGACAGCAGACCGGGTCGCCACGAAACGCTGCCGGCAGATCTCAGCCATTTTCTGAAACTCTGGCAATGGGCGCAACGAGATCAGGTCTGGCTCCTGCACCAGCCTGTCGGGAGAAAACCAGATACCGCGATCCAGAGCTTCCTGGAATATCTGTAAGGCTGCCGCCGGTTGCTCAAGCAGAGCATTTATACAGAGACGCCAGTAGGCGATCTCCCATGTGTTCTCAGGAAAGTTTGTCCGTTCTCGCTCAATTTGCTCAAGAGCCTGAGCGTATTCCTTTGCATCATAGAGCTTCATGAGTTGCTGGATAAAAGCTCTCAAAGTTAGTTCATCCATTGGTGTTTCTCCTTCTTGATGTTGTTCATAATCAGGAGAATACCGTATAATGGTGACAAAGATTGTCACTATTTAGGAGATAGCATGTCACGTACAGAACGCCTGCTGGAATTGATGCTGCGCTTGCGTACATTGCAGCGTTTTACCGTCCAGGAACTTGCGGATGAATTTCATCTTTCGAGGCGTACCATGTTGAGAGACCTCCAGGCGTTATCAATGATGGGTGTGCCATTATCTGCCACTCCTGGCCCGCATGGCGGGTATTTTTTGATACAGAAGCAGCGCCTTCTGCCGTTATCGCTCACAGTGGACGAGGCAACAGGTCTCATCCTGGCGTATGAGGCCCTGTTGGAGTATCCTGATACGCCTTTCTCAGTCCAGAGCCTATCCGCGATTACGAAAATGCGTAATGCATTACCACCCGATGTTATGCAGCAGCTCGATCAATTGCGAGAGCATCTTGTCATCACCGGCGCTCAACGCATCTATAAAGCGCCATTGCTCACGGCTATTTTGCAAGCAGCAAGAGATGGTGTTCACGCGCGTATTGAGTATGATTCACGTTCGCAGGTTGCGGAGAGATTGATTTACCCCTATGGACTCTATGCCTTCAATGGTTTCTGGTATTGCGCTTGCTTCGACTATAAGCGTCAACAGCATATCCCATTGCGCGCGGATCGCTTTCTCTCGTTCCAAAGAGTAGAGGGAGAAGGACTTGAAATGCCTCCTAAAATGTCGCTTCGAGAATGGCTCCAACAAAGCGATCCTGCCGAAGAGCCATTGCTTTCGTTGCATGTTGTTATTAATAAGCATGGTATGAAAAAGGTGGATTGGGCTGCATTCTGGCAAGAGGTCATCGTAGATGAAGATGGCAATGGCACTATCAAGAAAGAGGTAGCTGCTAAAGAGCTTGCTTTCTATGCCCGGCTGTTGTTGCCTCTGGGGCGCGACGTAAGTATTCATTCCCCCGCAGAACTTGTTGAAATTATCAGGCAACATGCTCAAGAGGTTCTAGCACACTATTCGTACTAAAGCGCTCACGACCTCAGCAGCGTATACGCCAGGCGCAGACCTTCGAGGGGTAGGTACTGGTTGACATGCTGGATTTCGGGGATGATGGGAGCCATGAGTTGAGCGAGGCCGCCGTGCGCGATGACTTTGACCTGGCTTTCGTCCGTCACGCCGGGTATTTCTTTGCGCAGGCGGCTAATCAGTCCCTGCACCAGCCCGACATGGCCGAAGATGATGCCCGATTGCATATTCTCGATGGTATTCTTGCCCAGCGCGAATTGCGGCGGCGTCATGTCCACGCGGTACAGGCGGGAAGCGGCGCTGCTAAGGGCCTCGGCGGAAATCATGAGGCCGGGCGCGATGGCTCCGCCCAGGAAGTCGCCGCGCCCGGAAATCACATCGAAGGTGGTAGCGGTGCTAAAGGCGATGATGATGGCGGGTCCGCCATAGAGATGATGCGCGGCAATGGTGGTGGCGATACGGTCGGAACCAATCTCCCAGGGGTTATCGACCAGCAATTTGATGCCCAGGTTAAGCGTATGATCGAGTACAATGGCCTCTTTATTGCAATAGCGCACAGCCAGTTCCTGAAAGACGGGCGTCAGGGGAGGAACAACGCTCGACATGATAATGTCATCGATGTCGGTCAACTGGTGTCCCGCGTGCCGCGCCAGGTCGTTGAGTACCATCGCGTATTCGTCGGTGGTACGCTGGCGAGCGGTCGATACCACCCAGTGATTACGCATGGTAGTGCTGTTATAGAGACCAAGCTTGATGTTGGTATTGCTGATGTCGATAGCAAGCAACATAAGAGGCATCTCCTCCATTATCAGGATGGCGATTGCCAGGGCGGGCCGGGCTTGCCTTCGAGATTGTCATCCTGCGCTTTCCCTGTCATCCTGAGCGCAGCGAAGGATCTCTGGTGGGCATGACGCAGATTCTTCGCTGCGCTCAGAATGACAACCGCCTGATTGGTTCTTTTTCCAAAAAAACTCCCAGTGAAAGGCCAGCCCCGCCCTGATAGATGTTTCACATGATTTGCTGCAACCTGGCGGCATACTGTTTGAGATAGGCAGCGATCTCGAAAGTATCTCCATAAGAGTTATCGGTAGCTACCACGACCTCTGTATCGGTGCGATCATCCAGAAACGCCAGGGTAGTGGGGGTGCGCATCCGCTTGCGGCGCAGCTTCTGGCCCGATGGGAAGAAAGCGCGTCCAAAGATGAAACCGGCCACGTTTTCGCCCGCGCCCGGAACATCTTGCATGGCGTTCTTAGGAGTCGAGCGATCAGGTGGCGGCTTGCCCCGCGCCGTGACATGGCGCACATGCTCGAGAGGCACATGCACAATTTTATCGCCTTCTTGCTTCACAAAATCATCCGGCGTCACTACGATCAGGTATTGATCTAAGCGCCGCAGCCGTCGAATATCTGTGATGCCCGACAGGGTGCTACCAGCGCCGATAAAGAGCGTCATGAGCATCAGCACCGTAGCAAAACAGGCGGTGAAAAAACCTCGCTCGAAGTTAAAGGGAATGGTGACAGAGGCAATAAACGCGAAGAGACCGAAGCCGACAATGGCACCAACGACCCAGCCAACAAGTCCAGACGTTAATTTGCTTTTCAATAACGGAAGAACAAGCCAACCCGGCGGCGTTTCCTCGCCCGATGACCTGGCTCGCTCGAGTATCTCGGCTGCTTCCATAGCACCCCTCTCGCTTTCTTGATGGAAACCGTTGATGTATCTGATTATACCAGACATCGGGTACCATGTGTATGATCTCCTTACCACATCCGCTCACATAAAGAAGAACATGAAAACAACACTGGCATGATACAATAGTGTGCAGGCAACACCGTATTTAGAACAGAGTGGGCATATGGAAGAGCGCATAGAATTTGAGGCAAGAGAGGTCGCCCGGCACCTGCTGCGAAGTTTTCGTGAGAGCCACTCCGCGTGGCAGGATGATTGCACGCCGCTCGATGAGCTTACGCAGTGGCTCGACCTGGAAGTCGCAACATTTCATCATGGCGACCAGCCAGAAGGCACCTATGGTTTTCTGGACGCGGCGGAAAATCTGATCTGGCTGCGCCGCGATCTGCCAGAGATGCTGCGCCGCTTTACGCTGGCGCACGAACTGGGCCACGCCATGCTGCATCGCAAAGTCGCCCCGCAGTTGCAGCCGTTATTTGATAGTATCCGCGCCAGCATCGTTATGCCAGCAGGCGACGAGGGCGCGTCACGCGAAGACCCCTGCTCCACAGATGATGTGCGTGAAGAGGTTAGCAGCCCCACGTTTCAGGAGCAGGCGGAGGAGGTGCTGGGTCCCGGCGTGGCCTATGATCCGCGCAGCCAGCGCGAACTGGCGGCCAACATCTTCGCCGCCGAACTATTGATGCCGCGCGAAAGAGTGCGCGCGCTTTTCCTGGCATCCGATGCGCAGCCAGCGCGGCTGAGCGATATTTTTCAAGTTTCACAGAGCGCGATGTTGAATCGGTTGGCCGACCTGGTAATGGGCGATATAGAGGACGAGGAGGATGGGAATAGGGATGTAAGCGAGGACGCGGGCGACCACAAGGGTCCCCACCCCACATCCACGCCACCCCCGCCCCTACGGAATGGGGGCGAAGTAGCAGAGCATGGGGATGCGTCGTGGATGGAGCGGTATGATAAGTTTCAAAGGGCGGCAATTGAGGCGCGAACGCCAGCGCTGATTGTGGCCGGGCCGGGAAGCGGGAAGACCAGCACGTTGATCGGACGCGCGGCCTATCTTATTCAGAATCAGGGAGTCGCGCCTGAACATATCCTGGCGCTGACCTTTTCGCGCAAAGCGGCGGGAGAGATGCAGGAACGTTTAGACAAGATGCTGGCGTCCGCTATGACTTCGCCAACGGTCAGCACTTTTCACGCTTTTTGCGCTGAATTGTTGCGCAAATATGGCGAACTGGTCGGGCTGCGCGCGGATTTCGCCTTTATCGATGACGCGGAAGGGTATTTCCTGTTGCGCCGTATGGCCGCGGAACTGCCCTTGCGCCATTATCAGAACCTTGCGCATCCCGCCGCTTCTTTCCCTGACATACTTAGCGCCATCTCGCGCGCGAAAGACGAGCTGGCTACACCTGATATGTACAGGCAACTGGCGCAGGCTATGCTTATGCAGGCGCAAGACGAAAAACAGCAGGAGCAGGCAGAGAAGGCGCTGGAAGTGGCCGCCGTCTACGCGCTCTACCAGCAGCGTTTAGAGCAGCAGGGTGATACCGACTTTGGCGGCTTGATTATGCTTGCCGTGCAACTCTTGCAGGAACACGCGGATGTACGCGCCGAGATGCACGAGCAGTACCAGCATATTCTGGTGGATGAATTTCAGGATATGAACCGTGCCAGTGGCGTGCTTTTGCGTTTGCTGGCGGGCGAAGGGCAGCGCGTATGGGTGGTCGGAGATGCTAATCAGGCCATTTATGGCTTCCGGGGAGCCTCGCCTGCCAATATTGCCAACTTCCGTGAAGACTACCCCGGCGCGGTTGTATTGCCGCTCAGCCGCAACTATCGCTCACGACCCGATATTGTCAATCTGGCCGATGCCTTTCGTCGCCAACAACTCGAAGCGGAGGCACAGCCCGGCGCGGTTCAGACGGCGCGCGCCACACAGCCAGAGCCATACATCACGCTGGCAAACGCGCCCGACGAGGCCAGCGAATTCAACGGCATCATCAACGATATGCGGCGCAAACATGAACAGGGATATGCCTACCGCGATATGGTCGTACTCTGCCGCACGCGCTCACTGGCGCGTAAGGTGACACGCGCCCTTGTCGCGGCTGAACTGCCTGTAATCGAGCGCGGCGGAATGCTCGAACAGCAGCATATCAGGAACCTGCTCGCGGTCGTTATGCTGCTGACCAACTCTGGCGGCATGGGCATATTGCGCGCGGCTCGCCTGGCCGATCATCCGTTCACACAGCAAGATATTGAGATTTTACTGTGGGTCATCCATGAAAGCAGGAGCAGCGAACAAAAACGCACGCTCGCCAGTATGCTGATGCGCAACGACGCGCCAGCCGCTCTAAGCGATGCCGGCCATCAATCATTCGCGCGTCTCTCTGCGATTCTAAAAGACTTGCGCAACACCTGCATCAGCGTATGGATGCTGCTTGCGCAATACCTGTTCGTGGAATCATCAATCGGGCGCGAATTGCTTTCAGGAAGCATAGACGAGACAACAAAGCAGGGCGAGGCGTTACGCGCGGATTATAACGGTTTGTTGCAGATGGCGCGATATTATGACCAGCAGCAGCAAACGTTGCGCCTGCAAAAGAGAGAGCAGGCCATAGCACGCGGCGAAGAACCCGAACCACTGACAGCGCCGGATGTTGAGGAACAGGCGAAGGGCTTTCTGGACTACATTACGGTGCTGCTTTCTTTGCGTCAGGATGGTGGCAGTCGGCGCGAGAGCGAAAATGATGATGGGGAAGAACTGCCCGATGTGATTCGCGTGATGACCGTTCATGCCAGTAAGGGATTAGAGTTTCCTGTAGTCTACCTGCCGGGCATTGTTAAGACACGTTTCCCGGCGTCAAAACGCTGGCAGCCCGCGCCGCCTCCGCGCGGATTAGTGGTAACAGGCAGTGATGAAGAGAACGCGCACGAAAGCGGAGAAGCCTGTCTCTTTTATGTTGCTACGACTCGCGCGCGCGATCATCTTGTGATTAGTCATGCTAACCGTTATGGCAAGGTGAACCGCTCGCGCTCGCCTTATATCGATGCGCTGCTGGCGGGGGTAACGGATGAGCGAGCCATACGGGTCGTCTGGCCCAAAAGCGAGGAGCATCTTGCCACCATAGCAGGGGATGACGAAAACGATCAATCGGTGTC
>JBOGTO010000072.1:0-6444 GCA_050695155.1 Ktedonobacteraceae bacterium
CAACGTAGCTGCGCAGCGTGGAGAGATTACACGCGCGCTTGATCTGTATGAAGAGGCGGCCAGTGCGGCAGACGCGGCTCATGATTACTATTTCCAGGCGCTGGCATACAACAACCTCGCCTATCATCACCTGCTGCCCGGACATGTCGAAGCCGCTCAAAAAGCTCTGTCCAGGGGCTATGCATTGGCGGAATCACACGAGATGTTTGGCGCGTTGCTGCACCTTGCCAGCACGCGCGGTGAAATCTCGCTTTACCTGCATGAATGGGCGGAGGCATGGACAACCTTCCAGCATGGCCTCGCGCTGGCCGAAGAATTGGGCAATCTCGAACGGCAGGCAGGCTTCCGGGCGGGATTGGCGCTGGCGGCGCGCGGCCAGGGCCGGCTAGAAGATGCGACGAGATTACTCGAAGAGGCGCTTTTGCTGATTAGCGAGCGGGGCTACTGGCACCTGCGCACGCGCCTGCAACTGTGGCTTGCCGAAACCCTGCTGCTCGCCGGGCAAATCGACGAAGCAAAGCTTCACCTCGCTGCCGCCCTGGCAACAGCGCGAGAGCATGGCCGCGCTTACTTGCTCGCGCAAGGCGAACGATTGATGGCGTCGCTATAAATCGAGCAAGCCTAATCGTGCCAGTTTTGTAGCCAGAGCATAAGCATCCTTTTTGTCCCCCTCTTTTCGTATGCCCAATGCTACAATACCCTCCATTGACGCTTTAGTGACGCTCTCTCACTTATATTGTTTATTATGATGGGCATGGAATTCTTTGTGCCGCCAGCGAGGTGCTTAGTTGAACGAGTTTCGCTATACCAGCTATGCCGGGGAAATTATTTTTGGGCAGGGGTCAATCGCTCGCCTGGGTGAAGCTGTTGATCGTTTTTCCTGGCGGAGATTGATGCTCTGCTCGACGGGGTCGCTGCGACGTAATGGTTCTATTGCGCTGGTTGAAAAGGTATTGGGGGAGCGGCTGGTTGCGACTTTCGAGCATGTTCAGCCACATGTACCCGATTCTCAGGTAGCGGAAGCCGTGAAGCTGGCGCTTGCGCACGAAGCTGACGCAATCATTGGCCTGGGTGGGGGTAGTCCGATTGGCATGGCGAAAGCGGTCAGCTTCGCGCTGGAAGAGCGGCGCGTGGGAAAGTCGGCAAAGGCCAAGTCACCTATCGAGCAGCCGCTTGAGCCGGTTATTGCTCTTCCCACTACATATGCTGGTTCGGAGATGACGCCTGTCTATGGCATTACCCATTATAGCGGTGAAACCACGCGCAAAATAACCGTCACTGATGTCAAGATTGCTCCCAAACTGGTTGTATATGACCCGTTGTTGACGCTCAATCTCCCACCCGCCATGACTGCTTCAACGGGCGTCAACGCGCTGGCTCATTGTATCGAGGCGTTATACTCGATTACGCGCAACCCGCTCTCAACTGCTGCCGCCAGCGCGGGAGCGCGTGCCATCGTCAACGCGCTCCCACGCTGCTTTGCGCGAGGCGACGATGTGCAGGCGCGTACTGAAATGTTCATGGGAGCATACCTGGCCGGAACTGCACTGTCTACGGTGGCGATGGGCTTACATCATGGTCTCTGTCACGCGCTGGGAGGGTCGGCTGGTGTGCCGCATGGCATTGCTAACGGCATCATCCTGCCACATGCCATGCGTTTCAACCTGGATGCTACCGCGTCCCTACTTGTCCCGGCTGCTGAAGCGATGGGTATTCCATTGGCTGGCAGGAGTGCGGAGGAGACTGTAGGAGAGGCTATCGAGGCAATTTATACACTGATCGGTCAGATGAAGCTGCCCCAACATTTGCGCGATGTGGGGGTAGAGGAGCGCGACCTGGCGCGGCTGGCGCAAGTCGCGCTGCAAAGCTCGGCGGTGCGCAACAATCCCAAACCAATTATTGAAGCGGCGCAGATCGAATCTGTGCTGCGGGCGGCATGGTAAGGTCGCTTAATGAAAGGATTTCAGCATGGTTGTCAATTCAATGGATTACAGCGGCAAGGATGTCGTACTGGACGTAGTGCGCACCGAGGCTGGCAATTTCTTCGCGGTGGTTGACGAGCCGCAGAACTGGCATGTGCAGACGCGCTGCACCGATTGGGAAGTGCGCGACATCGTCGGGCATATGATCGATGTCACCGAAGGGTATCTTTCGCGTTGGGATGTGGCGCGCAAAAATGGCGCTGCCGACGCGCTTGGTCTGCTCGTGATGGGTGAGACGTTGAACAAGAATGCCCAGGCTTTTCGCAGTCTGCCGCGTGAGGAGGCGATTGCGCGGCTCAAGAACGATTACCAGCAGATGATGGCCGTTTTCGATGCCCTGACCCCGGAGGAATGGGGCGGCTTCAACGTGGTACATCCCTATATGGGGCCGTTGCCGACGCTTTTCTATCCAGCTTTCCATGTCATGGACTACGGCGTGCATAGCTGGGACATGCGCTGGGGCCTGGGAGAGAAGAATGCGAAGCTGGACGAGCGCACGGCGGGTGTGCTGGTGCCGTATATGTTCATCCTCATGATGTCCACTGTCGATCAAGCATCGGTCAAAGGGGTGGATATCGAGTTTGGCGTCAAAGTCGATGGCGAATGGGGCGGTCAATGGCGCGTTAAGGTCAAAGATGGCGCGTTCACCTACGAGCCAGCCGATAATCTCGACGGCACGCAAGCGCAGTTCCACTTCAAGAACGCTTCAGATTTTGTGCTTACCACCTTCCAACGCTTCCCCGGCGGCGAGACGAGCGGAGACCCGAAGGTGATCGACCAGATTCGCCATATGTTCTTCAGGATATAGAGCAATTTGGAGCAAAGCAGCGATGACAGGCTCATTTGGAGAAGACTCACGGCATGTGGGCATTTTCTGGCTCATGAAGCTGGATGAAGCTTTTTCTGCCAGAGCTTTCTCTGTTACGCCTGGCTTACCCGTGACATTCCAGCGCGTTGGCCCTGAAACGCTTGATTCGCTTGCCCGCGTGATGGGCATGACAGACCATACATCAATAGCGCGGCGTTTTGAGCGGGGCAAGCGATGTTATGCCGGGCTGCTCAGTGAACAGATTGTCACCTACGGTTGGGTGACGTTCGACGAAGAAAGCATTGGCGAACTGAATTTGAAGGCGCGTTTGCGAGCGGGTGAAGCCTATATATGGGATTGTACGACGCTGCCTGCCTATCGCGGGCAGCGTCTCTACCCCGCGCTGCTAGCGCATATACTTGGCGCGCTGGCTGCTGAAGGGATAAGCCATGCCTGGCTTGGCACGGACGCGGATAACATCCCTTCGCAAAAAGGAGTCGCTCTCGCCGGTTTTCAACCTATTCTGGATGTCGGCTTTGTCCACTCTCCGACAGGTAAGAGTATGTGGATACGCGAGAGACCCGGCATATCTGAACAGGATGCAAGGGACGCACACCGCGTGCTGCTGGGGCGGTTGTGATCGTGGCGCGTCCCGCGCCCATCTGATGATTTTTGCCGATCAAAAACGGTAAGGGAACGCATCGCTTGCCCCCCGTCCTGTAGGGACAAGGGGCGGGGTTGGGTGGATGCGGGGGCCTGGTGCTTGTCCTGGTGGGAGTGTGACCAACATGCCTCACGTCACCCAGGCATATCCGGTTGCCAGCAGGACAAGCACAAGGCCCCCACCCGTCCCCACATCCGCCCCTTGTCCCTACAGGACGCAGGACGCGCCCCACCTATTCATTTCTGCATTCGGTCGTCAAAAATTATCAGGACGGGGAACGACCGTTCCGAAACTTACCGTTTTCGGTTATCAAAATTTATCAGGGCGCCTGGGTTGCAAGCGCCCCGACATGTACCATTACCCTCTTCGGTTGTCAAAATTCGTCAGAGCGAAGACGGAAAGCAGCCTTTCCGCCATCCGCCAGGAGGGATTAGATGCCGCTGGCGGCCAGCCAGGGGCCGCCGCTGAGGGAGGCGCGAATCAGCACGATTGGCCCGACGCATTGCGCGGGCAAAGATATGCGTTGATTGATATGCGCATCTCCATCTTTCGAGAACGTTACGGCACTTGTCGAGATTACAGGGCCATTCGCGCAGACCAGGCTGGCGAAAACCTGGGTAATTGGCCCGGTGGTGCCGATCAGATTGGCAGGCGAGCCTGGCCCAAACAACAATCCATCAACCGAGGCTTCCAGCCGCCCGCTTTTGGAGAGACTGACATGGCCGCCCTCGAGTACCCAGGGCAAGCCACCTGGCACAATGCCTGCAATCGTGGGTTCCACATTGGGGCCGAGGTCCGGGGTCAGCTTCGCAGAGAAGACATGATTTTTCGTGGATTGAAGGCTTTTGGCGCTTGCCGCACCGCCTGTGAACACGGTAATGAGCAATACTGCGGTCAATGAGACAGCCAGCAGAGCAAAAATTCGACGCACTTATAAACTCCTATCGTTTTGGCATAGAGGTACAACAGCCTGAGCCGCAACTATGCGGTCAGAGCAGGGCTGGATTGGCGGCACACGTTTCAATCTCCCCGCCATAATGGGATACGTGGGCAAGTTACAGTGACCGGACAATGAAGACGCCGTCAAGGATGGGTAACTTGACGCATCAATGACGCTTCCTGGGATACAATGTTTGTAGTTGAAAGTACGCTTTTGTAACCTTCGAGGAGAAACACAAACATGTCGTCTAACGATGCCATTCAAGGCATACATCATATTACGCTGGTTTGCGGGGACGCGCAGCGCACAGTTGATTTTTATACGCAGGTGCTGGGATTGCGTTTCGTGAAAAGGACGGTCAATTTCGATGATCCGGGCAGCTATCATCTCTATTTTGGGGATGAAGTGGGACATCCGGGGTCGGCGGTGACTTTTTTCGAGTGGCCGAACGCGCCAAAGGGACATTTTGGCATCGGGGGAACGCATCATTTCGCCACGATTGTGAATGATTACGATGGGCTGTTGAAATGGAAGCGCCGCCTGGTTGATCTTGGTTTGAGTGTAGATGGGCCACTGGACAGGCATTACTTCAAATCGATCTACTTCACTGACCCGGACGGCTGCATTCTGGAAATTGCCACGCGCAGCCCCGGCTGGACTATCGATGAAGCTCCCGATGCTCTCGGCACCGAGTTCCGCGAACCACCGGCGCAAATGATGATTAATAACCGCGATGAGGCGCGTATCGCTGCTGAAACCTGGCCTGACCCTGTAACGGAGATCACCGCCGACATGGCGTTGAGCCAGGGAATGCATCATATCACAGCTATTGGCAGCGATATAAAGCGCACGCAGGCGTTCTTTGGCGATTTGCTCGGCATGAGGCGCGTAAAGATGACCTCCAACTTTGATGATCCCACATCGGCGCACTGGTACTGGGGCGTAGGTGATGGTCGCCCTGGCACGCTGATTACTTACTTTGAACGCGACCCGCTCAAGACGCGCCGCGCACAAATTGGCAGGGGACAAACGCATCATTTCGCGCTGGCGGTGGCCGATGAAGAGGTGCAGTTGATGTGGCGCGAAAAGTTGGTGAAGGCGGGTTTGCGCGTTACGCCTGTGCTGGACCGTGAGTACTTCAAGAGCATCTATACCAACGATCCCGACGGGCATATTGTGGAACTGGCGACCGTTGGACCAGGTTTCGCGGTCGATGAAGATGTGGCCGATCTGGGCAAACATTTGAAGCTGCCACCCTGGCTGGAGCGCAATCGCGGCGCGATAGAGGAAGCGCTGCGCCCGCTCACCGTTGCTGAATGGCACCCGGCGGAGGTCAGGCAATGAGCGAACAAATTGAAGAGATGAGAGGACCACACCAGGGATTGCCAGTGCTGACGGCTGGCGAACCCCTGGCAAGCGCGCGGGCCGCGATGATTCTGGTGCATGGGCGCGGCGCAACGGCGGCGGATATTCTCATGCTGGCCGAAGAACTGGCGCAGCCCGGCTTTGCCTATCTCGCGCCCGAAGCTGCTGGCAACGCCTGGTATCCGAACAGCTTTCTCGCGCCTCTTGCCAGCAATGAGCCGGGCCTCTCGTCCGGGCTGGCGCTGATTGCCTCGCTGCTCGATCAAGCGAACAAAGCGGGCATCCCGCCTGAGCGCGTGGTGATTGTGGGCTTCTCGCAGGGCGCGTGCCTCTCGCTCGAATTTGTGGCGCGTCATGCCCGGCGCTATGGAGGTATGATTGCTCTGAGTGGCGGCTTGATCGGGCCAGATGGTACGCCGCGCAACTATCCCGGCTCGCTGGCAGGCACGCCGGTCTTTTTAGGATGTAGCGACATTGATCCCCATATCCCCAGAGAACGGGTGCTGCACTCCGCCGAAGTCTTACAGGCGCTGGGCGGCCAGGTGACGGCGAAATTGTATCCGCGCATGGGTCATACCATCAACCGGGACGAGATAGCGATGGCGCGGGGCATCGTCGATAAGGTCGCTGATGATTTGAGCGATTGAAAAGGTAAGCATCCAGGCTGTCGCATAGTCGTATGAAG
>JBOGTO010000073.1:0-1576 GCA_050695155.1 Ktedonobacteraceae bacterium
GCTCACAGGTGTCGACACCAGTCCCAACCGGCACCATCATAACACACTGCTGCGGCGCAAACGGGCCGGCTTTCCACAATAAGGTATGCTTCCCGCTCGTCAGGGAGAAAAGCGGGTAGGCTCCAGATGAAGTCATTTTGGTACGCTGCCCATCTACAAACAAATGCCCCCAGGGTGGGTTGGCATCCAACCTGTAATAAAAGATGGTCTGTACCTGTTCCGGCGTTGGAGTAAAGAATTGTCTTATGGGAGCAATGCTAAAGACGATGAGTAATATTGCCAGCCCAACGAAAGCGCTGGTTGCAGCCGTTACCAGCTTTCTATGCGCGCGCAAGAAAAAAACTGGCTTCTCTGGCAAACACGCGGCACGGGGTGTATCAGTATCTGTTTCATCCAGGCCGGTGATCTCAAGTTCAAAATCGTCCAGGCCTTTATCGTTCTCGTTATGCTGCATAGCAATCCTCTACCGCTACAAACTGTCAGCAATACCCATCTCCAGTTGGTGCGCCAGGCTCTGCTCGTAGGCGTCTGCCAATGGCAAATGAGGCCAGAAGTGGTGCGCCTGGGCGTTCACGGCCAGCAACACGCCAAAACGCAGTAAGCAATAGGCCGTCCCTTGCCGCGATAAGCCCACCCCCAGGCAGCCCGACGCCGGAACCACACCCGATGCATATTGCCACTGCAAATATAATGGGTCGCCAAATGAGTCTATGGGCGGGTACTGTATTCCCACTACATTCTGTGCGGCCTCGCAGACAGGATTGAGTCCAACGGGCGAAGTGGTACTCATACTCGCCGGTATATCAACCTGCCACGCGCCATGCTGCCAGGTGATTTGCATTTGAACAAGCGACTCGTCCGCCACCTCTTCAGTCCAGAGGTCCCAGAGGACGTTGTCCGGGACATCGCGCTCAATAATACTGCCATCCTGCGCTCGGAATGTCCAGAGGGGCAGCACGGGTGCCAGCACATTCCATACATTTGCTGTGTTATTGTCTACAGGGCAGAATGTAAAGCAACTCTGACGTAAGAAAGTGCATCCCGGCTCCGGCGTTAAGCACGTTTCATTTGATGCTGGATTCGCGTCTAACCGGAAATGCATGGTCGCAAACAAAGGCTGTGTGGCAACCGCGTAACAACGTGATTCATTGATTACTGGCTGGCAGGCGCTGGTAGCTATTAGCGAGTACAGTTCACCTTTTTGTACGATCACCGTCGATTGCCGGCTATCCAATTCGTCCTGCACTGCCTGCACGAGCGCGGCACGCTGTTCAGGAGCAAGTGTAGTCAATGACTCCTGAAACTCCACGATGGAAGCAATAACCCCCGCCTCTATTTGTACCGTCGAATGATCTATGCAGGTATCGATGAGGTAATTGGCCGGTACCGACAAAAGGCATCGCTGTTGCTGAAATGGTTCAGCGCTCCATACCAGTACGTGCTGCCCGCGCCCCAGGCGCAACGGCGCGTTTCCTCCCACAATCGGTAGCCGCGTAATGGCACGCCCATCGATGGTAAGATGCCCCCACGCCGGATCAGCCTGCACAAAGAAAAGGTCCTCGCCGGGGTATAACGC
>JBOGTO010000074.1:0-2232 GCA_050695155.1 Ktedonobacteraceae bacterium
GGATGCCCCTTGTGGGCATCCGGCCCAGGTATGCGTTCATGTTGTATACTACAGTATGAACGAGAAAGTCCAATCAGTCCTGAATTCATTGCCGCACAAACCGGGCATCTATATTATGAAGGATGCAGCGGGAACCATTTTATACGTCGGCAAAGCCATCTCGCTCTACAACCGCGTGCGTTCTTACTTTCAGGAATCCACCGCTCTTAGCCCCAAAAATCGCAGCATGGTGGCGAAAATAGAAGACATCGAATTTCTGGTGGTCAAGAACGAGGTAGAGGCACTGGTATTAGAGAGCAATTATATCAAGCAATATCGCCCCAAATACAATGTGCTGCTGCGCGACGATAAGAGCTACCCCTATATCAAGGTTGCGCTGACGGAGGATTTCCCGCGCGTCTATCGCGTGCGCAGCTTCGCGCGCGACGGCAACCGCTACTTCGGACCGTACACCAACTCCGGCGCGGTCGATGCCACGCTGGACTTGCTCAATAAGCTTTTCTCATTTCGCACCTGCCGTTATGATGCTACGAACTGGGCTCCGCCGCGCAATGGAGAGCCGCCGGCAGGCTGGAAACAGAAGCTACTGGCGCGTCCCTGCACGCAATACTATATTCATCGCTGCACCGCGCCGTGTGTGGCGTATACCACGCGCGAAGAATACGACAAAGTCATTCAGCAGGTGATCCTATTTCTGGAAGGTCGCCATGACGAAGTGGTAGACCAGTTGCGGGAGAAGATGCAGGCGGCGGCGGAACACCTCAACTTTGAGGAGGCGGCGCGTATCCGCGATCATATCAAAGCGGTGGAGCGCATTCTGGAGAAGCAGCGCATCATCTCCACCGAAGGCCAGGATGACCAGGACGTGATTGCTCTTGCCAGTAGCGAAGACGAGACGTGCGCCCAGGTCTTTTTCTTCCGCAATGGCAAGCTGGTAGGACGTGAATACTTCATCCTGCAAGGCACGCGCGAGAGTGCGCTCGGCGAGATAATGGGGTCGTTCTTCACGCAGTTCTATGAAAGTTCGCCTCACATTCCCGCTGAAATCATCGTAGAGGCCGAACCCGACGATCGCGCCGTTGTGCAGGCATGGCTCAAAGAGAAACGCAAAGGCGCGGTCTCTATTATCGCTCCCAAACGCGGCGACAAGCTGCGCCTGGTCGAAATGGTCAAGCAGAACGCGCGCGAAGTGCTGGAGCAGCAGCGCATCAAATGGTTAAGCGATAGCCAGAAGACGCAACTGGCTCTGGAAGAGATTCAGGCTGCTCTGAATCTGGCCGCTCCGCCCTATCGCATCGAGTGCTACGACATCTCCAACACCCAGGGTACCAACTCGGTAGGCGCGATGGTCGTATTCGAGGCGGGACGCCCCAAGAATAGCGAATACCGCCGTTTCAAAATCAAGACGGTCGAGGGACCAAACGATTTCGCCAGTCATCAGGAGATGCTGCGTCGCCGTTTCCGCAGGCGGACCAATAGCGAGCAGGCGACCAACGAACAACCGGAAATCTCTATCGCAAGCGAGGATAGGCAGATGGAACAGCCCCTGCAACATGAATGGGCTATGCCCGACCTGATTATCATCGACGGCGGCAAAGGACAACTCAGCGCGGCGATGGAGGTTATGCGCGAACTCAAGCTAGACATCCCCACTATCGGAGTCGCCAAAGAGGAAGGCTCGCACACCAAACTGACCACAGCCGAGGAGATATACATTCCCGGCTCGCCCGATCCCATCATCCTGCCGCGCTCATCGCAGGGTCTCTACATGGTGCAGCGCATCCGCGACGAAGCGCACCGTTTCAGCATCACCTATCATCGCAAACTGCGCTCCGACCGTACCTTCAAATCGGTGTTGGATGAGATACCAGGCATCGGCCCCAAACGCAAACAGGCTCTTATGAAGCATTACGGTTCTGTCAAGGCCATCAGCGCCGCCAGCATCGATGATCTCGCCGCCCTCAACGGCATGACGCGCGACGCCGCCGAAAAGGTCAAGGAATATATTGGGCGCACCGAATAGTAATCAGGGTTCCTACTCGCCAACACCACGCTCTGGTGCGCGCCGCGTAACATGTAATCAGGGTACGAGGGCGACCGCAAGGGTCCCCACCCCACATCCACTCTTCCCCCGCCCTTACAATGATTACGGAAGTGGCACCTCGTCGAAGTCATGGTAAGGGCGGGGGTGGTAGAGGGGAGGGGTGGAGACCCTTGCGGTCGCCCTGGGGC
>JBOGTO010000075.1:0-2674 GCA_050695155.1 Ktedonobacteraceae bacterium
GGGCAGCCTGGGCCTGGGTAATATCACCCCCATTCTGGGTACACCACCCACCGAACAGCCGCGCGGCTCATTTGGGCGTATGGCAGAGGCGGGCGCGGGCAAAGATAGTACAACGGGTCACTGGGAAATGACGGGCGTCGTGTTGCAAAAACCACTGCCAACCTACCCGCGCGGCTTCCCCGGAGAAATTGTGGAGCATTTTGAGCAGGCTATCGGGCGTAAGATCATCGGCAACAAACCGGCATCCGGCACCGAGATTATCAAGGAACTGGGCGAGGAGCATATACACACCGGCAAACCTATTCTGTATACCTCGGCGGACAGCGTCTTTCAAGTCGCCGCGCACCAGGATGTCATCCCGCTCGAGGAACTGTACCACATGTGCCGCATCGCCAGGGAGATGCTTACCGGAGATAACGCGGTGGGGCGCGTGATTGCGCGTCCTTTCATTGGTACGCCAGGAAACTTCAAGCGTACCGAACACCGGCGCGACTTCTCGCTCGCCCCGTTAGGAACGACATTGCTAGATGTGTTGAAGGCCAGTGGCAAGGAAGTGATTGGTATTGGCAAAATCGACGACCTGTTCGCGGGTCGCGGCCTGACGCAGCGCGATCATACCGAGACCAACGCCGAGGGGATGGCTGCTACGCTGCGCTGGATGGAAAGCGACTTCGAGGGGCTGCTGTTCATCAACCTGGTCGAATTTGATATGTTGTGGGGCCACCGGCGCGATAGTCAGGGCTATGCGCAGGCATTGCTCGATGTAGACACCTGGTTCGAGGAGGTGCGCGATATTATGCTGGGGGGCGATGCCATCTTCTTCAGCGCGGATCACGGCGTAGACCCGACCTACTGGGGCAGCGACCACACGCGCGAGATGGTGCCTTTGCTGGCCTATGGCGGACCTGTGCGGGCGGGCGTCAATCTTGGGATGCGTTCAACCTTTGCCGATCTCGGACAAACGCTGTCCCAGGCATTCGGAGTCGAGCCACTTGCGGCTGGCACTAGCTTCGCGGAGGAGTTGGGATTGCTATGACCGAGACACAACGCCGTGACACGCGTGGCATGTTGCATGGCGAGCGCATCTACCTGCGCCCGCCAACCATGCGTGATGCGCAACACGTCTTTAACTGGGAAAGGGACGACGAGGTCTGGCGCTACGATCCTCATCGCCCCTACTCACAGACGCTAGCCGAATTCCTGCCCATCTTTGAACGCAACTACGTGCGCGGCAACGGCAGGCAGTTCTGGTATATCATCGAGGATGAACAGCACGTTCCGATTGGTACCATCACTTATTTCAATCTCGATTATCGCGTAGCCCAGGCAGAAGTTGGCCTGGGACTCGGCGACAAGACACGCTGGGGCAGAGGCTATGGACCGGAAGCCATACGCACACTGGTAGCGTACCTGTTCAACACGGTTCGCCTGGCGCGTGTCTACGCGGAAACCGCGCTGGCGAATAAGCCAGCGCGCCGCGCATTTGCTAAAGCCAATTTTATAGAGGTAGGCCCAATTTACGATCCACGCAGTTCAGGCGAACCCTGGGTACTGCTTGAAATAAAGAGAAGGGGACAGTAATTCTTGAGTAATACACATGTCAACATCGATCCCGCTATTTTTTCGGCATACGATATTCGCGGGATTTACGGCAAGGATCTCACCGATGAGATCGCTTATCGCATCGGAAGGGCAGCAGCCCTGTATTTGAAAGCGCCAGAAATCGCTGTCGGGCGTGATATGCGCGTTTCGTCTCCTGCGCTGGCCGCTGCGTTGTTACGCGGCATTACCGATCAGGGCGTCAATGCTATCGAGCTGGGTATGACCACCACCGACGAACTGTACTTCGCGGTTGGCAAGTTCAATTACCCGGCTGGCATCATGATAACCGCCTCGCATAATCCCAGGCAATACAACGGTTTGAAGTTCTGTCGCGCCCAGGCCGCGCCCGTCAGCCTGCAAACAGGGCTGAGTGATATACGCGATCTCGCCATACGCGGCGAATTTCCTGAGCCAGATAGCAAAGGCCACGTCACCAAACGCGACGCGGCGGATGACTTTATACAGCACGCACTTTCATTTATCGATGTAAGCAAGGTCGCGCCGCTCAAAGTGGTCATTGATGCTGGCAACGGCATGGCCGGTATGCTCATGCCGCGCGTCTTCAAACACCTGCCCTGCGAGCTGGTTCCGCTATATTTCGAGCTTGATGGCAACTTCCCCAACCATCCCGCCAGCCCCATCGAGCCGGAGAACATGGAAGCTTTGCAGAAGAAGGTGCGCGAAGTCGGCGCGGACATCGGCGCGGCCTTCGATGGTGATGCAGATCGTATGTTTCCGGTAGATGAGCATGGCAATGTAGTGGATGGCTCGATGGTGACAGCGGTGGTATCACAGAGCCTGCTGCGCAAACATCCCGGCTCGACCATCCTGTATAATCTGATCGTCTCCAAAAGCGTTCCCGAACTGGTTGAAGAGATGGGTGGAGTAGCCACGCGCTCGCGGGTGGGACACTCCTACATCAAGGCCGAGATGCGTCGCGTGAACGCCATATATGGTGGCGAACACTCCGGCCATTTCTACTTCCGCGACAACTGGTTCGCCGACTCCGGCCTGATCGCCCTGCTTATCATGCTGGAACTGGTCTCCGTCGAGGGCAAGCCACTATCCGAAC
>JBOGTO010000076.1:0-4520 GCA_050695155.1 Ktedonobacteraceae bacterium
CCACTACTATATTCCGTCTGGCTGCATATTCTCCGTGTATAGTAGTGGCGACCCTTGCGGTCGTCATGCTTCACGCAACTTTGCAACGTCCCGCATCTCTAGTCTATAGAACGATTGACATCCATGCAAGCAACGTTGGTATCAAGAGAGGGGTACCATTGTATCGTGTTACTTTCATTGTATAGACGTTAGCCAAGAAAAAATCTGGCGCTTGTGATACATTACAAGGGAACAAAGTTGTTTCCGTTTTTTGTATGGTAAAAAGAATATGCTTATTGGAAGCCCTTTATGAAAGTGTTGCTTACCATTACTATTTTTGGGGAGAGATATGATCAATCTGCAAGACCCCACGTTACAAGAGCGGCTACGGCGACGCGCGCCGGAGGGTCGCTATGAGATCAGCGAGATCGAGCTGGTGCTGGCGATTCGCGCGTGCGATGCCGGTGGAGATATGGATGGGTCGCGTATGCTGTGCGAGGTGCTGGTAGAGCGCAGCAAATCGACATTCCAGCATTGCGCCAGGGGTTTGAGTCACCGGCCAGACCTGCGTGAAGAGGCCGAGGCTAATATGATCGAGCGTCTTCTGCGCGAGGCGCGCGACCCGAAGGAAATCTTCATTACGCAGAACTTTATCCACGCGCTGCGGATGCTGTGCATTGATGAGTTCAAACGCACGCTGCGCCAGGAAGGGCTGCTCTATCGCCGCGATAGCGAGGGACGGCCAGGCGGACGCCCGCATCACATACCACGTTCGATGATGGAGCCGCTACAGCCTGCGCCGGTGGACAGCGATGCGCCGCCCTCCGCCGATGTGGCTGATCCGCTCGACCAGTATGAGCAACTGCACGCGCGTGAGGAAACCTTGCGCATTCTGAATATGCTCGATGATCCGCTGGATCGCTCGATTATGGTGCTGCGTGTACTCAGGGCCTGGAAATGGGATGAGATCGCGCAGGCGTGTAAGCGCAACGAACGCACCATTCGCCTGCGCTACGAGAAAGCGTGCAGCGTATTGAAGATACGGCTCGTCAGTGAAGAGCAAACCACTATTCGCAAAGCGCCACAGCATAGTCGGCGGGAGGATAAGTAGCATGAATACAAAGGACTTACAACAGCTTAAAATGGCCTGGCTGGCCGCCGAAGATAACGGCGACAGAGCCACTCAGATTGCGCTTCTGCGCGACTACCCGGACGCGCAAGACGAACTGACCGACTTTATCGCGGCCTACCATATCACCGAAACGGCCCCATCCGAGAGCGAGAAGCTGCTGCCCCTGACCGAACGCGCGGCACAAACAGCTATGCAGCGCGTCTTCGGCAGCCCAATTGCCAGCGCCGATCTGCGCTCATTGCGCGCCCGCCAGGGATTAAGCCTGACCCAGGCCGCGCGCGGCCTGCGCCTGGGCGCGGACGTGTGGAAAAAGTTCGAGGATGGCATCATCGATCTCTTCAGCCTGAGCGAGCGTCAGCTTGGTCGCCTGGCACAATTCTTCCACGTCAGCGCGGAGGAATTTAGCAAATTGCTGCTCAACAGCCAGCCCGTCCCGACTCTCAATCGTCGCCAGACTGCCCAGGCCGCGCGTGATAGCCAGCAACCGGCCAGAAAGCAATCTTTCGCGGAGGCCATCGAGAAAAGCGGCATGGCAAAGGTGGAGAAAAAGGAGTGGTTATGAGCGGCACCATCCGCATTCTGCTCTGCGAAGATCAGATGCTGATGCGCCAGGGACTGCATACTATACTGGAACTGGAAGCTGGTTTCGAGGTCGTCGGCGAGGCGGCTGATGGCGAAGAAGCCATCCAACGCTTCGAGGAACTCCAGCAGCAGGGTCTCGGCCCCGACATCATCCTGATGGATGTGCAGATGCCGCGCAAAAACGGTGTGCAGGCGACAGCCGCCATCACGACCGCGCATCCCGCCGCGCGCGTCATCATCCTGACCACTTTCGACTATGAAGATTATGTCTTTGAGGCCATCAAAGCGGGGGCTATAGGCTACCTGCTGAAAGATGTGCCGGCGGACGAACTCGTTTCCACCATTCGCAAGGTGTATCGCGGCGAACCATTCATTCAGCCCAAAGTCGCCAGCAAGCTGCTCATCGAATTTGGGCGTAAGGGACGCCCGCTCCCACCACAACCCGCCAATGCCAGCGACGAAGATCTGAGCGCGCGCGAAATCGAAGTACTCAAGCTGCTGGCGGCGGGAGCCAGCAACCGCGAAATAGCCGACTCCCTCGTGCTGGCCGAAGGCACCGTGAAAAACCACGTCTCCAATATTTTGAGTAAGCTGCACGCCGATAACCGCACGCAGGCCGCGAACATGGCAAGAGAAAGAAAAATTATTTAGAGTGATGGGCATATTTCTCTGTCGCCTACAGGCGACAGAGAAATATGCCCATCACTCTAAATAAACAAGTTACAAGAACGCACCTCATAACGTCTATGCATATGAGATATTGTAGGGTATAATTTTGCAACTACAAAAAATATATGATGACGTTATTGGAGGACCTCAACGATGATTGGACCCTTTAACTGGATTGACCTGCTTTTTCTGATTACTATCGTACTGCTTGTCTTCAATGGTATTCGCAATGGCGCGATTTTTAGTATAGTCAACCTGCTCAGCATCCCTATCGCGCTAGGGGTAGCCGTCTTCTTCGGCAAGCCTTTCACACTCTTCCTGGCCTCAAATGGCCTCTCCATTTCGCCACTGTTAGCGTATATTGTGCTGTTTTTCGCGGCGGTACTCATCATCCACATCATCGGCACCATGCTGCGCGGGGTCATTCGCGCCGTGCCGTTGATTGGCCTGGGTGATGTGCTTATTGGCGGTCTGGTCGGGTTTATCGAGGCATGGCTCTTGTGGGTGATCGTCTTACTGCTAATTGGCGGGTTTCTGAACAATATACAGGGTACCATCGCCGCCGGTTCGCATGTCATCTCCGGTATTACGATTACCTCAGCTCAATACGCGAGCTGGCATGACACCTATAACCAGGCCCTGACTAACAGCTTTTTCGCGCACGTCAACAGTTTTATCCTGGCGAAGGTGCCTGCGTTGCCGAGAGGATTGTAGATGGTACAATAGGATAGAGACGTTATGTAGCGTGTCTATCGAATCGAAAATATGAGTGGAGGGATACTACGCCAAAACAACTGATGGAAAACGGCTCGCGTAGGAGGCACGAACAGGCCTTTCTGGTCGCGGTAGAGCATGATGAGAGCGAAAGTCTGTGGAGTGTGGAGGATTCGCTGAACGAACTGGGAACGCTGGCTCGCACTGCCGGAGCGGATGTCGTAGGCAGCATGATTCAGAGGATGCGTCACCCCGACGTAGCCACCTATATCGGCAAAGGTCGCGCGCAGGAGCTATGCGATACCGAAAAGCAATTACACCTCGACCTTGTGATCTTTGACGATGAGCTTTCCCCTTCGCAACAGCGCAACCTTGAAAAGATGCTCAACGCGCGCGTCCTGGACCGTACCGCGCTCATTCTCGACATTTTCGCGCAACATGCTCGCACACGCGAAGGCCGTTTACAGGTTGAACTGGCGCAACTCGAATATCGTCTGCCGCGCCTGGCCGGTCGCGGCGCGGACCTTTCGCGGCAGGCGGGCGGCTCGCGCAGCGCCAGCGCGGGAGCGGCGGGCGCTGGCGGCGCGATTGGCGTGCGCGGCCCCGGCGAAACAAAACTCGAAATTGACCGCCGTCGTATTCGCAGCCGCATCTCGGAATTGCGCGAAGAGATCGAGGCCGTGCGCGAACAGCGTAAAACGCACCGGATGCAGCGCACCGCGCAATCTATGCCGGTTGTGGCAGTGGTAGGCTATACCAACGCGGGCAAGTCCACCCTTTTCAATGCGCTGACCGAGGCCGAAGTGGTCGCCGAAAACAAATTGTTCGCCACGCTCGACCCAACGACGCGCCATATCCTTTTGCCCAATAACCAGGAAGCTCTGCTTACCGATACCGTTGGCTTTATCCAGAAGCTGCCCACAAAGCTGATCGCATCCTTCCGCGCCACGCTCGAAGAAGTCATCGATGCCGATATGCTGCTGGAGGTGGTCGATGTGAGCCATGAAAATGCTATCGAGCAGAGCGAAACGGTCAGCGATGTGCTGAACGAACTCGAAGCGGGCGATAAACCGCGTGTGACCGCCCTTAACAAAATCGACCTGCTCGAAGGCGAAGACCCATCCGAGCTTGATACGACCCTTTATCCCAACGCCGTTCCCGTCTCCGCGCTGCAAAAAGTTGGCATGGATGCTCTACGCGAGAAAATCGCCACCGTGCTGGCCTCCAGCATGGAAGCCATGCGCGTCTTGATCCCTTTTGATAAAAGCGAACTGGTCGAACTCTTCCACCGCCGGGGTCACGTCGAACAAGAGGAACATATGCCCGATGGCACCCTGCTCTCCGGGCGCATCCCCCGCTCGCTCAAAGGCTATTACATAGCATATAAGGCGTAACTGTTCTGGCAAGCGAAGGCGGTAATCATGCGCGCCGGCGCGCATGATTA
>JBOGTO010000077.1:0-2589 GCA_050695155.1 Ktedonobacteraceae bacterium
CGGCCGCAATGGTCGCCTCTACCCTATACGACCTTCGCAAATCGCCTCGCACTTCGTGGTATGGTAGAGGCGACCCTCGCGGTCGCCCTGTTAAAGTTCGATCCTCTCACAGTCTTCTAAAGCTCGCTCCATTGCATCAATGTCCTCTGGTAGCATATTAATGCTTTGAATTTTAGCAAGTAGTGCTGCCCCGGATATGCCTGGCGGAAGCGGCGTATTCGGTAGAGATATAACTAGCTGATCTGCCCGTGTTAGAGCTTGAGCATATTCAAGCACACGTCGCTGATTATCTGGCGAGAGTTGCTTCATAAGATCGCATATTTGCTCGCTCATACTTTCCATGTACTCTTCCTGCTGAATTAAAAATGCTTATGCCTAATTATAACACCGCGTGAATAGATGGGCCGATCCTTGTGAACGCGGGAATCAAACCCATTGGAATGCTTGCACCCCAATCGTTCTGTAGGGACAAGGGGAGGTGTGGAGTGGATGAGGGGGCCTTGTGCTTGTCCTGTTGGGAGTGCAACCATCATGCCTTACGCAACCCCAGAAGAATCGCATTGCCACGAGGACAAGCACAAGGCCCCCACCCTTCCCCGCGTCCGCCCCTTGTCCCTACAGGACGGAGGCGGACATTTCCATTCGTTGCCGCATTCGGTTGTCAAAGTTCATCACATTACAAACAAAATGAACTACTGGGCTTTGCGCTTCTTGACTTCCTCCGTAAGCTGAGGGAGGATGGTCAGCGCGTCGCCGATGATGCCCAGGTCGGCTATTGAGAAGATGGGCGCGTGTTCATCTTTGTTGATAGCGACGATGTATTTGGAGCCTTTCATGCCTGCGAGATGCTGAATAGCGCCGCTAATGCCGACGGCTACGTAGAGCGTTGGCTTGACGGTTTTGCCGGTTTGCCCGATCTGGTAGCTGTAGGGAAGCCAGCCCGCATCGACGATGGCGCGCGTCGCGCCTGGCGCGCCGCCCAGGGCAGCGGCCAGTTCCTCCACAAGATGGTAGTTTTCGGCTTTGCCCAGGCCGCGCCCGCCGCTTACGATGACGCTGGCGTCCTCGATGGAAGGTCCTTCGCTCTCGACATCGACACGCTCGAGTACTTTTATTAGCTGCGAACTGGCCTGTAGCGAGACGTTCAGCGTCTCGACTTCGGGGTTCCTGCCATCAAAGTGTTCCACTGCGAAGGCTTTGGGGCGCGTCAGTACGATGCCCGTGCCTTGCTTTGGCAGCGTAGCCGTGACGACGTTTTCGCCGCCCCATGGGACGGTTACATGAAGCGTGTCGCCCTCGAACTGCAAATCAGTCGCGTCTGTTATCAGGCCCGTATTGTTGCGCGCGTTCAGACGGGCCGCGATGTCGCGCAGATCGTAGGTGGTGGCGAGCATCAGCAGATCGGGCTGATGCTGTTTGAGCAGGTCGCTCAGCGTATCTACGGCTGGCAGGGTCAGATAGGTGTCGTAGGTGGGGTCGTTATGTACGTACACCTTCTCCGCGCCAAATTCGCCCAGCCCGCGAGCCACTTCGCCAGCGTTTGAGCCAAGTACTACGGCCTCGGCGCGGCCCAGCGATGCAGCCTTGCCCAGCACTTCCAGAGAAGAACGCGCGGGTCGGCCATTTTCTATCTCGACCAGTACCCAGATTGTTTTTGCCATAATTTATGTCTCCTCCTGTTGTACTAGAGCAACTGGTAGCGCTGCAAAAAGTCGGCGACGGTCTGAGCGGCGTTGCCATCGTCCTTTACGACCTGTCCTGCGGCGCGAGCTTCGACCTTGCCAATGGTCATGACCTGTTCGCGCGCGCCCGCCTCGCCAACCTGCGCGGCATCGACGCCCAGATCACCCAGGCTCAACTGCGTAAAGGGCTTTTTCCTGGCGCTCATGATGCCTTTCATGGTCGGATAAATGGCTTCGAAAGAGCCACTGGCGACAGTGACGACGGCTGGCAGCGTGCTCTCGACCGTGCGATAACCTGTCTGCGTGACCTGCTTAATTACGGCTCGCTGGCCCTCGACGTTGATTTCACGCGCGAAGGTGAGTTGCGGAATGCCCAGAAATTCCGCAATACCGCCGGGTACCATGCCGGTATAGCCGTCGGTACTCTCGGTGGAGCAGAAGATCAAATCAGCATTTTCCTTTTTCAGGACGGCGGCCAGCACGCGCGCGGTGCCGAGCGCGTCGGAACCGGCCAGCGCGGGGTCTGTCACCAGGATGGCGCTGTCAACGCCCATTGCCAGGGCGCGGCGCATAGCTTCTTGCGCGCTGCCGGGTCCCATACTTACAGCAACCAGTTCGCTGTTGCCAATGGTGTCGCGCAATTTGATCGCGGCAGAAATAGTGGTTTCGTCACCGGGATCAAGGACCAGCGAAACGCCGCTGCGCGCGAGCCGCTTTGTAGACGGGTCGAGCTTGCTCACAACGGTGTTGGGGTCGGGGATCTGCTTGATACAGACGTAGATTTTCATTGTGCTATTACCTCAACTTTATCTCTGCAAATGTAGAAAGAGGGCTTGCCCTCGTAGATTTCTTGGCTATCCTATTGTACCTGTCCAGAAAAGAGAGTGTCAACGTTGCTGGCTAACAC
>JBOGTO010000078.1:0-15793 GCA_050695155.1 Ktedonobacteraceae bacterium
CGTAGATTGCCTGGATCAGGCTCCATAGACCAAAAGCGAGCAGGCCAATAGCGATAACAATCAAAAGAACTTTGCCGAACGGCTGCCCTGCGATGTCGCGCAACGCGCCCCGCTGGTCTGTCGCCTGGCCTCCCTGACCCAGGGCCAGTTTGCCGGCTAAAAATCCGATAATAATGTAGACAACTCCCTTTGCCGCATATCCCAGGCGCGCCAGGCCGCGCATCACTCTGCTATTAGCAGCGTTGCGAGCTGTGCGTTCCGCCCCGCGTACCGGGTTGGGCATAGTAGTATTAGACCTCATTGTCATTCCCTTTCAGCAACCTGTGAAAAAAGTGAAGCCAGGTCATGTATTTTCTCTTCTTCATACTTTATGGACACGTTGGCTTTCTCACCGATCTGCTTTCCTCTGGCTCCTGTAACTCTGCTACCTAACACGTTTGATGAGGGTAAAAAGATTTGAGAGCGATGCAAATGGGGCCGGACGCCCACCAGGGGCGTCCCTACATGTTGGCCTACCCCATCCTCTCACATCATTCCGTACCCCGTTTTTTTGCAAGTGCATGATATGATGATGCCAGCAAGGTACGCATACACAAACGAATAAGGAGAAGTCTGATATGAAAGCTGTGTTGTGCAAGGCGTTTGGGATGCCGGAGACGCTGGTGATCGAGGAAGTCGAGCCGTTGCAGGCTGATAAAGGACAGGTAGTGGTTGAGGTTAAGGCGTGCGGGGTCAATTTTCCTGATACGCTTATCATTCAGGGGAAATACCAGTTCAAACCGGCCATGCCTTTTTCGCCGGGGAGTGAGGTGGCGGGGATCGTCAAAGAGGTGGGCGAGGGGGTAACGGGTGTAAGCATAGGCGATCATGTGATTGCTTCTACCGGCTGGGGCGGCTTTGCCGAGGAGGTGGTCGTGGACAGAGCTAAAATCATCCCTATGCCGTCTGGCCTGGATTTTACGATTGCTTCGGCGTTTGTACTCACTTATGGCACTTCGCATCATGCGCTGAAAGACCGGGCGCAGATTCAGGCGGGCGAGACGCTGCTGGTGCTGGGCGCGGCTGGCGGCGTGGGTATCGCCGCTATAGAGATTGGCAAACAACTGGGCGCGCGCGTGATTGCCGCCGCATCCAATGATGAGAAGTTAGAGGTATGCCGGCAACATGGGGCAAGCGAAGTGATTAATTATGCCCGCGAAGACTTGCGCGAACGCATCAAGCAGATTACAAAAGGGAAAGGTGTGGATGTGATTTTTGATCCGGTTGGCGGCAGTTATTCGGAGCCAGCGTTGCGCAGCATGGCCTGGAAGGGGCGTTTTCTGGTAGTGGGCTTCGCGGGCGGCGAAATTCCACGCATCCCATTGAACCTGACGCTGCTCAAGGGATGCTCGATTGTGGGCGTCTTCTGGGGCGCGTTTACCGAGCGCGAACCGCAGCGCAATCAGGAAAATCTCAAAGAGTTGATGAGCTGGCTATCACAGGGCATATTGAAGCCACATATTTCGGCCACGTATCCGCTCGAACGAGCCGCCGATGCGCTGTATGACATGTTGAACCGCAAGGTACTGGGCAAAGCTGTACTTGTACCGTAACAATGTAACGAAAGTAAGAGTGAGGGCATGACTGCATTTCTTCCAGGACGCGACCTGAGCCGCCGTTTCTATGAGAAGGCAGTACGCCCTCTGCTTATTCGATCAGGATATGATACCGCTCGCGCAGCAATTGTTCCGCTCCATCTCCCAATTGTTGGATGACTTCGGCGGCGGGTCGCTGTTGAGTTACCAGCCCGACGGCTTCGCCCGCGTACATGTAGGCGAGGTCGTAGTTTTTGCTGGCAACGGCTTCTGCAAGCTCTTGACGCGCGTTCTGGTCCTGTGCGAGCGCATCTACCTGGTTCTGCCACTGGTCGGTAAAGTGGTTGCGCAAGGCGCGACCGGGGAATTGTGAGGGCCAGGCAAGTCCTTGCGCCACGTCGAAAGCACGGGTGAGAACGGTCTCCGTTTCCTGGGCCTGTACGATACGAGCGCGTGCCTGTTCGGTGTTCTCGCATTCGGGGCAGGCAAGCAGACAGGTGCCTACCCACACGCCCTGCGCGCCTGCCGCCAGGGCCGCAACCACTCCGCGCGGCGTGGCGATGCCTCCGGCGGCAATTACAGGTATTTGAACTGCATCAAGCACAGTTTGGAGGAGTGGCAACGTACCCACCTGTCCAGTGTGTCCCCCGGCCTCTGTTCCCTGAGCGACAATGAGATCAACTCCGGCCTGCGCAGCATGAAGCGCTTCGACCCGCGAGTGAACCTGGGTGGCAAGAAAGATGTTGTGCTGGCGCAGCGTCTCTACATAGGGCGCGGGGGAGCCAAAGGAAATGGAGATGAGGAACGGATTTGTCTGTATGGCGGCCTGGAGCAGTTCAGGACGCGCCTCGATTGCCCAGACCATCAAGCCGATACCAAAGGGCGTCGAATCGCTTCCACGCGCGATGTTTGCTTCTCGTTCGATAAGCTCTACTGATTCTTTGCTGCCAATGCCGATCATGCCCAACCCTCCCGCTTGCGAGACAGCCCGCGCCAGGCGTCCGCGTGCCACGCCCGCCATCGGCGCACTGATAATGGGGTAGCGGAAATGCCAGGAAGTGGTAAGAAATGTACGAAGCATGGTGTCCTCCTTTCCGGGAAGCAGCTTTTTTCAATCAAGACTTTTCTGCTTCTAATGTAACACAGAAAGGCCAGTAGCGATGCCTTTTTTCTCAGAACTCCAGCTCGCTCGTTGCCTGCTCGATAAAGTCTGGTGTGATGTCGCACTGGTTGATGATACCGTACCAGCGTTCATCGGCCAGAGTGCGTTCGCGCAAGGTTTGTAAGGCTTGCACGACATCTTCACGAGTCAAATGGTTGGCGCGGGGGCTGTGCGGCAGGCCCAGGCGATCCATGATGGATACGATCTGGCCGGGGTTGTTCTCCTGCAAGCGGCTCATCAACTGGATACCCAGGCCCACGAGCCAGCCATGCACAAAGGTGCGGCGCGTCAGGTATTCGACGTTGTAGGCGAAGAAGTGTTCGGGACCCTCTTCGGCGCGATAGTGGCCCAGGGGGATGCAGATATCGTTGATTTCCAGGTAGCATTCCACGATAGCGCGTATGCCATCGTCGGTCAGAGCGCGAATCTCGCTGGCCGACTCATCAAGACGTTGCACCAGGGCTTGTGCGCGTTCAACGGCGGCGACGACGTAGCCACGCGGCTCCTGGTCGGCAGCATGAGCAAGTTGCCAGTCGAAAGAAGCGGTGTGAATGGAGAGGATGTCACCGCAGCCGGCTATGTTCAACTCTGGTGGCGCGGTGCGAATCAGATCATAATCGACCAGCACCAGTTCAGGCGTCACATCACCGATATATTCGACCTTGCCCTGGTTGCGCACGCCTACCGCCTGGGTGACATAGGCGTTGGTCGAGACGATGGTGGGGATATTGACCAGGGGAATATTACGTTTCCAGGCGATGTACTTGCCCATGTCCATCGATTGGCCGCCACCCACGGCGACGACGGTATCGCAAGGCGGCGTGTTCGCTTCCAGAGCGATGGCATTTTCAAGGTCCATATCAGGCACGTCGATAACATGCGCGGGTAGCTTGCCGATGCGCTCTCTGACCACGTTCCAGGGAATGGACATGGTGGCAACGACATAGCGACCGAATTGCGCCCCAACGTCGTTAGCGATGCCGCGCCCAAATTCCAGGCGTTTGACATTCGCATGAGGCAGACGTTCGAGGATGGACATACATATCTCCTTACTGGCATATCTGTAGGGGCGGGCCTTTATGGCCGCCCGTCCCTGTTATCATCAATCAAATCGGGAACACGCCACATCTCCCACGGACGGGCGGCCATAAAGGCCCGCCTCTACAGATTACGCAACGGCTTTAAGCGCGTCGATCATGGTCTGGCAGAGTTGCTCGCCGGCTTCGGGAGCGACTTGAGTGGCTTCGCATTCGTAGCCGCCTTCTGTGTAGACTTCAGGCGTAGGTACGTAACTGATGAAGCCGTTTGCCAGGCCGAGTACCAGTGTCGTAGCAAATGGTGAGTACTGGCGCGCTTTGATGCCGTACTCGCAAAACAATTCTGCTGGTTCCGAGACGAGGCCGATGCTGACATTATCGCCCGAAATGCCAAAGGCGGTGATTTCGGCTGGCATGAAGGACCGCGAGGTACGTTCGCGGGCATAGAGGCGATAGTGTGCTACGTTAAGACGCATTTCGATGTCCCAGACGCGCCGCGCATCGCCTTCATGGGTGAAACGCGCGTGCTCCTGTTGCAAAAAGTCGATATAGGCGCGTTGCTGGTCAGGCGCTGCAGCAGGATTGAGCGGCAGTTCAACGTGGCGCGTTCCTGTAGTGATACGCGCGTCGCTGTGTGTCTGCGTACTTAGCACGACTTTCAAGGCATCCGCGCCCAGCGTGACACCCAGGCGCTGCGCATCTTCATGGGTGCCTGGATGTACAATGGCGTTCATGTTGCCCTGCGCCCCATTAGCGAAAAGCGCGACAACGCCAGAGCCGAGGTTCTCTTCCAGGAACTTGACGGTAGAGCCAACGTAATCGGCGGAGATTTCGAGATTGGGACCAAGCACCACCGGGTGACAGGCATAACTGAGCAGCACAGCCAGAGGTTTGCCATTCTGCGCATCATCTACGCGCAAAACACCTACTTCACGGTCATGAATACCAGCGGGGTTTCTGCCCAGAAAAGGCAGGCCGCGCAATGTGCCATCGGGCAATTTTTCGCGGCGATTGATGTTAATGTAGCTTTCGCCTGTGCCAGCGCCGATACGGGCAGGGCGCATACGGCGCGCCGCCATTGCTACCGCGCTACCGATCAGGCGCGGCAACAGGCGAAAATAGTCTTCATCAGCCTGCCCTGGCACAATTTCGACAGGTGGGAAAGGATGGACAATGGGGCCGGAATGGGTATGCGTGCAGGCCAGGATGAGATGTTCGGGCGCGATGCCCGCCTTTTGTTGCACTTCGCCGCGCACCATTGATAGCTCTTCGTCACCCAGCGCGATCAGGTCGGTGGTCACGATAGCTATGGTACTATGCCCGTCACTCAATACCAGGGCGCGTGCGTAAAGATCATCATGCACGTCGCACGCCGTTTCTGTGCGACCCTCGGCCACGAAATAGCCCGATAACGGCACCCCGATAGGTGGCGTAATCACGACGCGCGCCGCGCCCGCCTGTAAAATTGTCATAGTAATGCTCCTCTAACCGGATGTTAAAAGAAAGTCTTCCACACCTTTTTTGCCGACCTCTACAAGCGCGCCGCGTAGCACACCTTCACCATATTCGCTGCCCGGGTTGATGCAGAGCGTCCGTCCAAGCCTGACGTTGCCTTTTGATTCATGCACATGGCCGTGCAGGGCCAGCATGGGCTGGTAGCGTTTGATGATGTTTGACGTGGCTATGCTACCAACAGGTATCTGCTGCACACCGCCGGGGATGACGATAGGCTTGAGGTTACCGTCGAGCTTAGGGGCGCGGTCGATGCTGGTATTGTAGGGCGGCACATGGATATTGTAGATGGCTTTGGCCGAATTTTTGACCTGACGTGCCAGTTTGTCGAGTCGAACTTCCAGTCGCTCATCGGACTCTTCGCGCGGGCTGTGCCAGGGCGTGATATTGGTGGTTCCGCAGGAAATCATTTCCCATTCGCCGCGCAATAGCACGACTCTCTCTTCAGGATTGACGACCAGACCACCGCGACTCAGGATAGCATCGATTGCCAATGGATCGTCGTTGCCGGGGGAAATATAGCACTCGACGCCACTGCCTTGCAGGCGCTCCTCGGCAATACTCATCCAGCGGCTGATCGACTCGCAGGCCAGCTTGACGAAAAGTTCCTCGACGTGCTGCTGGTCGGAAGCGAGCAGGTCAATTTCCTCACGCGACAGGACAGCGGGATAGTAACCGGCATCGCATAGCAGCTTCTGCGCCTGGGGAAAGTCTGACTCGCTGACGCTCTGCTCCTCGCCATGCCGGCGAAAGGTATAGTTCCCGCTGGCATCGCGCTGGATGGGCATAATCAGTTTGCCCGTAATATCTCCACCAAGAATGAGTACATCCGCTTTGTAGAATTTGGCGGCGTTGATGAACTTGCGAAAGCATACATCCGAGCCGTGAATATCGGTAGCGAAAAAGATACGCATGCTATTCTCCTTGTATGCATGGTTTGTAGGGGGGCGTGGGTGGCGCAAGCGTCCCCTCCCAACCACACTGCCGCCCCCACCCCTACAAACCATTGCCTACTCTGGTGGAATCTCGTTGAAGGCTTGCGAGATGTCCAGTTTGCGCACACTGCGGCTCACAGCGCGTGAGACGAAGTAGAACACAATCGGAATAATCAGCCCCAGTGCGCTGAAGAACACGCCTTTCAGGAACGTGGGATCGAGTACGTTTGAGCTACCACCAAAGACGGGCGAGCTGAAGGCGATGTAGCATAGCACTCCGTTGACGATCAGGGAGAACGCGCCCCAGATGGATACAGCCGGGATGCCGCCGAGACGGGCGCGCACGATGGGCGGCGACTTCTCGAAGATGTCAGGTCGCCGGAAAGGGAAGATGATGGCCGCAAAGGACATGATCACACCCACCAGCGCGCTGAAAGCCGCCAGACCGAGCAGGTTGCCAAAGAAGGTCGTCTTGATGGTAATGAAGGTAAACAACTCGATTACCACTGCTACGATGATGGTGGCAATGATAGGCGAGTGCAGCCTATCATTCACATCGGCCAGTTTGCCCGGCAACACGCGGTCAAACGACCAGGCGAAGAGATTGCGCGTACCGATCAGTACTGCCGGGGGCTGAATCCAGAAGATGGCGGCCAGGAAGGTCAGCGCGATAATCATGTGAACGACCGGGTTGGTGGTCACGAATAAGCCCAGCGCGGGCATGACCGCCGGGAAAGGCAGATTGGTATTGGGGAAAGCCAGGCCATTCGTGGCAATCGCGCCAATGAAGTCCTGCCCGTAATAGTGGTAAATGGCAATCATGCCCAGGCTGAAGCCAATCGCGCCGAAGATCAGGGCGGTAAGCATGGCACGGAACACCGACGAGGATGCTTGCTTGATCTCGCCACTGAAGTAGCCAGAGTTCTGGAAGCCGTTGTAACTCTGGAAGGCATAGATGACCGCCGAGAAGGTGTTCAGGAAGATCGCGCTCGGCAATATCCGGTAGCCTGTTTTGGTCGCGGCGGCCATAACTGCCTGATATGCACCACTACCCTGACTGGCGTTGAAGTTCGTCACGAAATCGCTATGGGGCAGGGCAAAGAGCATAATCAGCCAGAAAATGGTACCAACGGTAATGAAGGCAAACAGGCCGAACATGATCTGGCGCACACGGCGCAGGCCGAGCAAGAAGACACCCAGCAACAACAGCGTGACCAGCGTGCCAATCGTGACTGCGCCAAAGCCAGTGGTATCGGCGCTGAATTGCGCAAGGCCGTTGAGACCGAGAATGTGAAACACGGGCGGCAGGAACCATGTCGCCATCAGCAGACTGTTCAAACCCGCGCTGGAGAGCAGGATAAAGGAGACGAAGAAGTTGACGCCAAAACCAATCGAGGGATGCAAGATGCGACTGGCCCACACATAGTCGCCGCCCGAACGCGGCATGGCAGCCGTAAAAAGCGCGTATACCATGCCCAGCGTCAACATGGCCGGGGCGGAGAAGATAAAAGCCAGGGGCATATTCGCGGCAGGATAGGCGGCAGCACCCGTCGCAAAGGCGGATACCTCCGAAAGGCCCAGAGGCACATTCAGGATGGCAAACACCATAATGAAGGTATCGAACCAGGATAATTCACGCACCAGGCCGGTCGCCTGGCGGACAAAGACCGACGCACTCGGAGAGGCGCCCTCGGCAAATCTCGCCATAGTACCTCCAGATTGTGTAAGATAGAGTGGCGCGGCTCATCGCGCCACATTGTTCCAGGGCGGGGGCAAGCCCCGCCCGTACCCTATACCGAAGTCCGTTATGTTGTCTCATTTTGCCGTACAGGGTACGGGCGGGGCTTGCCCCCGCCCTGGTAGCCCTGGCAAATTCTCCTTTCTTCATGTATCGCACTCATGCGCAAGTTGTTCGGCAAATTCGCGCGTGATGGGGCGTGAAGTAATGACGCCGGGGGGAAAATGTTCCGCCGCAGCATAGTGCTGTAGTGAAAGTAGCGCCTGTGTAAAGTCCTGGCGCGTGATGCCCAGGTCGCGCAAACGCCAGGGGCAGGCGGCGCGTTCGATAAGCGAGCGCACCCATGCCGGTCGATTGCGCTGCAAACGCGCCATCGCATAGACACACAGGCAGATCAGTTGACCATGCACATAGCCGCGCCGTGTGATGTATTCCAGGTTATAGCCCAGAAAGTGTTCCGAACCCTCCTCCGGCTGGCTGCTGCCGACTTGCAGGCACAGCGTATTTTCCTGCACATAGCTCTGCATGATGAAGCGCAACGCCTCGTCTTCACAAACGGCAATGCTGGCAGCGCGCGCGTCCAGTTCCTCCAGGATGGTCGCAACCTGCGCAGCCACCGCCTCGTCAAAGTTGTGACCGGCGTGTTGCCAGTCCCACAGGGCGGTATGGATGGAGAGCAGGTCGCCAATACCCGCCCGGTTGAGCGCGGCAGGAGCCTGGCAGATTACCGCGAAATCAACGGGTATGGCGTCCGCGACGACGAAGCCGGTATAGCGCACACGCTGCCCCTCGCGCACCGCGATGGTATTGGTAACGGCGGCATCCACGGAGACGATGGTGGGAGCGAGTATCAAGGGAAGTTTGCGCTGCCACGCTATGTATTTGGCAGCATCCATCGCCTGACCACCGCCAACGCCCATAACTAAATCAGTAGCGGGTAAGGCCAGTTCCATTGATTTGAGCTGCTCGTACTCCATCGAGCGTAGGTAAATCACCCGGCTGCTGTCCACATCGTTAAATTGCTCGCGCGCGGCCTCCCACGCCTCCGGCTGCGTAAGGATGATATAACTCCTGGCGTGAAGTGACTGCCGCGTTGAGTACAGCGTCTCTGACAGGATGCGTCGCCCGTACTGTATAGGCGGATGCATAGCGCGTTGAAGCATGGTGGGTGGAACCTGTTCAAACATCGATCACCTGCCTTGCAACCGGTAGTGTGTCCGCATTCATCAGAGCAGCCGCACCCCACAAGGCGCTTTCGTCACCCAATGCTGCCGGGACGATACGCACCAGCGACCCCAACGGCTGGATAACACGCGCCTGAAAGGTCTCGCGCGCGCGCCGTAAGAGGAGACCGTCAGGGTGGATGGCGCCGCCTCCCAGCACGATCACCTCTGGATCATAGGCAGTGGCGACAGCCGCCAGTCCGATGCCGGTATACATCGCCGCCGTTTCAAGAATGCGCAGCGCAACAGCGTCGCCCATGTTGGCCGCGCCGATCACCTGTTTGGCTGTAAGCAGGGCTGGCTCGTCGCAGAAACGCGCTAAGAGGGTTTCATCGCCGTGCAGGACTGCCTGGCGGGCGCGCGCGGCTATGGCAGAACCGGATGCCAGGCTCTCGAAGCAGCCCATGTTACCACAGGCGCAAGGTGGGCCATTGACATCGAGCGTCATGTGGCCCACTTCGCCCGCGCAGCCATGCGAACCGCGATAGATGCTGCCGTTGACGATGACGCCGCCGCCAATACCGGTACTGATGGTGATGTAGACAGCGTTTTGAGCGCCGCGCGCCCCTCCCCGACGCGCTTCGCCCAACGCCGCACAACGCGCATCATCCTCGATTTTGACGGGTGCGCCCAGCGCCTCAGACAACAGGGCAGCTAATGGCACAT
Organism: Ktedonobacteraceae bacterium; assembly: GCA_050695155.1. Taxonomy (GTDB): domain Bacteria; phylum Chloroflexota; class Ktedonobacteria; order Ktedonobacterales; family Ktedonobacteraceae; genus CF-113. The sequence goes on from JBOGTO010000078.1 coordinate 9,848, forward strand.
CGCGCCACGCCAGGTTTGGCGAGAAGACCACAACACCGCGCTTGCTATCCAGAGGACCCGGCACGCTGCATCCGATGCCTGTCAGCCTGTCCGTTGAAATGCCTGACTTGTAGGCCAGCTCGCGCATGAGCGATGCGGCGCGCGCGATCACATCGGTTACGCCACGCGATGCCAGCGTGTCAATGCGTTTACGCACGAGCAGTTCACCTGTACCATCGATGATACCCGCCAGTAATTTGGTACCGCCGATATCTAATGCGCCAATGCAGCCTGAATTGCCCATCTCACACGCCTCCCAGGGGCCAGACCGCCTTTAGTACGCCTTGCGCGCGTTCGATTGTGCGCACAAGTGGATGGGCTAGCAACGCGCGTAGGGCAAGGTCGCGGTTTTCCTCGACGATGGCGCGTGACGCTAACTCCTCGTACATGGCTAGTGAATAGAGCAGGGTACGTAATTCCAGGGGCAAGAGATATTCGGGAACTGGCAATGGATGCGCGCCCCGGCCATCTATCTTGCATGGAACTTCAATGACGGTGTCTGCTGGGAGCCAGGGGATGAGATTTTTGTTGGCAACGCTCACAATCCAGGTTGAGGCATGATCGTTAATAAGCGCATCGAGGATAGGCACAACAATGGCGCTATACCAGATGGCTCCGCGTTTCGCCACTGCCTCAGATACAGGCATGATAGGTTCGGGCGCGGTAGATCCGGACGCGATACGTCGCGTCCTTTCATCTATATTTTCGTATTGCGATAGCAATTCCTGTTCGAGAGCTCGCAAGTGGCAGGCGCGCGGCGTCTTGCCCTGCTGTTGGGCCAGGGTGCGTTCTGGATGGAGATAATAGCGAACATAGGGAAGAGGGATAGCGCGACTGGCACGTATGTATGCGGCATCGACGCCCAGGTGCGTCATACTGTCGATGCGCTCAAGAGCGAGATCCATCAAGTCCTGCTCGGCACCGCACATAGAGACGACCCAGCCGAGGTGATTCATACCCAGGTAGCCAATATCGATGGTTGAGCGCGGCTTCTCTACTAGCTTTGCCAGTTCGTTGCCCAGGGTGATGGGCGAATCGCACAGGCTGATGATATTGCTATGGACATAGCGCATGGCCGCATACTGCACGATGCTGGCGGGATTGGTGAGATTGAGTACAATAGCGTTGGGCGCAACTTCGCTCACAATGTGTAAAGCGGCGTTGACGACGAGGATGGTGCGCAGGGCATTAGCGAAACCGCCCGGAACGACGGTCTCTTCTCCCGGCATACCCAGGGCCTGGGGAAAGGTTTCGTCGTGCGCGCGTGCCTCAAGACCACCTACGCGCACCTGGTTAAGCACATAATCGACGCGCCACAGGCCAGTTCGCAAATCAGTGGAGGCTTCGATGGTAATGGCTGGCTGCGCTTCCTGCACCATGCGCTGGCACACGGTCCGCACCTGCGCCAGCTTGCGCGCCGAACGGCCCAGCAGGATGACGCGCAATGCTGGTCGGTCCTGGATGTGTCCGGTCCAGTCAAGCAGAGCCTGTATGAGCGCGGGCGTAGCAACACCGCTTCCTCCCAGGACTGCCAGCGAGATTTGCGCCATGTTGACCTCCGAATGCCATTAAAAGACGAAAAGGAAGACATTATTTTATTGATAGAATGCGCGAATGGCGGCGGCGATGCGTTCGATTTCGTCGTCGCGCAATTCTGGGAACACCGGGATGGAAAGAATCTGGCTTACTAACGAACGGGCTATCGGGATGGGACCGGAGCGCAAGGGTTGGTCACGGTACGCGCCCTGGTCAGGAACGAGTATAGGATAAATCACCTGGCTACCGATGCCCTGCTGCGCCAGGTACTCATAAAGTTCGGCGCGGCGCGGCGCCAGGATGGTATAGAGATAATAGGAGTGCGTGCGTTCAGGCGCGACGTAGGGTGTGACGACGGGTACGTCTGCCAGCAGTTCGTTGTAACGCGCGGCGATTTGCTGGCGACGCGCCAACCAGCCACGCAGGTAGGGCAACTTGACGCGCAGGATGGCGGCGTGTAGCTCATCCATGCGCTTTTGATAGCCGATCATTTCATGATGATGCTTAACTTTTTGGCCCATGTAGCGCAACTGGCGCACACGCTCGTTCAGTCCAGCATCGTTGGTGACAATCGCGCCCGCGTCGCCCAACGCGCCGAAGGTTTTCTTGGGATAGAAGGAGAAACAGCCCAGGTCGCCAAATGAACCTGTACACGCTCCCTGATAGTAGGCTCCATGCGCGTGCGCCACGTCTTCGATCACGCGCAATCCGTGCTTGCGGGCGATAGCCATAATTGGCTGCATATCGCAAGGTTGACCGTACATATGCACGGGAATGATGGCGCGAGTGCGTTCGGTAATGGCGGCTTCCAGCAGGTCTGGGTTCATGTTATAGGTATCCGGCAGCACATCGACAAAGACGGGGAGCGCGCCTTGATAGGTGATGGCAAAGGCAGTGGCGATGTAGGTATTCGGGACGGTAATGACTTCATCTCCTGGCTCGATGCCGCACGCGGCCAGCGCCAGTTGCAGCGCATCGGTGCCATTGCTTACGCCAATAGCGTAACGTGTACCACAGAATGCCGCGTATTCCTGCTCAAAAGCTCTCAATTCGGGGCCAAGCACATAGCGACCACCGGGTAACACGCGCTCGATGGCAGCTCGCACCTCGTCGCCAATCAACACAAACTGGCGCGTGAGGTCCTCCGCCGGAATGGACTCGAGCGACACTGTCGAGCTATCTCCCCCGGTGTTCGTATGCAGTGCTTCGCTCACTGGCTCCCCCTTTTCCCTAAATAAATTAGTAACGTCGCCTTGTGACGTGGAAATCGAAATTTTCGCCCCGGTGATAGTCTTGCGAGAAGAGTACCGGCCTGCCGTCTCTGGTGATGTTTAACTGTTCCATGTAGAGCCAGGCGGTTTGCGCGGGTACGCCGATCTCCGCGCATAGCTGCGGAGAGAGCGTGACGGCGCGTATCCTGGCCCGGCTGCTGGCAATATGCACCTGCCAGCGTTCGTCGAACAGATTGATAAGCGAGCCTGACCAGTCTTGTTCTTGCAATAGTCCAGAGATAAAGGTGCGTGGGAAAATATCGACGGAATAGATTAGCGGCTCACCGAGCGAAATACGCACGCGCTCAAGCTGTACAATTGTCTGGCCTTCGTCCAATTGTAAGACGCGACGCACCTGCGGTGTGGGTGTCTCTTCGCGCGCGCGCAGCACGCGATTTGCGACGGTGTAGCCCATATCAGCCATCAGGTCGGTCACACTCTGCCATTGTGTGATAGGTTTATGAATGACCGCCTCACGCGAAAGCACAAAGTACCCTTTCCCGTGCCGACAATCCAACAAACCCTCCTGTACCAGCCCTTTGAGCGCCTCGCGTGTGGTAGCCCGGCTGACGCTGAAACGTTCAGCCAGTTCCAGTTCTGAAGGGATGCCGCTACCCGCCGTATACTGTTCATCGCGCAATAGATCAATGAGCAAATCGTGCAACTGCTGTACAATCGATTGCCGCGCTACCGTTGTCTTAACCATACTGAAATATCCTCAAAATGTCATTGGATGTCTGACATCTGTCATCTGTTGTCTTATGAGGTAGTATACTGATGAGATGAGATATTGTCAAGGGAAAAGACCTATATATACAAAACTGGCAGGAGGCGCGGCCTCCTGCCAGTTTTGTGTGGAAAGAGATAGGGCATAGCGTCTACAACCCCAGTTCTTTCGCCTTGATAGCTGCCTGCGTGCGGTCCCGCACTCCCAGCTTGCTGAGGATATTGCTCATGTGGTTCTTGACCGTTCCCTCTGTCAGATAGAGGTTCTCGGCGATCTGGCGATTGGAGGCACCCCTGGCAACAAGCGAGAGTATCTCGCGCTCGCGCTCGGTTAGTGGCTCAAGGTTGGTGGTAGGATCGATATACGTTGGGGCAGAAGTGGGTGCGGCAGGGTAGTTGGGGGTGGGAGAAGATGGTCTGGCAGGCGCGAACGCGGAGAATACTTTGCTGGCAATATCCGGTTGTAACAGCACCTGGCCGCGCGCTGCCGTGCGCACCGTCATTGCCAGTTCATCGGCTGTGATGTCTTTGAGCGAATAGCCTAACGCGCCCGCGCGCAGGCCAGCGTGAATGAGTTCTGTATCATCGAAGGTGGTGAGTATGACGATATGCGCGCCAGGCCATCGTTCTTTGATAGCCCTGGTCGCTACGATTCCATCCATACGGGGCATACGGATATCCATCAAAATGACATCCGGCGGTATTGCCTGTTCATACAGGCGCTCAACCAGGATCAGGGCCGCTTCGCCGTCGCCTGCTGTACCGGCTATCTCAAAATCCGGCTCTAATTCGAGCAGCTTGCGGAATCCCTCGCGTACAAGCGTCTGATCATCAACGATTAAAACGCGAATGCGTTGAGCCATGCCGCATCTCCCTCTGTCTTTTTATTCTTCGGTTCTCGTCGGGTTTGCCAGGGATAGCGTTTGAGACGCTGGTGGTGCAGGTACGCGCACAGTCACGCGATAGCCACCCTGTTCAGCCGGACCGTGTGCTACCTGCCCGCCCAACAATTCGACGCGCTCGCGCAACCCAATCAGCCCGAAACCGCTCCCCTGCTGCTGTGCATCACCGGTAGAAATACCCTGACCATTGTCGAGTACCAACAATTCAATAACTCCATCCTCGTAGCGCAGGCGTACCAGGGCTTTGCTGGCCTGCGCGTGTTTGCGAATATTGGTCAGCGCCTCTTGCACTGCGCGGTAGAGCGCAAGCGAAATATCGGGTGGGAGCGCCGGTAATTCCGTCTCAAAATCGAGGGTTAAGGTAGTGGCAGGGGAGTTGTGTTCAAATTCTTTGCCAAGTTGCGCCAGCGCCCCGGTGAGGCTCAGGGTCGTGATGCTAGCCGGGCGCAGGGTTGCCACCGCGTTGCGCACCTCCTGCATCGATTGCGCAGCGATGCGACGCGCGTCCGCAATCTCGATGGCAGCCCGCGCGGGATCGCGTTCCTGCAACTTGCTGATCGTCTCAAGTTGAATGCTCAAAATCGATAGGTGATGGCCCAGTATATCGTGGATTTCGCGCGCCAGGCGGGTGCGTTCGCGCACAATCGTCAACTCCTCTACCTCATCTGCGTACTCCTGCAACCGCCGGTGCGCTCGCTCTAACTCCGCATTGGATTCCTCGAGCTGGTGCAAAAGGCGTTCAGCGCGATCCCTTTGTTCTTCCTGTACGCGCATAGCCAGGGAGAAAACGGCTACCAGGGCGAAAGCCGGAAGCAGTTCCACCAGCGAGGGGTAGACTAGAGGCCAGTTCCAATTATCTATCACAAACAGGTTTAGTGCCATCATTGCGAAAAGAAAAATGCCGCTGCCAATGGCTACGGGCGATGGAAATATCGAGAAGAAAAGAGAGATCGTGACCAGGAAGAGTAGCCAGTCCCACTGGAGACCCATGAGGGGCAACAGGCCCACCATTTCTGTTAAACCTACCAGCAGTAGCGCCGCCGGCACGAATTGCCATGCCTGGAAACCGCGCCACGCATTTCGTATCATCCACCAGAGCAGGACACAGTAGCACACCTGCAAGGCGGTAAACACCAGGAAACCAGGTAGTGTCAGGTGAGTCGTAGTCAGGATTGCGATCAGGTAGCCGATGATGAGCGTGATGTAAGCAAGCCCTGTCCCGAATCTGTAAAAGATATATTCTTCATGTTCCTCAGTTGATGGCGGGCTGGACATGCATTCTATTCCTCGCGCAATTTGTACAGATGCGTTCAACGCATTGCAAACCTCTCTTTCCTGAAATTATAGCATAGCTGCGCGGCACGAGGATGTGAAAAAGGTGAGAAAAACGCGCCATGACCTATGACTTGAGTCATGGGTGGTCATAGCTGAAAATCTGTGTCCCAGAAGATGACCACAAGCACATCCTGCAC
>JBOGTO010000079.1:0-3335 GCA_050695155.1 Ktedonobacteraceae bacterium
GGCACGGCAATGGTAAACGATATTACTCTTCCAACGGGTGAACATGTGTCGGAGGAGGAGAAAGTGCGGATTACGGACGCGCTTGGTAAAAGTATAGACAACACAGTGCCTCCCCGGTACTCTTGAAACGAGAGGAGGCGAGTGATGCAAGCAAATGAGTACCCCGCACATCCCATGCGCATAGCGCGCGTGGAAAAAGGTCTGACGCAAGACGAACTGGCGCAAGAAATCGGTCTGGGTGTCTCCACTATCCGGCGGGCCGAGCAGTGGTTTCCGCTCAACCTCAAGACCCAGCGTATCCTGAGCAACTATTTCAAGAAGACGCCAAAGGAACTGGGCTTGCAGGGACGCGGCTGGACGCAAGATGATAGGAAAGCGATCACTCCACAACCAACCACACTGAACCCATCACAAAACTTACCGATAGTAGTAGACGCGCCTGCGCCACTGGCACATATAGCCGCGCCATCCCCGCACTATACACCCACACAGGCCATCGATCTGCTGGTCGCGCAGCCCAACACTGTAACAGATCAGCACGCGGGAGCATGGCTCGCGCTGGGAACCAGCCACCTCGCCCAACTCTTCGAGGAAGGCTGGTCACTCGAAAACATCCTGAACTCCCTGCGCATAGTAATGCAGGGCGCGCAAGGTATACCCACCATCACAAGGCGCAAGCTGTTGCAATTGAGCGGCACGGCAATGGTAAACGATATTACTCTTCCAACGGGTGAACATGTGTCGGAGGAGGAGAAAGTGCGGATTACGGACGCGCTTGGTAAAAGTATAGGAGATGGATGGAACCTCTTTCAGACAGGGAAAATTGGTGTACCTCAAGTTATTGCTGTTGCGCAGACACAACTCGCTTTGATAAAGCAGGCTGAACATTTTATCGCGCCTGTTGATTGCTCGGCTTTTTTATCAGCAATATATCGCACTACAGGGATGGGGTTTTTGCTTCAGGGTCGCTGCCATAAATCTCTCAAACATCATCAGATAGCACACATTGCCGCTTTAGAATCGGGAGATTTATCAAGCATAGTACAGAGTTTACTTTGTAAGGCCAATAGCTATTATGATCTTAAACAACATGCTGATGCAGCTCAACTTGTTGAGATGGCATTCAGGCTCACTGAACATCAGCCAGATATGATAAGCTCCCAGTCAAAAGCGCATATCCTCGGCTTTTGGGCCGATAACGCCATGCAACAAGAGGAATATGTACTGGCGCAGAAGAAGCTCAATGAAATCGCGGCATATCTTGACCAAATTAACCCAAATGGAGAGTTTGATAGAGCAAGCTGGCTATCGCTGCACGGGAAATATGCTTTGACCACGAGAGACTATCCAAAGGCTATTCAATTCTACGAACAGGCCATGCTTGCACTTTTACCCGATTGGATGATCGGCCAGATTCTTACTTTAATCCCATTAATGACAGCATATGCTTGTAAAGGTGAGCGAGATAAAGGGCTGGCTACTGCTAAAAAAACGTTGGAAGCGCTTCAAGTGTTAAATTCAGCCGCTATGAACAGGCTGTTTATCGAATCTGCAGAACACGCTTTACTTGCTACTTGTCCCAATGATAAAGAGATTCAAACATTTCTTACTGATGTCCGGCATATGTAAAAAGCAAAAAATGGCTCTCTGCTTGCCAGGAATTGGTGCTTGTCCCTCTTCTACTGGTGTTTTAGACTCAAATTACCTGCCTGTTTGTCAGTATATCACTCTAGAGTTCTTTACCGGTACTGAAGGGGGATTTGAGATGGGTTTCTTCGACGCGCGATTTGGAACGTACCTGGCTGTAGCGGCGCTGCTGATTATGACGCCTGGGCCAGATACAGCCCTGGTAACGCGCCATGCACTCCTCACTGGAAGGCGAGCGGCCTTTTTCACCACTCTTGGTATCGGGACGGGAAGCATCATTTGGGCGCTTGCGTCGGTGCTGGGTATTGCTGCTCTGCTCGAGGAGTCAGTTGCCGCTTTCACTATCTGGAAATTCGCCGGGGCAGCATACCTGGGGTATATCGGCCTGCGCAGCCTGATTGCCACCTTCCGGGGACATAGACAAGCCGACATGACAACACAAGTTCCGCAGGGAAGACAACTCAGCGAATGGGTTGCCTTCCGGCAGGGACTCTTAAATAATTTGCTCAACCCAAAGGCTGGCGCGATCTTTGCCACGGCTTTGCCACAATTTATCAGTCCAGGCGATCCTCTCCTGCGCCTGTTGCTGATGATGCTCGCCTATGAAGCTATCCTTCTAAGTTGGCTCGCCCTCTATGGCTACCTGGTCAGCCGGGCCGGGCAAAGCCGTTTCGGCACCCGCGTCCGCGAAATCCTACAGGGGGTAACAGGCGTTGTGCTAATCGCGCTTGGCGTGCGGCTAGCCTTCGAGCAGAAATAGAGGATGCTTCAGATGCGTTACGCTGGAAGCATCGCCAGCAGCATTTGACGGAATCCCTCCAAATCCTGGAGCGTTTCGTCGCGGTCGCGGGAGGGTGGAACTTTTTGGCGCACGAAGGTGCAGAAACCGAGCATGGCAGCGTTCAGGGCGTGAATCTCCTGGAATTGCAGGTGGATATGGACTTCCGCCGCGCCGTTGGGTCTGGCGGTCAGGCGCTGGTAGATGCCCTCCAGCAAACGCGCTTGCTTCTGGCGTTCTGGCGTGGGTATGGTTGTTCGGCGCGAATAGGCCAGGTAGCCACTAATAACGTTACGCAGAACCGACAGATCGTTGAAGCCTACCTGGACCGTTGGAAAATTATGCTGTGGCGTCACGTTCTTTCCCCTCTAACTCTCTTTCTTCTTTTTGCTGTGGCACAACCGTCTTTTTCTCGTCAGGTTCTGATGCTACTTCTGTGCCGGTGTGCCAGTAGTCCGTATTCATCAGCGCCTGCGCCTCGTCATGCTTACCTGCTTTGACGAGAGAGAGGATGCGTTCCGCGCCCCGTTGCATACGCGCGGTAATCATCTGATGTGAGGCGGTACTGGCAAATCCGTACAACGCCAGCCGCGCGGACTCTTCCTCTAACGCCTGCCGTTCCCGAAAGGCCGCGATCTCGCTGCGATGGGTTTCTGACATAAATAGTCCTCCTTGCATCTTGATCGCTCGAAGCCAGACATGCTTAACCGTTACCTCTTGAGTTTAGCGGAAAGGAGCGGAATATGTGGATGAAAAATGTTATGGTTGCGTTTGAAGAGAGATCAATTGGCATTCATGATGGGCAAGGATCGGGCTTGTCTAGCAGGTTTTCTGGAAAGATGCAGGAAGCTGTAGGGGCGGGGGTTGGGCGGACGTGGGGAGGGGACGCTTGCGTCGCCCTCGTCCGGTT
>JBOGTO010000080.1:0-4994 GCA_050695155.1 Ktedonobacteraceae bacterium
TAGTAGAGGCGACCCTGGCGGTCGCCTTGCTCAAACTCTCTGGCGCAACTTTTCCATCGCTCTGGGAACAATAATTTGAGTGAACTGGCATGGCGAAAGGCTGTAGCCTCTCACCATGCCAGTTCACTCAAATTATGTGGCCTGCTGGAGCTTCGCGCCGCATTCCTGGCAGAAGCGCGCGCCAGGCTCGACTTTCTCGGCGCAGGTGGGACAGAAGAGATCGGGCAAGGGCAGTTTCGTGCCGCAATCCTGGCAAAATTTGCCCGGCGGCCCCATATGGCGGCAGGTAGGACACATCACTTCCCCAGGATAACCGGGGGTATCGAAGCGCGTGCCAGCCAATGGATTGTTGGCCCTGGGCGGCACAGGCGGCTGAATCTGTGGCTGTTGGGGTGGTCTCACCAGGTCCGGCGTGACGGCAGAGGGGATCGCGCCAACATTGAATTGCGGAGCCTGGTAGCTCTGCTGAATCTGTTGGCGCTGGGCTTCGACATTCATCTCATGCTGGAAACTGGCCCCATCGGCCTTGAGATCGGGGGCGCAGTTTGTGCAAAGGTTGAGTTTAGGATTATAGCAGCGCATACAAACGGTATAGTGGCATTTGGGGCAGAGATGGAACTCGTGCTGCACCGATGCCCAGGATTTTTGTAAAGCCTGCGCCTGCTCCTGGTGCCATTTGGAGCCGTAAATCTGCTCGCCTGCCTGGGCAGCACGCCCCCAGAAACCGCCGAGCAGCCCGACGCCTATATCCATCACGTTCGTCGCCGTGCTGACCGTTGAGCGAATGGGCATCGAGTCGATTTGCCAGCGACAAATCTGGCAGGTGAAGCGAAAAGCAAAGTACCCCTGCGACTGGTTGCTCATGTCCGAATAAATATCGGGTACAACATAGTTTTGTGCCATATCTGATCTGTTCTCCTACGAAGCCACTACATAAGCAATGGCGGCTGTGCCTGGACCTGTGTGCGTTCCCAGCGAGGCTCCCAGCCGGAAGATAGGAACATCGCCGCTATAAGCGGATTTAATGGCCTCCGCCAGTTGCTGGCCCACGTCCGCGCTGGCTTCGGCAATGGAGACATGCTCTATCCTGCCCTTTTCAGCCAACAGTTGCGCGACCCGCGCATAGGCTTTGCTGCGCGTGCGTGGCTGTTCTACCGGCACAACCTCGCCATCTTTCAGGGCGATAATAGGCTTGACGCTCAACATGTTGCCAAGCAGCGCTCGCGCGCCGCCGATGCGCCCGCCGCGTTTGACGTATTCGAGCGTGTCGAGTACCGCCAGAATATGTGTGCGCGCGATCTGATCGTGCGCGCGATCTCTAATCTCTTCCAGTCCCGAACCCTGGCGCGCCTGCTCTGCCGCCTGCATAATGGCGCGCGACATACCTACGCTGATGCTTTTTGAGTCGATCACTTCGATAGGCACATGCCTGGCGCTTGCGGGCAGGCTATCACGAGCGGTGCAAGCTGACTGGTATGTACCGCTTAACTTCGAGGAAAGATGTACCGAGAGGATACCGTCAGCTCCCTCGTCGATCAGACGGGTGTAGGCTTCCTGAAAATGAGCGGGCGCGGGCTGCGAAGTACGTGGCAAGTCCTTACTGCTCTGTAGCTTGCGATAGAAACCCGCGTTATCCAGCTCGATCCCGTCCAGAAACGCTTCCTCGCCGAAAAAGACGGTCAGCGGCACGATAGTAATGCCGAGCGAAGCTGCCATATCCGCCGGAATGTCTGCGGTACTATCCGTGACGATACAAACACCCATAAAAATCCTCCAGATGCCAAATAGTTTGATGCGCCTGACGCCCACAAAGGGCGTCACTACATTTCACCAAGCCCCACCCCTGACGCCCACGAGGGGCGTCACTACATTTCACCAGACCCCACCCCTGACGCCCACGAGGGGCGTCACTACATATTTCGCGGCCCCCTGCCCCACCCCGCCTCTCGCCTGGCGGGGCGGGGACGGGTGGTTTGCCCACATGTAGGGATGCCCCTTGCAGGCATCCGGCCCAGCTTCGGCCCGTTATTCTGCTGATAAAATATAGGCATAGTGGGGTTGCCCTCCATCTATGACCTCGATCTCAAGCTTTGAGTAGAGTTGTTTGATGCGCCGGGCGGTCTCTTCCGCCTCTTGCGCATTGACGCCCTCGCCATAGTAAAGCGTGACAATCTCAAAGTTTTGGATGTCCATGTGTTGCAGCGTCTCGCGGATCACGCGCTGCATATCCGGCCCGGCCATCGTCAGGTTGCCATCCACGAGGCCGATATAATCGCCCTCGCGCACGCGCACACCGCCAATCTGCACGCTGCGTACAGCGGTGGTAATTTCGGCAGTATGGATGCTGGTGGCTGCCTCGGTCATGGCCTGACAATTGGTTTCAAAATCCGCCGCGAAGTTAAAGCGAATGAGCGCGGCAATGCCCTGGGGCATGGTATCGGACGGCACAATGTAGATGTCTTTCTGGCACAAACCGGGTACCTGGCGCGCGCTCAAAATGACGTTGCTATTATTAGGAAGTAAAATCACCTTTTGAGCAGGCACAGCTTCAACCGCCGCCAGCAATTCTTCGGTGCTGGGATTCATGGTCTGCCCGCCCGGCACAATGGAACTGACGCCCAATCCCTCAAAGACTTTTTCAAAGCCGGAGCCAGAGACGACAGCTACCGTAGCAATTTGCTGCGTCGAAGGCTGCTCGTCGTCCTGAGCATGTTCGGCCTCGCTCTCCGCCGCGTAGGTGAGACTCTGTTCCTGAAGATTCTCGATATTGATGTCGAGCAGACTGCCGAGGCTCACGCCATAGTCGAGAATTTTGCCGGGCGATTCGGTATGCGTATGTACTTTGAGCATCTTCTCGTCGCCCGCGACGACGGTGGAGACGCCGCCCATGTCGATGATGCGCTGGCGAATGCCTTCGACATCCAGACGCTCGCCGCGCAGCAGGAAGACGACTTCGTAACCAAACTCTTCCTCGATTTGCACGCGCCCCTTTTTGGCGACGGGTTCGGCAGCCGCCGGAAACGCGCTCGCGGCGGCCTGCACTGCCACGCCCTGTGAAGCCTCACCGCGCACATAACGCCAGATGCCCTCTAAAATAGTGCAGAAACCCTGCCCACCAGAATCAACCACGCCAGCCTGTTTTAGAGTTGGTAGCAGGTCGGGCGTGCGGGCGACGGACTGGCGCGCGGCCATCACCATCTCCTGCACGAGCGTCACGAGATCATCTCCGCGTCCCGCGCTGCCCTGCGCTGCCTCGGCGGTTTCGCGCACGACGGTCAATATGGTTCCCTCGACCGGTTTGAGAACGGCGCGGTAGGCCAGTTGCTGCGCGGACTGCATGGCGTTTGCCAGGTCGCTGGCCGTGAAGGTTTGCTTTTTATCGAGTCCCTGCGCCACACCGCGCAAAATCTGTGAAAGGATGACGCCGGAATTGCCGCGCGCGCCCAGCAACGCACCGTGCGCCAGTTTAGCCGCTACCACGCCAGCCGAGGTCTCTTCGCTGCTTTCAATCGCGCGCATAGCGGCCTGCATCGTGGCCGACATATTGGAGCCGGTGTCACCATCGGGAACAGGGAAGACGTTGAGCGCGTTAATGGCATCGCGGTGTTCCGCCAACCATGCCGCGCCCCCCATCATGGCTTTCTTCAAGTCCTGCCCATCAAAAACGCTGATGCGGCGTTGGCGCTGGGGATGCAATGAAGTTGTAGAGCGTGGTCTCTGTTCCTGCATGATAGATAGTTCCTACGACTTTATTCTTTTCTTAATTTCGCGCGTTTCGGCACGCTCGTTTGCGCCGCGCTGTGGCTCAATCCCTGCACATTCACATTGACCTGCGCAACCGGCACACCCAGCATTTTTTCAACCGAAAACTTGACGCCGCTCATGATATTATGCGCGATCTCCGAGATACGCAGCCCGTACTCCAATGCTACAAACACATCCAGCACAAGCTGATCGTTGATAATACGCACCTGTACGCCCTGGTTCAGATGTTCCGGCCCTAATATGACCGCCTGCCCGTAATGCAGGCGCGGCGCGGTGATGCCCACCACACCGTAGCACTCGCTGATCGCCTGGACAGCAATCGTGTGAATGGCATTAGGCAGGACCTCGATTTTTCCCAGTGGCCGCGCGCCGTTTTGCAGTGGGATAGCAGGTGTCCGCGACATACGCCTTCTTTTCTTCCTAATATGCTTGCCAAAACGAGTTCACTCATGATATACTCGCATGGCATAAACGGATGATCTCATTTGTTATCATAACGATATGATAACTGGTCTGAGAAACATTTGCAGTATATCAAAAGCCGCAGGGATAATCAAGGGAACAGCGCCGCGCCACCAGACCCTGGAAAACCGAGATAGAGAGGATACTAAAACATGTCAGGTCGTTGTGAAATATGCGAACGCAAGCCGTTGTACGGCAACAATTCTAACTTCTCACAGAAACGCACACGCCGCCGTTTCGTGCTGAATGTGCATCGCCGCCGTCTTGAAATCAACGGCGCTATGCGCAATGTCAACATTTGCACCCGCTGCCTGCGCACCATGAGCAAGCTGCCGAAGACAAAGTAAGAGCCTGTTAAAGATTTAGCATGTAGAGTGTTAGAGCATGGCGACCGCAAGGGTCGCCACTACTATAGACGAATGAAGCGGCCTGTGAAGCCGCAGTATAGTAGAGGCGACCCTGGCGGTCGTCTTGTTTGGATTCGGTCGCCATGTATCCTCTCGGTCACCATGCCTCTAACCGCAAAGCATATCATACCAATATTCATTAAATGCGTCACCGTCAACTTTTGTGACAAGGCGGGTGGGAATGCCGCATTACCTCCATATACATATATATGATATACTTTTGGCTATGGAGACGAGAGAGAGAACTTCCCCCAGAGTAATACTCTTTGATATGGATGGTACGCTGCTAAGCGAAACGGAAACCCCCGATCAGAGTTGGCAAAAAGTTTGCTTTCAATTTGCTCCACATTATAATCTTTC
>JBOGTO010000081.1:0-8143 GCA_050695155.1 Ktedonobacteraceae bacterium
GAGATTCTTCCAGACCTCCCCAGGCGGTCGCCTGCGAGGAATGACAGGCGAGACTGGCACCTTTCAAAAAACCTACGAGTGAAAGGGGATGGGTGGGGACCCTTGCGGTCGCCCTCGTGCCTTTTTCAATGGCTGCATAAACTCTTTTATTATGTCAGCGACTCCATAAACTCCCTCAACCGCGCCCCCGCCTGCACAAGCGCTGGCATCTCCAATACAATCCCATCCGCCTGCTCACCATTCGTCCACTTCTCAGCCTGACCCAGCATTGCCCATAGTATCGCCTCGCGCTCGCTTTCCGTTTGTGCCTCTTGCGGTGTGTAGAGCATACTGGTCGCCAGCCGTAAGCGCAGTTCCTGCGGCTGTTCGCCAAAGGCCGTGCCTGGCAAGGCCGCAATATCCCATTGCTCTAACAGGTGCATCGCCAGTTGCTCGCTGGTAGACACACCCCGTTTGAGCAGCGCATCCCGCCAGGGTGCGAAGTCGGGATAGAGGTAAAAACCGCCTGCCGGGCGCGGACACAACGCGCCAGCCTCAATCAGTGCTTCGTATAGTCGAGCGGTGGCGTAACCGTGTATGAACGCCGATGCCTTAACATACGCAGTGAGTTCGGCGTTGTCGCTATAGGCGACGGCGGCGGCTTCTTGCACTGGCGTTGTCGCGGACGACCAGATTTCGCTGGCGAGCGCCCGCATCGACTTCATCAGTTGCTTACCTGTCGCACCTCCTGGAAGCGCGGCATAGCCAAGTCGCCAGCCGCCAGCCGAGAACGCTTTGGAGAGTCCGCCCGTCACAATGCAGCCCTCCGGGTAAAATTGCGCGGGTGAGACGTGTTCGCGCCATCCATGCGCCAGTTCCGCGTATATCTCATCGCTGATAAGCGTGATGCCATACTCGCGCGACCAGTGCGCGATGGACTGCGCATCCTCGTGAGAAAACATGCTGCCCGTCGGGTTGCTTGGTGTATTGACAATCAATATGCGCGGGTTGCCTCCCTCAAAACGCGCGCGTGCCAGCGCATCCGCAAGTGCCTGTGGCGTCAGCCGATGATGGTCGCTCGCATCAGTCTCGACAGCAATTACGCGCCGACCTGCCAGTCGCGCCTGTGGCGCATAGCTGACCCACGATGGCACAGGCAAAAGCACATCGCCTTCTAACGCCTGTAGCAACGTATAAAGCAAAGGCTTGCTGCCAGGAGCCACAATGATGTTATCAGGAGTGAAGGTCAGGCCGCGCGTGCGCCCCAGGTAGGCAGCGATGGCCTGCCGCAGCGAAGGAATGCCCGCTACCGGAGCGTAACCGGTATGTTTCGCGGCGCGTGCCATCGCTTCATTGAGCAATGGATGCAAAGGAAACGATGCCTCGCCAAAACCAAGATGAATAGTCTTGCGCCCGGCAGCGCGTCTTGCCGCTACCGCTTCGTTAATAGCAAGCGTAGGCGAACTCGCCATATCCTGTAACGAAGATGCCAGAGCTAACGGGACATTGGCGTGTGTTTGCGCGGCGAGTGAATGTTGCTGTTGTTGTGGATTATGCATGGTGGTTCCTTAACAATAAGTTCGTTCTTATGGATAGTGTATCACAAGCCTGTTTAGCCCCTTGTAAAAATGAGGGGAGTTTGATACATTACACTATGAAATACGCCATGAGTGCTTGTTATGGCGTCCATTGACATTGATGAAGAAGGAGCAAGACGATATGACGGTGGAAACACATAAAGAAACCATGGGCTTCCAGGCGGAAGTCAAACAACTGCTTGATCTCATGATTCACTCCTTATATAGCAATAAGGAGATTTTTCTGCGCGAACTGATCTCGAACGCATCGGACGCTATCGACCGGTTGCGTTTTGCCGCGCTATCAGATGCGGCTCTGCTCGAGCAAGATACCGAGTTAAATATTCATGTGGCCTATGATAAAGATGCGCGTACCATTACTGTCACTGATAATGGCATCGGCATGACGCGCGACGAAGTGATTGAGAACATCGGCACTATTGCCAAATCGGGGACGCACGAATTTTTCTCGTCACTGACGGGCGACCAGCAAAAAGATGCCAACCTGATCGGGCAGTTCGGCGTGGGTTTCTATTCCTCGTTCGTGGTGGCCGACAGGGTCACGCTGACCACCCGCAAGGCCGGTATGCAACCTGATGAAGGGGTGCGCTGGGAATCCGAGGGGCAGGGCGAATACACCCTCGAAATGATCGAGAAACCCGTGCGTGGCACAGAGGTTGTCTTACACCTGCGCGAAGGCGAAGATGACCTGCTCTCCAGGTACCGCCTGACTTCCATCATCAAAAAATATTCAGACCATATCGTCATACCCATCTTGATGAAGGTGGAGGAGCCTGATAAGGACGAAGAGGAGCGCGTCAATAGCGCCGCCGCCCTCTGGACGCGCCCGAAAAGCGAGATCAGCCAGGAAGAATATAATGAGTTCTACAAGCATGTCGCGCACGATTTCGAAGACCCTTTAGCCCATGTGCATAGCCGCATGGAGGGTACGCAAGAATATACCCTGCTACTCTATGTACCCACTCGCGCGCCGTTCGACTTGTGGAACCGCGAGCAGCGTCACGGCGTCAAACTCTACGTGCGGCGTGTCTTCATTATGGACGACGCCGAACAACTCATGCCCGGCTATCTACGCTTTGTGCGCGGCATCGTAGACTCCAACGATCTGCCCTTGAATGTCTCGCGCGAAATCTTGCAGCAGAACAAGCTCATCGATGCCATCCGCTCCAACGCCGTCAAAAAGATGCTTGGCCTCTTTAGCGACCTGGCGAATAAAGAGTCGGAGAAGTACGTTACCTTCTGGAACGAGTTTGGCCGCGTCCTCAAAGAGGGCATCGCCGAAGATGCCAGCAACCGCGAAGCGATAGCGAAACTGCTGCGCTTCGCCTCGACCGCTTCTGGCAGCGAGACGCAGGACGTTTCGCTCGAAACCTACGTTGCGCGTATGAAAGAGGGCCAGGACAAGATTTACTACATGATCGCCGACAGCTACGCCGCTGCCGCCAACAGCCCATTGCTGGAAATCTTCAAGAAAAAGGGCGTCGAAGTACTGTTGCTCTCCGACCCGGTAGATCACCTGCTGGGCGCGGAATTGCACGAGTTTGACGGCAAGCAACTCCAGTCCATCTCGCGCGGCGAAGTAGACCTGGACAACATCAAGGATGTGGAGGAAAAACCAGCAGAGGAACAACAGACGGTCAGCGAAGTACAAACGCTGGTAGACCGCCTCAAAGATGTCTTAAAGGATCAGGTGAAGACCGTGCGCGTCTCAACCCGCCTGACCACCTCGCCCGCCTGCCTGGTAGCCGACGAGTACGACATGGACCCCAGCTTGCTGCGCCTGCTGAAAGCCAGCGGCCAGAAGCTGCCGACCATGAAGCCCATCCTTGAGATCAATCCGCACCACCCCATCATCCTGAAAGTTAGCAACGAAACCGACGAGCAGAAGTTCAGCGATTGGGCCTACGTACTCTTCGATCAATCTACGCTAACGCTTGGTGAACAACTGGACGACCCGGTAAGCTTCGTCAACCGTCTGAATGGGTTGCTGGCCGGTCTTTAACCAGCCATAAAGTGATAGCGAGTCGCTGAAAGGAACTAACATTGTGACACGAGGGATCGTTCTCTCTCAACTTGCGGATACAATGGTTTCCTTGCAGCACTCGCACCCACTTCGGGTAGCAATCGATGGTATCGATGCTTCCGGCAAAACAACATTAGCGGATCAACTTGTTCCAGTGATCGAGCGACGAGGAAGGCCGGTGATCCGCGCTTCTATCGACGGTTTCCACCGCCCTCGCAGCCAGCGCTATCAGCGAGGGCCAGATTCACCCGCAGGATACTACGAGGATTCATTCGATTATCCCTCTCTGCAATCTGCACTTCTTTACCCATTGGGGCCGCAAGGCAGTAGACGTTATCGACGCGCGATATTTGATGTTCGCCATGATGTTCCTCTTGTCACAAAAGAAGAGCAAGCGCCTCCCAATGCTATACTGCTCTTCGATGGCGTCTTCCTCCTGCGTCCTGAATTAAACGCCCTGTGGGACTATCGCATCTTTATACATGTAGATTTTGAGGTGGCTTTGCAACGCGCTATGGTACGCGACCAGGCACTTTTTGGCTTGCCAGAAGCAGTTCAGGCCCGCTACCTGCAACGCTATATCCCCGGACAACGACTCTATTTTCAAATAGCGCATCCACAGACACGGGCGGATGTGATCGTTGATAACAACGACCCGGCAGAGCCTCAATTAATTTTCTCCCACTAAGACTGTGAAGATTACCCGTGATACCTCATATGTTCATCGCCATTGTAGTGAATCATAAATCTAAAGCATTCGTGCCAGCACCTGACGCATTCGTTCGACATCCCGCAAGGTCTCGTCTCGTTCGCGTGAGGGTGGAACCTTTGCGCGCACAAAGGTGCAGAATCCCGCGATGGCGCAATCGAGCGCCGCCACTTCTGCCGTACTCAGCAGCAGAGCCATATCTGTTACGTTGGTGGGCAGATTCGTCAGTCGCAAGTACAGGCTTTCCAGCACATGCATCTGCTCATCGCGCTCGCGTGTCGGCTGGCTCACCCGGCGCGTGTAGGTGATATAGGCGCGAATAATGCTGCGCACCGATACCACATCATTAAAGCTGAGCGCCAACGTCGGCAAGCGGTTCAGATGATATTTATGCATGGCTCTTCCTTTTGCGCCCTTCCCCTTTTCTTTGTGGCGCCGTTTCCTCTCTGCCCCAATGGTCGCTATTCATCAGCACCTGCGCCTCTTCGTGCTTGCCCTGGGCGATCAATTGCAAGATATGCTCCCCGCCGCGCTGCATTCGCGCATTGATGAAATCATGCCGCGCTGTCATGGCTAAGCCAGAGAGAGCCAGCCGCGCCGCCTCTTCCTCCAGTGCCTGCTGTTCCCTGAAACGCGCCACTTCGCTTTTGTTCTCTTGCACAGGTATATTCCTTTCATACAAATAGGTGTGATACAATTTCCGCAAAGGTCTCTCACTTACCAGTAATCATAAGCAGTAGTGTGCATTTAGAACAGAAACCTATACGTGTGGATATACAGGCAATTGGGAAAACATTGAACAGAGAAAAACACACCAATAGGTTAGTGTTTGATAGAGATGATAGGGGTATTATGGGCAAGTATCACCCTGGCAAAGTGATTAGAGCGTATCGGGAAAAGCGAAATTTAACGCAGGCCCAACTTGCTGAACGCTGGCCGAATGCCAGTGGCGAGCATGGGGTAAGCGTCAACTATGTACATCTGGTTGAAGCGGGAAAGAGGCATATTACTGATCAATATACATTACGCGCGCTTTGCGAGACGCTAGAAATTCCTCATTGGGAGTTTGGCCTTTCAGAATATAACCCGTTCGATCCTCATACTTTACCTGGCTACGGCCATCGCATGTATGACACGACGTTGGATGTCACCGAAACGCTCATCAAGCAAACCTTATCTTTGCGTCGTATTGCCTCGCTGCCCGAAGTACAAAGAAGCGCGCAAAGTCTCCATCGTGTCTTTGAGTATTTTCTGACCTATCTTCCGCCACCGTCACAACTCGAACCCCGCTTTTTGAGCTTACGCGCTCAGGAGCAGAGCATTCAGGGGCTGATGCACTTTGAGAACAAACGTTACGATCTGGCGCTGGCAACTTTTACGGCTATGTATAGTACAGCGAAACAATTGGATGATCCTGTCTTAACGGTTCATGCGCTGCAAAAAATGGGGGTGGAGTTAAAAAGGGCGCACCGCTATGAGGATGCCATTAATGCATTGGAAGAGGCGCGCGATCTCTCGTTCAAAGCAAGCAAACATGTAGCGGCTTTTGCCAATGCCTATCTGGCCCACATTTATGCCGGGACGGGGGACGCGCTGCGTTTTGAGCGTGCCATTAATACAGCGCAATCGCTTGCGGATGCGCTGAAAGATAGCTATGGAGATGGGACCGATTTTGTCTTCCACCGTATGAGTGGTATTCTCCAGCTTCGCAGTCGGGGGTATCTCAATGTGAAAGAACCCCGCAAGACCTTAGCGTTACATGATGAACTCAAACGGCAGGTGGATAAGGACGCCAATTTGTGGCTGGACTTCCGGTTACATCTCTATCGAGCGAGAGCCTATCTGATGTTACACGAGATAGAAGCCTGTATCGGAGCGACACGCGAGTTTTTCCGTGACGTGGTTGACTGGCAATCTCCTCATCGCATTTCAAGAGGATATGAGTTGTTGCAAGAATTAGAAGCGGCAGGCTATGGCGATGTAAAAGCCGTGCAAGACTTTCGGGATGAATTGCTGGCTGCGATGAGCAAGGCCGATCGGCCATAATTGGCCGATTGGGGCTGGATAGCCAGTTTAATGGCTGGCAGGGACATCTCCGTCTTGACTCGAGGCGCGTAGCCATAGCGAGATGTGCGCTGGCTGCATGGTCTCCTCGACGACTGTCAACAATTGCTCGTGTAACCCATCCAGGTCTACCTCGTGACGCAACATGGCGCTGAAAGCTGCCAGTGTGCGGGCCGCGTCGTACTTGCGACGATAGAAGCGGCGAGCGATGAGCTGCTGGAGACGCCGCCGCAAGGGCTGGAATAATGCCGCGATGACCAGCGTGGAAGCGACAAGCACCACGGGCGACTGTGACGCTAGCGAGAAATGCCCTGTGATTGTGCTTACCAGCGCCTGTAAGCCAATGACACTTCCCACGTAGATCAAAGCCAGGACAGCAGTGAGCGAGCCGTAGACCAGGGTGCGGTTGATCAGTACATCGATGTCGTACAGGTGGGAGCGCAGGATAGCGATGCCAAAACACAGCGCGATGGGGATGCCGATGCTTGACCCGGCCAGAATGGCGATGATCCTGTAAGGGGAGTCGGGTTGACCCGATTGCGCGAGGATGCTTTCAGGGATGGTCGTTCCGAGGGCGATAAGAGCAACCAGTGCGAAGCCAAATATCACCCATTTGGTCTGCTGCCGTTCTACTGGTGTGGATACCCGCCGGTAGCGATAAATTTGTGCTCCTATGAGGCAGAGCGCGCCAAGCGAAAAAAAGACTTCACTGAGGGTAGGAACGATGGCGGGGACAGTTACGAATGGCGGAAGGATGGTTAGCATGAGCGCCGGGACGATCAAAGCGATTGCTACCCAACGGGTCCAGCGTGGGACAAAGCGCCCGTTGGGAAAGAGGGAAAAGAGCAGGGGAAGCGATATTGCGCCCAGGAAATTTGAGAAGTCGGCAACGAACGTGCCTGGCCTTTCTCCAAGTAAGGGTTGCACTATGGGAGGAGAGATGATAGTGTTGGTTGCGCCGAGTACTACCAGCAGAAAGGCAACCAGGATCGCTATCCAGTTATCGGACTTACGCCAGAGAAGGAGAGCCGCTACAGCAGTACATAGCAGTCCGGTGATGATTACAAGCGTAACATTTACAATAACATACGCGCTCAAGGACAATCCTGAGCTATGCAGTGCCTGCACAGCATTTTCGGGGAGTTGACCATAAATGCAAGAGGCGGATGCACAGGGCTGGTATAGGTAGGCAACGTAGGTAGGGAGCGTGGCTACAAAAAGCCCGATGCCAAAAGCGGCGGCTACCGCACATCCGATGCGCGCGAACAGCAGAGCTGATCTCTGCTCTCCTGACGCTGCTTCGCTCTGGTGATTGGATTGCGCGTTTGTTCCTGTAGATGGAGCGGGTAAGTTCATGAGGTCTCCCTATATCATCTACCGCCAATGCTGGCAACAGGTCACACTCCTAATAAAATTTTTTCATTTTCAAATAATATTGCGGCTGCATAATAAGCTATCATATGCATATCATATTACCACAGCCGCGTTACAAAAGCGTTACTGATCTTAGTGTATCAGGGCGATGTACAAGTTGGGAGAGAGGAAAGGCGACCGCCAGGGTCGTATAAAGCAAGGCGACCGCAAGGGTCGCCTCTACTAGGACCACGAGGCGGCTTGCCACGCTCGTTCATAGTAGAGGCGACCCTTGCGGTCGCCTTTGTGCTTCCTTATACCTTGCCTCTCTCCCCAACTTGTACATCGTCCTGCACCCCTGATGCACAGCGTTTGCTTCCCAGGCTGGGTTATGTTACACTAGCTCTGGCGTTGACA
>JBOGTO010000082.1:0-1529 GCA_050695155.1 Ktedonobacteraceae bacterium
TAGTAGAGGCGACCCTGGCGGTCGCCTTCGCCCAACTTTTACATCGCCTTGTTACCGTTCGATATGGCTGCGGAGGTTGTCCACATGTCATTCGTATTGACAACCGGCGTCGGCGCGGTCGAACTGCGGCCTGGCGCGTTGAGAATTTCGATAGCCTTGAGCCGCCAGAAGCGCGCGCTGGCCGGGCGTTTCAAGGTCAGGTACTCGGCGAGTTGCGCATCCGTGATGTCAGGGTTGCTCCTGAGCGCCTCGATGGTCATCTGAAGCTTGTCGGGATTTCCATCGGTCGGCCCTCCGGCGAGCGGTGCATTGAGGGTTTGCTCAGTTACACCATTCATTGTGTCTCGCCCAATAGCTACAATCTGCCCTGTGATTGGACGGTTTGGATCGTTGGCTTCGGCTTCCCGCGTGACAGCCGATGGAGTAGGAGTCGGGTTTATGTTCTCCTCCACCGTCTGCGCGGCACTGGCGTTATTGGTGATCGACAGCAGATTGGCGGCGTTCAAGCGACTGCCGCTCGTTAAAGCGCGGCGCAGCGTTGCAATGGGCAGGCTTGTTTGCCTGGCAAGCTCTGTAAGAGCGGATAACTGCTGCGCTTTTTCCTGTTTCTCCTCGGTACTCGTCTCTGAAATCGTTTCAGCCATCATGGTATAGACGATACCCAACAAGGGAAACGCGCTTGCCATAAAAGGGAACACATTGGTCAACCAGGGCGCTGCCGACTCCGCGGAACTCAGCATCGTTGTGCTGTGAAACTGTTTCGCATAGGCCCAGTTGACCGCCCAGGAAAACACAGTACACATCACTATCAGCAGCCAGTGTTGCCAGACCGCCCTGGCAGTGCGGTAGCGGCGATAGCGTTGGAAAGCAGTCCAGGAAAGAAGGTAGACCGTTACATCAATGCTAATGGCGATGGCATAGCTGACTATCCACCACCAGACGCCAGTTGATCCCTGCGATGGTTCAAACGAGGCAAAGAAATAGGCAACATGCGGAATTGAGGCCGCCAGAAATACGGCGAAAGCGATCCAGAAAAAATACTTCATCGCGTGGTTTTCCCTCCACAATAAGCAACACCCCAAAATTGTCTTTAACATAGGAAGCATACCGAACTCCCGAAATGTTCGTCAAATACTCTTTCATCCTTTAGTACATTCGGGCTAATTTCTTTTTTCGCGCGGATTTCGCCGCTAAAAGTGTTGACAAGCCAGAAAAAGTATGGCATCATACACGGGCGTCAAGCAATGGAAGCACATTGACAACCGAATAGAGAATAATTACTTCAATTTTGCCGAGGGCAGAAGAACGAACCGAACAGAAGAGAACAGGCAAGACAGAGGAGCTTGGAGCGTGCCAGCCAGGGCTGCGAGAATGAAGCAGCGAAGATGGTTATGCACGAGTCACAAGCGAAGAAGAGGACGCGGTGGATGCCCAGGCGCTGAAGGCCGATGAAGGACGCGGAGACCGGCGAAACGTTCAGGGGGAGCTGCATGCGAGCGATGAACCCTGAGATTCCGAATGGGGCAACC